>JAIRVT010000102.1 GCA_031253755.1 Enterobacteriaceae bacterium
TGCTATTTCAACAGTAAATTAAATGAGGGATTATCGGTTTCATCATGATATTCATAGCCCAGTTCATCTAAATGACGCTCAAAGCAGACTTCCAGCCCTGAGAGCTCAAAAGCCGCTAATACGCGACCATAATCCGTGCCGTGGCTGCGGTAATGGAACAGCGTGATATTCCAGTGAGTTCCCAGCGTCTGCAAAAACTTCATCAGAGCACCCGGTGATTCAGGGAAAGCAAAGCTGAACAGCCGCTCCTGCAATGGCTTGGAGGGCCTGCCGCCTATCATATAACGCACATGCAGCTTCGCCATTTCGTCATCAGTCAAATCAGAGACCTGATATCCTGCGGTTCTCAGCTCTTCGATAATTTCACGACGTTCAGCGTTTCCGCGACTCAGCCGGATTCCGACAAAAATACAGGCTTTGCCTGAATCGTCAGCATCTGAATAACGATAGCTGAATTCAGTGACCATGCGTGTTCCCAAGATCTGGCAAAAATGCAGGAAACTGCCTTTCTGCTCAGGAATCGTAACCGCCAGCAAGGCTTCGCGCTGTTCCCCCAATTCACAACGTTCTGAAACGTAACGCAAACCATGAAAATTCACATTGGCGCCAGAAAGAATATGTGCCAGCCGCTCCCCATGAACCTGATGCTGCTGGACGTATTTTTTCAAGCCTGCCAGCGCCAAAGCACCTGATGGCTCAGCAATGGCTCTGACGTCTTCAAAAATATCTTTCACAGCGGCGCAAATCGCATCACTATCGACGGTGATAACGTCATCAACATATTTTTGACAGAGCCGGAATGTTTCATCGCCAATCCGTTTAACCGCAACACCTTCCGCAAATAAACCAACCCGTGCTAAATCGACAGGATGGCCGGCTTCCAGCGCGGCTTTCAGGCAGGCAGAGTCTTCCGCTTCCACACCAATGACTTTCATTTCCGGCACAAGTTGTTTGATGAGGACGGCGATACCGGCGATTAATCCACCGCCGCCAACCGGAACAAAAATGCGATCAAGGTGAACATCCTGCTGTAGCAGTTCCATCGCTAATGTTGCCTGACCCGCAATCACGGCCGGATGGTCAAACGGCGGGACGAAGGTATAGCCATGCTGTTCTGATATTTCGATGGCTTTGGCTTTCGCTTCATCAAAATTCGCCCCATGTAGCAGCACTTCACCACCCAAACCGCGCACCGCATCGACTTTTATATCAGCTGTCGCTACCGGCATCACGATGGTCGCTTTAATGCCAACTTTATTGGCTGATAATGCGACACCTTGCGCGTGGTTGCCCGCTGAAGCGGTGATCACGCCTTTGGCTTTTTGCGCTACCGTCAAGCCGGCAATCATCGCGTAAGCGCCGCGCAATTTGAAACTGTGTACTAACTGGCGATCTTCTCGTTTAACCAGAATCGTGTTATTTAAACGAGCAGAAATTTTTTTCATTTCCTGTAAGGGCGTGACCTGAGCCACATCATAAACCGGTGCACTCAGCGCCGCTTTCAGATATTCCGCGCTTTTGGGAGCCGAATTAAGGGGATAAACCGCCATCATTCGCCTCCTAATTTGGTTTTATCACGCACAGCACCTTTGTCCGCACTGGTGGCGAGCGAGGCATAAGCCCGCAAGGCAAATGAAACCTGGCGTTCGCGGGATTTTGGTGTCCATGCTTGAACGCCACGGGATAGTTCAGCGTCTGTCCGTTCAGCCAGCACTTGTCCGCTGACACTTAACTGGATTCTGCGGTTCGGAATATCAATCTCGATGATATCGCCATCATCAATTAACCCGATCAGGCCACCACTGGCCGCTTCCGGCGAAACATGGCCGATGGATAACCCTGATGTACCGCCGGAAAAACGCCCGTCGGTGATCAGCGCACAGCTTTTTCCCAGCCCCATAGATTTCAGGTAAGTGGTTGGATAGAGCATCTCCTGCATACCCGGCCCGCCTTTCGGACCTTCATAACGAATCACCACTACATCACCCGCAACAACCTTGCCACCTAAAATCGCCTCGACCGCATCTTCCTGACTTTCATAAACTTTCGCCGGACCACGGAAAGTCAAAATGCTGGCATCCACGCCCGCCGTTTTCACGATACAGCCATCCGCCGCAATGTTGCCGTACAGAACCGCCAACCCGCCATCCTGACTATAGGCACTCTCCCGTTCACGGATACAACCTGCTTTCCGGTCGGTATCCAAAGCAGGCCAGCGACAATCCTGCGAAAAAGCCTGCGTGGTACGAATGCCTGCCGGGCCTGCGGCATACATGCGTTTAACGCTTTCATCTCCGGTCTGCATGATGTCGTACTGTGCTAATGTTTGCGACAAATCCAAGCCCAGTACATTTTTCACATGACGATGCAGCAACCCGGCGCGATCCAACTCACCCAGAATTCCCATCACCCCCCCCGCACGGTGTACATCTTCCATATGATATTTCTGGGTACTTGGCGCCACTTTGCATAAATGCGGCACCTGACGAGACAGGCGATCAATATCCGCCATCGTGAAATCAACGTCACCTTCCTGAGCAGCAGCCAATAAGTGCAGAACGGTATTCGTCGAGCCGCCCATCGCAATATCCAACGTCATGGCATTTTCAAACGCGGCTTTCGTGGCAATATGACGCGGCAGAGCGCTGTCATCATTTTGTTCGTAGTAACGTTTGGTCAGTTCAACAATGCGTTGGCCAGCGTTGAGAAACAGGGTCTTGCGATCCGCATGGGTCGCCAATAATGAACCATTACCCGGTTGTGAAAGCCCCAGCGCTTCTGTCAGGCAATTCATTGAGTTCGCCGTAAACATACCGGAACAGGAACCGCACGTCGGGCAGGCAGAACGTTCGATTTGATCACTTTGTTCGTTACTGACTTTCGGATCAGCGCCCTGAATCATGGCATCCACCAGATCCAACTTGATGAGCTGATCGGAAAGCCGCGTTTTTCCGGCCTCCATCGGCCCACCAGAGACAAAAATAACCGGAATATTCAGACGCAATGATGCCATCAACATTCCCGGCGTTATCTTGTCGCAGTTGGAAATACACACCATGGCATCCGCACAATGTGCATTCACCATATACTCCACCGAATCAGCGATCAGCTCGCGGGAAGGCAATGAATAGAGCATTCCTCCATGCCCCATCGCGATGCCATCATCAACGGCAATGGTGTTGAACTCTTTCGCAACCCCCCCGGATGCCTCAATTTGTTCTGCCACCAGCTTACCTAAATCCCGCAAGTGAACATGGCCGGGTACGAATTGGGTAAAGGAATTCACCACAGCAATAATGGGTTTGCCAAAATCCGCGTCAGTCATTCCCGTTGCGCGCCATAACGCACGAGCCCCCGCCATATTGCGGCCATGAGTTGTCGTGGCAGAGCGATATTTAGGCATTATTTTTTACTCCCATGTCTGTCTAAGCAGTATCTGAAAACAGGCGGGAACGAACCGCCTGTGAAATTTTGTATTTAATTTATAAATAGTTAGTGAATAGCTAGTAAATAGTGAGTCATGAATGACGATTAAGGATTGATCGGATCTAACCAGCCCCATTTATCTTCTGTCGTGCCATCAAATAAGCCAAAAAATGCACTCTGGATTTTCTTGGTGACAGTCCCGCATTTACCGACGCCAACCTGAATACCATCGACACTCCGCACTGGCGTGATTTCTGCGGCGGTCCCGGTCATAAAGACTTCATCAGCCAAATAGAGTGATTCGCGGGAAAGGGTTTGCTCACGAACTTCCAGCCCCAGATCCTGCGCTAATTTAATAATGGCATCCCGTGTGATCCCCGGCAGCGCTGCTGAGGTGAATGGTGGCGTGAACAATACTCCATTTTTGACTTCAAACAGATTTTCCCCCGCACCTTCGGAAAGATAACCGTGCACATCCAGAGCGATCCCTTCCTGATAACCATGACGCCGCGCTTCACTGCCCACCAGCAAGGAGGACAAGTAGTTGCCACCGGCTTTCGCCGCCGTTGGGATCGTGTTTGCCGCAACGCGATTCCATGAAGAAACCATCGCATCAACGCCTTGTTCCAACGCTTCTTCACCCAGATAAGCACCCCACGGAAAGGCGGCAATGATGACATCCGTTTTGTAACCTTCTGGCGGATTTACACCCATGCCGACATCACCAATGAACACTAATGGACGAATGTAAGCGCTGACTAAATTATTTTTACGAAGTGTTTCTCGGCAGGCTTCCATTAATTCATCGATGCTCTGGCTCACAGGCATACGGTAAATCTTCGCTGAATCACGCAAGCGCTGCATGTGTTCACGATGGCGAAAAACAACAGGCCCTTTATGCGAGTTATAGCAACGGATGCCTTCAAAGATTGATGTTCCGTAATGCAGGGCATGAGACATAACATGCACTTTCGCATCCGCCCAAGGTACCATTTCCCCATTAAACCAAATATAATCCGCTTTCTTCGTCATTCTGTTTTTCCTTCAATCGCGCCTTATGCGCTTATCAATTGTGATTCTTTCTGTTGTATCTCAACATCAGCAACATCGACCAACTTCATTAACTGGGAAAAAAGCAAATTCACAGGACGTTGGCTGGTGACCGTGAGTTCAATGCTGACATTATTACTGTCTATTGTATGATCCATATTCAATGCGCATATATGAAAACCACGATGGCGAATAACTCTCAGAATTCTCTCAAGGATCTCAGGACAAAATCGTGCCTGAATAGCAAGTTGATGCTGCATCATAATGGTTTCTCCAACATATTTGCGTTGCTTGCGCCAGGGGGAACCAGTGGCCAAACATTGTCTAATTCATCAATGGATACGTGTAATAAGTAGGGACCTTCGCTGTTGAACAGGGCATTTAACGCAGCATTGATTTGCGATTTTGCAGTAATGTGCTGACCCGGAATATCAAAGGCTTTTGCTAAGGCAACAAAATCAGGATTATCGGTTAAAATGGTTTCGCTATAACGTTTCTCAAAAAATAACTCCTGCCATTGTTTAACCATGCCTAATCGTTGGTTATCCAACAAGACCATCTTAATAGGTAATTTTTTACGTTTAATCGTGCCCAATTCCTGGACATTCATCATGAAAGAGCCATCACCGGATATGCAGATCACCATATCGTCCGGGCGAACCATCTGTGCGCCAATCGCTGCCGGAATACCGAATCCCATTGTTCCCAGCCCACTGGAAGTGATGAAATTTTCAGGTCGGTCAAATTCCATATGCTGAGCTGTCCACATTTGGTGCTGGCCCACATCAGTGGTAACAACGGTGTTTGATGGTTTGCGATCAGATAACTGTTTCAGTAATGCTGGCCCGTGGATGCGTTCGCCCTGATGGTCATAGCGCCATGTATGTTCATTCTTTAACTGCTTAACTTCTTGTTGCCATGCTTTGATTGACAAAGGTTGCTGCAAATGAGGCAACAATGTTTTTAAATCTCCCAACAATGAAACATGCGTCTGACGTAATTTATTGAGTTCAGCCGGATCAATATCTAAATGGATGACCTTGGCATGTGGGGCAAACGTATTCAATTTTCCGGTTACACGATCATCAAAGCGGGTTCCAACGGCAATAAGCAAATCACAGGACTGTACCGCAAAGTTAGCGGCTTTCGTGCCGTGCATGCCCAACATACCCAGATAAAATTCATGCTTAGTATCTGCGGCACCCAATCCTTTCAGGGTAGAAACCACCGGTAATCCCAACTCTGCCACTAAATGGCGCAATTCAGGCACGGCACCAGACATGCCAACACCCCCGCCGACATACAGCACCGGCTTTTGGGCATCCGCCATCATCTGGCGAGCCCGTGCCAGTTCAGGCTCAGGCAACGCGTAAGGTGGAGTCACTGGCATCAGATAAGGCGCGAAATCGCCTTGATTTAGCTGTATATCTTTCGGTAAATCTACCAGAACAGGGCCGGGGCGACCGTCCATCGCAATGGCAAAGGCTTCAGCCATAATTTGAGGTAATTTTTCCTGTGATTCCACCAGAAAACTGTGTTTCGTACAGGCGAGGGAAAGGCCCAGCATATCAATTTCTTGAAAGGCATCGGTGCCAATAAGTTCAGAACTGACTTGACCAGTAATGGCAACAATCGGCGCAGAATCCAGCAAGGCATCAGCCAACCCGGTAATTAAATTGGTGGCTCCAGGCCCCGATGTTGCGATACAAACGCCGGGCTTGCCGCTTGCTCTTGCATAACCGATGGCTGCCATAACAGCACCTTGCTCATGACGGCACAATAAATGCTCGATACCGCTATCATACAACGCATCATACACTGGCATGATTGCACCGCCTGGATAACCAAAAACCTTATCAACTCCCTGTGTTCGTAATGCTTGTACAACCCATTGCGCCCCATTCATCGCCGTTCTCCTACCCGTATTTACCCTGTCAGTGGTTTGTTGTGATGTCGTTTATGTTCGTTTCTATTCTTTTTCGCATGTCTTTGCATGCACCAAAAAAAAGCCCCCGCATCTTTTTTGTGCGGGGGCTTTTTGAAATCTGGCTTGTTTTTTGTCTACGCCTTCCTTCGTTCAAGTGCAGCCCCGCACGGTAGAATAATCACCACCACACGAATAATAATTAGGCTAATCACTAGAACAAATCTGCTCATAATTCTTTTCGTTCACACTCATAGGTTCGACGTATATTTAAGAATTATCATTTTCTATAATTATTGACAACGATTATTTTTGTTTTTTTATGAAGATAAAATTTTTTATCTATTTTTCAAAAAAATATATAATCATTTAGCAAAACCATAGGCTTTCACATCTTTAATAAGAAATATAAATTACTATCTATATGTTTAATAAAACAATTAATTAAGATAATCATAAAAATACAATTCAATTTCTTATAAAACAGATGTAATCATTAAAAATACACTTTTGTCAGCAAAACTAATTATAAAATAATAAATCAAAACAATTAATAAACTAAATAATAATATCATATGAATTTAATTTCAGCTTTTCAATATAAGAGAATAAAGATAATAAATAACAATACATTATAATAACCCTCACTTTTCAAGAAAAAATGATAATGATTATATTTTCGAGAACCCTCGCAAAATAGCAAAAAGGGACTTTTTATTATTTTTTATCAATTCATGATAATCGTTTTCTTGCTAAGGAGAGCATCATGGCACTCGCGATCATCTATACACGAGCAACAATAGGTATCGATTCCCCCATTGTTACGATAGAAGCACATATCAGTAATGGTTTACCCGGCTTAACACTGGTCGGCCTGCCCGAAACGACCGTTAAAGAAGCCAGAGATCGTGTCAGAAGTGCGTTGATTAATAGTGGATTTATCTATCCGGCAAAAAGAATCACCGTTAATCTTGCTCCGGCGGATCTGCCCAAAGAAGGAGGAAGGTATGATTTACCTATCGCCATTGCAATTTTGGCTGCATCAGAACAAATTCCACTAAATGAACTGCAACATTATGAATTTTTAGGTGAGTTAGCGCTTTCTGGTGAGATCCGAAGGGTTATGGGCGCAATTCCTGCTGCATTAAGTGCCCAGAATGCAGGTAGAAAATTAATCTTATCTGCCGAAAATCAGGCTGAGTTAGCTATCTTATCTCAAGATGAGACATTAATCGCTAATCACTTACTACAAGTGTGTCATTTTTTGCAGGGCGAAAAAAATATTTTATCGTCTCCGGTTCCGGTTATCCCGCAAACTGAGCCCGTCGTTTTGGATATACAAGATATTATCGGACAGGAACAAGCCAAACGTGCTTTGGAGATCACGGCTGCTGGCGGTCATAATCTCCTGCTGCTTGGGCCACCTGGAACAGGTAAAACAATGCTGGCCAGTCGATTATGTGACCTGCTGCCGCCTCTAACGCATCAGGAAGCGCTGGACGTTGCTGCAATCAATAGCTTATCCGGTCAGACAGTTACCCCTCAAAAATGGCATATACGCCCATTTAGAGCACCTCATCACAGTTCATCAATGGCAGCACTCGTTGGAGGAGGTTCAATTCCTAAACCCGGAGAAATCTCTCTTGCACATAATGGCGTATTGTTTTTGGATGAATTACCCGAATTTAATCGTGCTGTCCTCGATGCGTTACGCGAGCCATTAGAATCCGGAGAGATTGTTATATCGCGAGCCAGAGCAAAAGTTTGCTTCCCGGCACAGGTTCAATTAATTGCCGCCATGAACCCAAGCCCTACCGGATATCATCAGGGATTACATAATCGCAGCACTCCACAACAAGTATTGCGTTACCTTGCTAAACTCTCTGGCCCTTTTTTAGACCGCTTTGATCTCTCCATTGATGTCCCTCTGCTTCCTCCGGGAATTCTGAGCCAATCATCAGCAAAACAGGGAGAAAGTAGCCATGAAGTTAAAAAGAGAGTACAAAAGGCCAGAAACATACAAATAGAGCGTTGTGGATATGTCAATGCTCAGCTTAATCGCAAACAAACTGAGAATGTCTGTAAACTAAAAGCAGAGGACGCCGTTTTTCTGGAAAACACCCTATTAAAATTAGGGTTGTCTGTACGAGCCTGGAACCGGATATTAAAAGTCTCACGCACAATTGCAGACTTGAAAGAGCAAAAAAGTATAGAAAAACCGGATATTATGGAAGCACTCAGTTATCGGTGTATGGATCGGTTACTGATTCAGTTACAAAAGCAGGCTGGATGATTAAAAAAGGGGCATACTCACCCCTTAATGGATCCTTCCTCTTAATGATGATATTAATCATCACTATCAGTGTAATCCTCGGAAGGATCTAACTGTGGTTTTCCGCCAGAAAGAGTATGGAAACGTCTTGGACGCCTAATTTTTTCCAAATACTTGGCCCATACTTTTTCTTCAGTTGTTGCAGGGGCGCGTTCACCACGGCAAACAGCGACAAACAGTTTTTCTTCTTCTGTTTGCGGTTCGCGTTTACCAAGATCCAATTCATTGAACGCATAACCATAACGTTCTAGTAATTGGGCCTCTTTGATGGTGAAATCACCGTGACGGGAGAACCCGCGTGGATAATGCTTATTATCAAAAAAACGATTAGTCGTGATGAAGCTTTCAGCCATCTGACACACTCCTAACTCTACTGTCATACTAATTATGGCGCGGAGTATTAGGGAGGCTTGACATTCTGTAAAACAAAATATTTAAATCTTAACGACAAAAACTATTGGAGATGCATGTGGATACCGAATTACTGAAAACCTTTTTGGAAGTCAGTAAGACTCGTCACTTTGGTCGGGCAGCTGAATCACTCTATCTAACACAGTCGGCAGTTAGCTTTCGGATCCGGCAATTAGAAAATCAATTAGGTGCTAATTTATTCACACGACATCGCAATAATATTCGTCTGACTGCTGCTGGTGAGCGCCTTGTACCTTATGCAGAATCACTAATGAATACCTGGCAACTGGCAAAGAAAGAAATCAGCTATGTTGCGCAACATACAGAACTCTCTATCGGTGCCACAGCATCCCTATGGGAAGCCTATCTGACTTCTTGGCTAAATAAGTTTTATCAGCATAATCAGGAGATGAGAATAGAATCACGCATCTCTACACGCCAATCATTAGTCAAACAGCTGCATGCCCGCGAATTAGATCTTTTGATCACAACCGAACCCCCAAAAATGGATGAATTTCAAAGCCAGATAATAGGGTGCATCCAGCTTGTTTTATTAACAACTCAATATAATCTCGAGCAAGGTATAGAAAACTACATAAAGCTCGAATGGGGAGCTGATTTTCACCAACAGGAACAACATATTTTGAAAAATGATCATCCACCGATCATTACAACAACTTCAGCGCATATTGCCAGAGAGCTATTAGATAACGTTAACGCTGCAACTTTCCTTCCTACATACTGGCTGGAAGATTATCCTAAACTCGTCACTGCACCAAATAATGAACTCATCAAGCGGTCATTATATGCCGTGTGGCTGCAAAACAGCGACCAACACGCACTTATCCAACAGCTACTCAGAATACCTGTCGAAAAAGCACCTGCAATAGATGATGGCGTTCTATAACATATTAATTTAAAAAATGATTTTAACTACAGGAGGAGGTATGGAGATTTATAAACCCTGAGGCAAAAAGAAAAAACCCAGCTAAATTTAGCTGGGTTATCAATCTGAAAACTACTTAATTATTAATTAGTTGTTAACTGGCAGGGGCGGAGAGGCTCGAACTCCCAACACCCGGTTTTGGAGACCGGTGCTCTACCAATTGAACTACGCCCCTAAATTAAGTGGCGGAACGGACGGGACTCGAACCCGCGACCCCCTGCGTGACAGGCAGGTATTCTAACCAACTGAACTACCGCTCCACTTATTCTTTCGCCTTTCGGCTGCTTATCATGAAATCTCACAATAAGTCTTTAATTTAATGTCTGGCAGTTCCCTACTCTCACATGGGGAGACCCCACACTACCATCGGCGCTACGGCGTTTCACTACTGAGTTCGGCATGGGGTCAGGTGGGACCACCGCGCTATTGCCGCCAGACAAATTCGGTTTGTTTCCGTTTAACCCGCTTTCGCACCATTAAACCAAAACAGTAATCTTGAACAAGCTGCTGTGTCCTTCACCTTTCGGCTTCTCACTCACTTTCGAAAACTTTCTCGTCTCTCTAAAACACCTTCGGTGTTGTCAGGTTAAGCCTCACGGTTCATTAGTATTGGTTAGATCAACATATCGCTATGCTTACACACCCAACCTATCAACGTCTTAGTCTTAAACGTTCCTTTAGGACCCTTAAAGAGTCAGGGAAGACTCATCTCAAGGCAAGTTTCCCGCTTAGATGCTTTCAGCGGTTATCTTTTCCGCACTTAGCTACCGGGCAATGCCATTGGCATGACAACCCGAACACCAGTGGTGCGTCCACTCCGGTCCTCTCGTACTAGGAGCAGCCCCTTTCAATCTTCCAACGCCCACGGCAGATAGGGACCGTACTGTCTCACGACGTTCTAAACCCAGCTCGCGTACCACTTTAAACGGCGAACAGCCGTACCCTTGGGACCTACTTCAGCCCCAGGATGTGATGAGCCGACATCGAGGTGCCAAACACCGCCGTCGATATGAACTCTTGGGCGGTATCAGCCTGTTATCCCCGGAGTACCTTTTATC
>JAIRVT010000008.1 GCA_031253755.1 Enterobacteriaceae bacterium
AACCAGTATTGCGCTATCGCCCGGCCCAGTGCAATTCGCACCATCGCCGTCAGTTCATACGGATCGGTCTGTATCGGTGCATGTTCCGCCAAGGTTTCAATGATGGAACGCATATCACGGATCGGCACTTGTTCCGCTAACAGGTTTTGCAGCACCTTATGCAGCGTAGTCAGGCTGACGACGCCGGGGATAAAATCTTCCGTCAGTTTTGGCATGTCCTGAGTTACCCGCTCAAATAATTGTTGCGCTTCCTGTCGGCCGAACAGTTCGCTGGAATGCTGTGACAACAGGTGATTCAGGTGCGTTGCTACCACGGTACTGGCTGCCACGACGGTATAACCCTGCACCTGTGCCTGTTCCCTCAAGCTGTCATCAATCCAGACCGCAGGCAGGCCAAAGGCCGGATCTTTGGTCAGATCGCCCTGCAATTCACCGAACGCGCCGCCCGGATTAATTGCCAGCCAGCGTCCCGGATGGGCCTCGCCACGGCCAATTTCCACCCCTTTCATCATGATGCGGTAACTGGCCGGTGCCAGTTCGAGGTTGTCGCGGATATGCACGACCGGCGGCAGGTAGCCCACTTCTTGTGCAAATTTTTTGCGAATACCGCTAATACGCCCCAGCAATTCGCCATTCTGGCGAAAATCCACCATCGGGATCAGCCGGTAACCCACTTCCATGCCCAGTGGATCTTCCAGCTGAACATCTGACCATGAAGCTTCTGCGGTTTGTTGCTGTTCTTCCGCTGCTTTCATCTCTTCATGTTGGTCTTTTGGCGGATTTTTATCCTTACGCAGCAGGAAGTAACCGAAACCACCGAGTGCAGCGGTAAACAGCAGAAACACAAAGTTGGGCATTCCCGGCACTAAACCCAGCAAGCCCAGTACGCCCGCACTCAACATCATCACTTTTGGGTTGTTGAAAAGCTGCGTCACCATTTGCTGACCGACGTCTTCATCCGTCGCAACACGAGTGACGATAACACCCGCCGCCGTGGAGATAATCAGTGCCGGCAATTGCGCCACCAGACCGTCTCCGATAGTCAACAAGGTATAGGCTTCTGCCGCATCCCCAAGGCTCAAGCCATGTTGCGCAACACCGACAATCAGGCCACCGATAATGTTAATCACCAGAATCATCAGCCCGGCGATGGCATCACCGCGCACGAATTTACTCGCACCATCCATCGAACCGTAGAAATCCGCTTCCTGCGTCACTTCTGCCCGGCGTTTTTTCGCTTCATCTTCACCAATCAGCCCGGCGTTCAGATCCGCGTCAATCGCCATCTGTTTACCCGGCATTCCGTCCAGCACAAAGCGCGCGCCCACTTCAGCAATACGCCCCGCACCTTTGGTGATCACCATAAAGTTAATCAGGATAAGAATCACGAAAACCACAATACCAATGGCAAAATTACCGCCGACAAGGAAATGACCAAACGCTTCCACCACTTGCCCGGCGGCGGCCGTGCCGGTATGCCCTTCCATCAGAATGATACGGGTAGACGCCACGTTCAGTGACAAGCGCAGTAAGGTGGAAAACAGCAGAATGGTCGGGAACGCGGCAAAATCCAGCGTCCGGCGGGTAAACATCGCCACCAGCAACACCATAATGGATAATGCGATGTTGAAGGTAAACAGCAGATCCAGCAGGAATGGGGGTAACGGCAGTACCATCATCGACAGGATCATGAGGATCAGAACCGGCCCCGCCAGCATTTGCCACTGAGAGCCTTTCATATTCCCCGGTAAACGAAACAATGAGGCCAGATTAGCCATGACGATTATTTTCTCCAGCAAAATCCAGCGCCGACGGCACTGGCAAATTTTCAGGTGTTTTTGGTTTCAGGCCACCTTCCCGTTTCCAACGTTTCAATTGGTAAACCCAGGCCAGCACTTCCGCTACAGCCGCATAAAGGGCTGCCGGTATAAAGCCCCCCACTTCAGCATGGCGAAATAATGCCCGTGCCAGAGGAGGCGCTTCCAATAACGGAATTCGATTTTCTGCACCAATTTCTTTGATACGCAACGCAATCAGGCCCGCGCCTTTCGCCAACACTTTCGGCGCGCCCATTTTTTGGCTGTCATACTGTAACGCAACGGCGTAGTGAGTCGGGTTGGTGACGATAACGTCCGCCTTCGGCACATCCGCCATCATCCTTTTGCGCGCCGCCGCACGTTGTTGTTGGCGAATCCGCGCCTTTACATGCGGGTCCCCTTCCTGCTCCTTAAATTCATCCTTGATCTCCTGACGGGTCATTCTTAATTTTTTCAGGTGGCTGCGAATCTGATAAAGCACATCAAACGCCACCATCGGTATCAGCATAAACAGGACAACATAACCGGCAAAAATCATCATCAGCGTGGAATCGCTCAGTGCCTCCAACGGAGACTGGCTGGGCAGGCTGAGCATGGCTGGCCAGTTCGCCCAGATATACAGCGCGGCTCCTCCGCCCACCAATGATGCTTTCAGGATGGCTTTGAACAGTTCCGCCAGCGCATTCATGGAGAAAATCTTTTTCAGCCCCGCCACCGGATTCAATTTGGTCAGGTCAAACTTGATGGATTTTGAACTGAATATCAGCCCTCCCATTAATGCCGGTGTCCCTAATGCAATCAACACCAGACCCGCAAACACCGGTAACACAGCCCAGACCGCCTGTTTCAGCAAACGCCCCACTTGTTGCACCATCTGCTTATCATTGCTGACCATGTTGTGATCAAAATGAAAACCTGCGGATACCATCAATGAAAGTTCATGGGTTATCGACTGCCCGCTCATCCAAAGCAGACTGACGCCTCCCGCCAGCATCAGGATAGAAGTGAGTTCCTTTGAACGCGCTACCTGCCCCTCTTTGCGAGCTTTTTCCCGTTTATGGGGCGTGGGTTCTTCGGTTTTTTCGAGATCGCTATCTTCGGCCACAGCTTTCCTTGGTGAGCATTTGTTACCTTCAAGAAAGAGCATTTCAAGAAAGGACTTCAGGAATCGGCAAATAAAATTACGCTAAGCATGACAAAAGCGCGGAAATTCAATGGCTGGAACACTGCAAAATTTGCGGGGGTATTTACTTTATTAGCCTGAATTTAAGCCATGTACCAACTCGCTAAAGGGTATTTGATATTAAGGCTGCCCGGATATGGGGCAGGTAATCATAATAGATAAGCGCTGTGAGTACGCCAACACCGCCAGCCAGTAACATCGTGTAACGCAGGCCGATATAACCTGAAATAAGGCCAATGCCGAGAGCACCTAAGGGATAGACACCCACACTGACCATGACAAATAAGCTCATCACGCGCCCCCGTTTATCATCCGCGACCAAAACCTGTAACAGGCTGTTACAGGCCACCAGATTGGTGATGATTCCTGCTCCCAATATGGGAGATAAAGCCAGACCAACCCAGTACGTATGAGTGCCGGAGAGTGCTATCAACCCAACGCTGGCAGAGAGGATAGCAGCGAAAATGAGTTTTTCTAATCCCTTGATACTTTGATGGCAAGCCAGATAACCGACTGCGACGATAGCACCAAATCCGAAACCACCATAAATATTACCCACGATGACTGAATCACCATCATATAACTGGCGGACTATCGCAGGAACCAGCGTTGAAAAAGGCGCCAGCGTCAACCCAGACATCAGCAGCGTCAGCAATAAAGCGCTAATCGGTAAAAACCGACACGCATATTGAATACCGTCATGCAAATTTTCCAAAAAATCCTGTTTGTCAGTGGGCAATAACTGTGGCTGAGATGACCAACGAAGACAAAATAATGAGATCAGAATCATCAGAAAACTGAAAGCATTAAGTGCAAAACAGGCGGATTCTGAAACGCTGGCGAGTAAATATCCACCTATTGCGGGCCCAACGATACGCGATAAATTGAAAGAAAACGCATTGAGGACAACGGCATTCGCCAGCAGTGATTTTTCATTGACCAATTCAGCGATCAATGTCTGGCGTAATGGCATATCAAAAGCAGCAACAATCGACACTATCAGGGAAAGTGCCACCAGATGCCAAAACTGTAGACTTCCTGTGGCAGAAAGCAGTGCAAGTATCAATGCTTCCAAAAGAAATAGTGCCTGAGTGAGATAAAGAAATTTGCGTTTATCCACTTTATCTGCCCATACACCGGCAAAGGGCGCAAGCATCAAAACGCCAAGATTGTTGCACAGGCTCAGGAAACCCAGCGCGCCGGCTGACTCCGTTAACCGGTAAGCGACCCAGCCAACAGCGATTTGCTGTACCCAATTGCCTACTTGCGAGACACTCATTCCCAGCCAATAAATACGAAAATTACGGCTTTGCAAAGCCCGGAAAAAATAAGGCTGAAACGGCATAACGTACTTCCTTTGTTTGAATTTTAGCAATAATGATTCAGTTTTATTTCCTCATCGTCATTATCATCAGGTTTAATCGGACATAACACGACGGAACTTACTCTGCGTTTTCCGTAAAATATCTTGTTTGGGGATCTCAGCAAGGATGCGGGCAGTCACTTCGGAGTACCGGCGTTCTGCCTGTTCTGACCAGCCATAATAAGGACGTTCGAATTCAATAATCAAATTGCTTGGCAAAAGGTGAGTCAGATCCTTATTTTTTGATAAATCTATTATGCAATTTATCTTATCTACCGTAATTCGCAATGAATTGCCCTGCTGCTGGTTATTAATAGTTTGAAGTTCTTCAAATAACGTATATTTGGTTCTGCATTTTTCAATAATAAATGAATTTTCCACGTTAAATGTATTATAGATAATACCCTTAAGATTGATATACAGTTCATCTATAGGCTGATTGGCTCTAAAAATAAATACGATTACTTCACGAATTAAATTTTCATTAATAATTTTATCCGGTAATTTGATAATCATAAAAATTCTGTTTTCATTCATATTATTAATATATAAACGCAATCTGATACTTTCTATAGACTGGTGAAAACTTGTCGGAATATGAAAATATTCATCTTGTATATGATCAGCTGACTTTCTTATATATACCACATTCTCTTCAATAAATTTGATGTATTTTTCAGGGCTGTATTTTTCATAATGGTTATTTTCAGAATTGCCATTCCCATATATATTGTTATTTCCACCTATATAGTAGCTTTCATCTTTATGACGAAAATAAACCCATGCATCAAAATGAATATTTTCTAATGCTTTATTAAGATGTGAAAAAATGGTTGTTATTATTGGTTTCATACGTTACTCATTTTTATTAATGTGTTAGAAATATTTTTTATTGATAATCAACTTCATTCTGCTTTGAAATAATGATGTTATTTATAACGTTTAATCAGAGCAGCTGTATTATGTAAATAATGAATTGACAACTGACCGGGTAAACCTTGTAAGGCTTGTACCGTTTTATGTTCGTCAGGTGTTATGATACTGATTAATGGACCACCTGATGAAACAAAGAAACAGCATTCTTTATCGCTGAAAATATTGAACAATCGTTTATAGATAAATAAAAATATATCTTCGAACCGTAACTCAGACATAGCCCATCGATTAGAGAAATACTCCGGGATATTGCCGTACTTCCCAATCGTGTATTGATTTATGTGAAAAAATAACCCAGCATATGCCCCGACAGCTAAATCTGGAATAATGATTTCATCCATAATCTTTTTACGGATCGCCCCATATTCATGCCCCATATTTTTAAGCCGAGAATACCCGATCATTGTTAATTGATAATCGTCATACCCTGATGGTAATTGACATAAATCAGGTAAAAAGGTGACGACTTTATAGAATTCAGGAAGATTGAAAGAAAGTGGATAACCTGTATCACACTGCATTATAACGATATTACCGGGCATGAGTGCTGAAGCAAAACCGCCTCCGATACTTGCAGCAGGATGAAGTGTATCTTCGTTTTCTTCATTTTCCTCACCGTAGTTCTGCGAAAGAAATTTAATCAATTCAGTTTTAGTGAGTGGACAGCCATAAAGTTCATTAATCGCAATGGCTATAGAGCCAACCAACGATACTGTCGAACCCAATCCGCCATGAATAATATTGTGTTGGTTTTCGGCTTTAATTATTAGATCTTCTTTAAAATTCAATACTTGCTTTAGCATCAGAAAAACATGAGAAATAATTTTATTTCTGCTGGAATAAATTTGGTTTCCTGTACCTTGTGTGTTTATTTCGACTGATGCAGAGGAATATTGATCAATGACAAAGTTTATTGAACCTACTGGATAAATTTGCCTCTGAGGTGGCTCGACAAAATATTGGGTTTTACAGAGAAATGTGTCAACTCTGGCAGGTACAACAACTTTGCATTTTTTTACAACCGGAGTAATAGCTGAATACTTCTGTTGTAGTGGATTGATAATACTTCCTATTTTCAAAAAATCACTCATGTTTTTTCCATTGAATATAAAACTTATAAATAGATTTCCAAAATAACAAAATACCGCTGACACTGGTGTTTTATTATTATGAAAAAACGCATATAAAAATAGGCACAGATAATAGCGCCCGCTATCAGGCAATATTAAATGCAGAGAAACGAGTTATCTTTTTCGAGTTCCAGAATAGATTGAGTATCACGTTCTATTTCATTAGCATCTTCACTAAATAGCAGCACAAAACAGACTGTTGTCAAATCACCAAAACAGGATTTGGATACCTCAGAACCCGGTTGATAAAGAAAGTATATTTCCTTGACAGACTTAAATGTTTTTAGAACATCGGCTGGATTTTTCAAAATGCCATCATTGTGTTTATGTAGAGAAATAGTTCTGGAATAACCTCTTGGAACTGTCGGAAGGTTGCGGAGTTCAGACAAGCCATTCTTTAAAAAACAACTCAATAGATCGGGTTGGGAGTTCAGCCCGACATAATTTGCCATTTTATTTGGCATTCCTGAGGCACCACTGATCCTGTTATTAATTTCAATTAACTTAAAACCCTTCTGGGTCAAAAATACTTCAGTATGTGAAAAACCATTTTTTAAACCACAGGCATCTAAGCACTGAATCACATAACGCACACATTCTTCGTAAAGGTAAGGGTCAGTAACAATTTCATTATATTGTGGTATTGGCGTATTGTTTTTTATCGTTTTTTTATATTGTTGTACAGAACTGATAAAATGCTCACCAGATACAGAAAAAGTATCAACAAAATACTCATCGCCAATTAAAAGCTCTTGAATAAGGTAATCTGGATATTCTTTATTCACTCTTTCATTAAACTCACTATCACTGGTAGCGACAAAAGCACCAATAGAGCCTGCTGCGTTGACAGGTTTGCAAAATCGAGGCCACGATATATTAAAATAATCAATATTATCTTTCTGAAGATTGATCTTTATTGTTTCTATATAGTTAAGATTATTTTCTTTAATTTTTTGTTGCATCAAATACTTATTATTTCTAAAGCAGGAGGTCGAACTGTTATTGGCGTAAGCAGGATGTGTGCTTTCCATGATAATATCTGCAATATGGCTACTGGCATCAGAACCGCATAAAATATAATCAACCTTTAGGGAAAAAATAATAATTCTCATTTCATTCAATTTATCCTGCTCGACAATAAAGATTGAATCAAATAAGTTATTATCAATGGGTATCATCTTGGGGACATTGAGAAAAGGCCGAGTGTAAATAGCATAACAAGTTATGTTTTTTTCTTTCATTTTTTCATATAAATAACTTCTTGATGGAGCAGGGTTAATGACAGCAATAGTTATTTTATTCATTAAATAAAAACTCCTATCTTTATAAGATAATTTATTAATATGTTTTATGATGCTACTAGATTTTTATTTATAACACCTGACTTTTTATTTTAATGTTATTAATATTAAAACCCAATAACGAGACTCCACACGAGTGAAGTAAACTATAAACTTATATGAGACTCAGCGAAACAAAAAATTGAATTGCTTTTTGCAGACGTGTTTGCGATATGAAAAGTATCACTGAGCCGATAATAAAAACTTGCATTAGACCGAATGGTCTATTATATTTTTCGGCCATGAACAGATATACGAAACAACACGATACACGCGAGCACCTGCTGGCTACCGGCGAACAACTTTGTATGAGCCGTGGCTTTACCGGTATGGGGCTTAGCGAGTTATTAAAGATTGCTGAAGTGCCGAAAGGCTCGTTTTATCACTATTTTCGTTCCAAGGAAGCCTTTGGCGTCGCGATGCTTGAGCGGCACTATGCCGGATACCATGAGTATCTCACCAGCCATTTTGCCAGCGGCGAAGGTAACCATCGGGATCGCATCCTGACCTGCTATCGGGAAGCCCTGCAACAATTCCACCAGCAGGGTGTTATCAGCGGTTGTCTGACCGTAAAACTTTCCGCCGAAGTGTGCGATCTTTCTGATGATATGCGCATGGCAATGGAAAAAGGCGCGGGCTGTACCATCGCGTTATTCGCGCAGGCGCTGGAAAAAGGCCGTGAAGAAGGCACGATTTCTTTTCCGGGGGAAGCACAGGCTCAGGCGCAAGTGCTGTATGCCTTGTGGCTTGGCGCAAACCTGCTGGCCAAAATTTCCCACAGCACCGTGCCATTGGAAAGTGCATTAGCCCATACACAAAATATTATTTTAACGCCTGCCGGGTAACAGGCGTTTCTGATTATTTTTTTACCCATTCACTAGACGACTGGTCTATTTTGTTTCGTATCACAGGAGAAAATATGTCAACAGGCAAATTAGTTACCCCACGGCTGTTTACCCCTCGATTATTTACCCCACTACAATTGGGTGCGATCACAGTACCGAACCGCGTTTTTATGGCCCCTCTCACTCGTTTGCGCAGCATTGAGCCGGGGGATATTCCGACTCCACTGGCGGTGGAATATTACCGACAGCGCGCAGGGGCTGGCCTGATTATTTCCGAAGCAACCCAGATTTCTGCGCAGGCGAAAGGTTATGCCGGTGCGCCGGGGCTGCACAGCGCTGAACAAGTTGCTGCGTGGAAGACAATCACCGATGGGGTTCATGCCGAAAACGGGCATATCGGCGTACAGTTGTGGCATACCGGGCGTATTTCTCACAGCAGCGTGCAGCCGGGCGGTCAGGCGCCGGTGGCACCGTCTGCGATTAGCGCGGGAACCCGCACTTCTTTGCGTGATGAACAGGGTCAGGCGGTTCGTGTCGATACGTCCATGCCGCGAGCGCTGGATACCAGCGAAATTCCGGGAATCGTGAATGATTTTCGACAGGCTGTCGCCAATGCCCGTGAAGCAGGCTTCGATATGGCAGAACTGCACTCGGCGCACGGCTATCTGCTGCACCAGTTCTTCTCTCCTTCCTCTAACCAACGAACCGATCAGTACGGCGGCAGCGTAGAAAACCGGGCGCGTATGATATTGGAAGTGGTTGACGCGGTGAGTCAGGAATGGAGCCCGGATCGCATCGGCATTCGCGTATCGCCGATTGGTTCTTTCCAGAATCTCGATAATGGGCCGAACGAAGAAGCGGATGCACTGTACCTGATTGGCGAACTGGCGAAACGCGGCATCGCCTATCTGCACATGTCTGAACCGGACTGGGCGGGCGGTCAGTCTTATACTGACGAATTTCGCCAGAAAATCCGCGACCATTTCCCCGGCGTCGTCATTGGTTCTGGCGCATATACCACGGAGAAAGCAGAAGATCTTATCAGCAAGGGATTGATCGACGCGGTGGCGTTTGGCCGTATGTATATCGCCAATCCCGATCTGGCTGAACGCCTGAAACATAACGCAGCGCTAAACCCACAACACCCGGAAACTTTCTACGGCGGCGGTGCGGAAGGCTATATCGATTATCCGTCTTTGTGATTTTTTCGTTTTTATCATTTTGTCACTGCTTATCATTTTGTCACTGATAGCGGCGAGAGTTCGCCGCTACAATTCGCCTTCGGTCTGATTTTGAACTAGTTTATTCTAATGTGCGTAAAGGTGACAAAACATGCCAAACACAAGTATAACCACTTCTTCCCGGCGCTGGATCATGTTCGCCATACTGCTGGTAGGTGCGTTTCTGCCTCCGCTCGATTTTTTCATTGTCAATGTGGCGTTACCCGACATCAGGGATGAACTGGGCATGAGCGCGGCAGGCCAGCAATGGGTCATATCCACTTACGCAGCAACTTATGCCGTTATGCTGATTACCGGTGGGAGGCTGGGAGATATTTATGGCCGTAATCGCATCTTTTTCATTGGCTTGACAGGGTTTGCTCTTGCTTCAACCTTGTGTGGCCTTGCAGAAGCGCCTTGGGTATTGATTATCGGACGCGCCTTACAGGGACTGGCGGCCGCTATCATAGCCCCACAGGCATTGGCGTCAATTCAGGCCATTTTCCCAGAGGCCGAAAAACCCAGAGCACTGGGAATTTATGGCGCGATATTTGGTCTGGCCTCTGTGATAGGCCAAGTATTCGGGGGAATGCTGATTTCCTTAAATATTTTCGGTCTGGGCTGGCGACTCATCTTCCTTGTTAATCTCCCCATCATTATTCTTGTCCTTATTTTCGGCCTGCCGTTGTTGCAGGAAACGAAAATACAGCGTACCCGTCGGCTAGATCTCACTGGTGTGTTGTTGTCCGTGTTAACCCTAAGCTGTGTGGTTATTCCGTTGATTGAGGGCCGTGAAGCCGGATGGCCACTCTGGGCGTGGATACTACTGGCTCTGTCCCCGGTGTTGGCGGCGGTTTTCTGGCGTTATGAAACCCGTTTGTCTGCGAGCGGCGGTGAACCTCTGGTTAACCCATCAGCACTTCAGGCTCCCGGCCTACGCACAGGATTGGTTGTCGCATTGCTGTTCTACTCCATTGCGGCGTTTTTTCTCCTGTTGTCCATCTATCTTCAGGGAGCGCTCGGTGAAACACCCTTAACCGCCGGATTGGTTTTTCTGCCTTTTGGGTTAGGTTTTCTGCTGGGACCGCTGTCTACACCTATTGCCGGACGATGGCTAGGGCGATTCATCAATCCTGTAGGTATGGCGCTGGAATCGGTCGGTTTTATCGCATTGATAATCCTGATTTCCAGAACCCTACCCGGCCATCCTCCTTCTGGCGTGCTGCTGGCTTTGATTTTATTTGCGATTGGATATGGCCAAGGTCTTGCTCTCCCCACACTGGTCAGAATGATCATCAGCCGTGTGGATAAAAGTTATTCCGGAATGATTGCCGGCATTGTCAATTCAACGTTGCAAATCAGCGCGGCGCTCAGCGTGGCGGTTATTGGCGGTATTTTCTTTACCGTACTGGGTTCACGGCCTGATGTGTCCGCCATATCATCTGCATTTATTGCTGCCATGCTCTGTATCGCTTTTCTGTTGCTATTGGGAGCAATGCTGAGTTTTTGGATAGCCAGACGAGAACCGGCAGAGAAATAATGGCGTCGGTTCACTTTTCACACCTGATTAAAAGCAAGACGCCGTTTCCAAATCAGAATGCCGAGCAACACCGTGAGCGGTATGCCGTGGAAGATGATGATCACGCTGGAAGGTGGCAGCCAGACGTAGAACGGGGCAACCAGCAACATGCCAATACCAAATCCTGTCATCTGCAATAAGGTCAGCAGGCTGAAAATGGGCAAGCGCAGGTTTTCGGGTTCACTTTGTGCGCGGGAGATCAGGCTGACTTCAGCAATGCCGTCACCAATGCCTGCCCATACGGCAAACATCAGTAACCAAAGCTGGCTGGTCTGTTGGAAAGTCAGGATAAAGCCCGTTGACATCAATGCAACGCCGAGAAAAAACAGTTTCTCCATTTTTAATGTGTCGCGCTGACGCAACAGATAGCTGGTCAGGCGGGCGCCGCTGAATTTTCCGGTAGCCCATGTCGCCAGCAATAAGCCCATCACGGTGCTGGCATTATCAGGATTGAGGAGTTTGGAAATGATCGGAAAACCGACGTTATGCGCAGCGCTGCCCAGTGTATCCGCCAGACTGAGGAACAACATTCCCGCCAGCACAGGCGCGCCGCGTAATCCAAGCCGCAATTCCCGCCATTCGTTACCCAGCGCTCGTGTTCCCGGCTGTTCAGGTTCAGTGATAAAACGCAATGGCATAATCAGTATCGCCGCCAGTAAATACGTGATGATATTGACCAGAAAGACCATTTCATAACCTCTGCTGGCGACCAACAGGCCAGAGACCAAGCTGCCGAGAACCGCGCCTGTTGCAGCGACGGATGTCAGCCAGGAATTGGTTGAGATGCGTTGTGAGGCATGAACCCAGTGCGGAAGTTGGCTGTTTAACCCGATAGCAAACATTGAGTTGCCCAAGCCGATGCCGAAAGCAATCACCGGTAAGATCAATAATTGCTGTGCCGCCGGGATCACGAATAACAGGGTCAGCAATATCACCCGCAATAGATCGAAACAGACCAAAGGCCAGCGGCCGCTGTATCGGCGGAAAAACGGCGTGCCGATTAAGCTGGCAATCACGCCACCCGCAACACGGCAGGCGAGAAAAATGCTGACGTGCAGGACACTGTTGCTGAGCAGGTAAACGTAAGTGGATAACGCCACCATATTCAGGAATGCGCCAAAATCGGAGACAAACCTTGCCGTAACGATAAATAACGCGTTACGGCCAGACCAACGCAAATTCAATCTATTTTCCTGAGTTGACATGATTATTCGCTCTCTCGCTATTCTGTGTGTTGACGGAAAGTCACCAGCAATAAATCCCGAAATGCCGCTATTTCTGGAGAGAATTGCCGGACATTGCCTGCCCGATGATAAAGTTGCCGATCATTGATGGCGAGTGTTTCGAGAAAACGCCCCATTGTTGTTTGCAGTAAAGGAGGCGCTTCATTCTCAGTTAAGTGAACTTCGGAAATAACAGGTTCAATATTATGGCCCTGAATAAAGTGCATAAATATCCAGTCCTGCCCATCCTGATGAATACCGGATGTTGTCGGGCTTTCTTTTCCTGAAAACGCTTTCACCCGGAATTGGTGAATATCAATGGAGTAGTGGCAGCCTGTGACTAAATTTTTACCCAAGATGCCGATATCCGTCGCAATAATGCGCTGCATCATAGGATGGTCAATGAACGTTTGTTCAGCATAACTGAGCTGGTTAGCGCCTTTTTGGTACTCGATATCATAAGTGACCGATGATTGATACGCATTATCCAGATTGATTTGAAGCGGATTCGCTGCGCCGGGATGATAGTGATAACGCAGAATACGCCTTTCCCGATGGGTATAATTTTTGAAATTCTGATCCAGCACCAGATTATCCCACTGGCGTTTGAATGTTTCGACTTCTTCCTGCTGATAAGAAATCAGCTCACTAAAACCGGGAATATGGCAATAATGTTCATTGATTAAATGAGCCGAAATTTCTGTCAAGAGCCTTGTTTTTATTGATGTCGTTTGCATAACGTGAGCACCTTATGAAACTGGAACAATAATAGGTTTTACATGCGCCAGTATTTCGTCATGTAACGCGCGGGCATGAGTCGCATCGTGAACTTTTGCCCAACACCTGAGCAGGTAATGCTCTTCCGTTTCAGCATTAATAAAGCAGCCAGCCGATTGAGAGAGGCATTCGATCACACAGGGGTTTTGTTTGATGTATTCAATATTGTCTATTCCCTGAAAATAACCGCTATTTTGCGGATAAAGCGCAATCATGGCGTAGTGCTGCTGCGCTGCCATCGCCCGTTGCTGGCCTTGTTTGATCTGGCTATCAATCTCTTTTTCTTGCAGCAGAATGGCGAGATAAAGCTGATAAGGATCTAACCCGGCAAGGTCACGAAAGGCGGAATTCACAAACAAACCACCAAGACGCGGATTGATTTCAATAACCACCGGGCCATCCGCCGTCATGCGAAATTCAAGATGGGCAATGGCGTTCTTCAACCCGACGGCCTGTATGCAGGCGATAGCGTAATGTCTGATTTGTTCCTGTTCTGTCGCCGTAAATGAAACCGGAGGCGAAATCAGCAGATTTTCCAGTACCGTATTCTGTTTTTCGGTCAGGATCAGTTTTTCATTGATCAATACCGGATGAACAAAAACCTGTGTGCTCACGCATTCGACAGTGCCTTCAATACCATCAATATATTCCTCCAACAGAAGGCTTTGCCCCGGTTGATTAATGTATTCGACACCTTCATGGGTCGCATAAGTCTGGATATTGCCAAGAAAATCGGTGAAGGCTGAGTGTTGATAGTGTGCGGTGAATACCCGGTAATAAGATTGCAGTTCAGGCCAGTTGTGGCATTTCTTGATAAAGGCCGATCCCGCCCCGAAAGGCGGTTTTACCATCACCGGATAACCGATGAGTTCGGCCTGCTCGCGTAGCGCTTTTTCACTGTGACATAGCGCGTAACGTATCGAGCGAATTCCCTTTTTTTGTAGTGCCTGCCGCATCAGGAACTTATTATTACACGCAGCAATGGAGGAAGACGGCGCATGGGGTAAGCCGATTTTTTGGCATATTTCGGCCACGATACAGCCCATTTGCCCGCTGGCAGAAGCGTGTCCGGCATGGCAGAAAATCCCACGTAAATGGTAAGTTTGCTGCAATATCAACACCATTTCATGCAAAGACTCAGAAGATAGTGATTCCAGTAAATAAACTTTGTCACTATCTGCAAAAAGCCGTTCTGTGTGAGGCCGGCCTTGACGTGCAATGGTCAGGCACAATAAGCCCATCTTTTTCGCTGCCGCAAAATGGGGTTCCCGGTAGGTATAATGGGTGATTTTTGTTTCATCAATATCTACAAATAAAATCGCATTCGGTTTCATTGTCTATCCTTGAAATGGAATTAATTATCCAGCCATTCACATGGTTCATTTTTCCAGTTGGTAAAACGGTAGTAGCGTTTATCACCACGGGTTTCAAACTGTGGTATTTCATCGGGATCGGTGAACAGCGGAACGGTAAATTTCCCTTTCATATGAGGCAGGACATATTCCGGCAAGGCGATATTGGAGACCCGGCGCTTGAGCTTTTTCATGATCGCAATGGCATCATTAATTGACGCTTTATATTCCGAAGAACCGGGCGAGAACGGCATAAAATGGTAGAGATAGTAGGGTTTCACGCCCATGCGATAGAGTTCGATAAATAATTGATGCAGTGTTGCTTCGTTGTCATTGATACCGCGCAGGAATGGCATATTGGAAAACACAATCGGCACAACACGCTGGATTCGCCGTACCGCAGACTGAAACTCATCACTCAGCTCCAGTGGATGGCAAACATGGACGCCAAAGGCATTGACGCGGTGTTTTTCCAATGTTTCCAATAAGGCATCGGTAATTCGATAAGGGTTAAATGTCAGCGCACGGGAATGAATGCGGATCAACAGATCATCCCTGATTTCTCTGATGGCAGCCAGCGACTCCGCCAATTTGTTATCCGTCAGCATTAACGGATCACCGCCACTCAGGATAACTTCTTCGATTGACGGGGTATTTTTAATATATTCAAGCGACTGTTGGAAAGAGCTGCGGCCTGCATTGGATTTATCGGAATCGACTTTTAAGGTTCGCAGCGCTTCAAAGCAGAACTGGCAATAGGAGTTACACGCATTCACCATGCGCAAAATAACCCGATTATCATATTTGTGCTGGCAAATGGGCGTTTTCATCTCATCATTCAGCTCCCAGTTTTCTGACTCACCATCATAACCATTCAGCGTTTCTTCATTCCAAAAGGGAACAACCTGCCGCCAGAGCGGATTTTCCGTGATATCACCGGATTGCTTGGTGGCTAAAATGCGTTGCAGATAATACGGTGTGATCTGCATTTTCTGCCCCTGCAAGTTTTGCCGGATGTGTTGATTTACTTCATCACTCCAGCCACCACAAGCGGCACGCAAAGTCACTTCATCACGAAAAGCGTTTTTTTGCTGCCAGCGCCAGTCAGCCCAGTTTTCGCTGGAATCGCTTTCAGGGGAGATCGTCGGAATTTGCAGCGGATGAGGTACGACATTGACATCATTCATTAGAGTTCCTTTATCATTTTATTTTTATATTTATCACCGTAGAAACCGGTTTTGAATATTTTGATCTATGCAGACATAGATCGTTGAACGTCATAATGAATAATATGTTCCCATGCCCCAATCCGTGCGTTCAGGTTGATAACGCATTTCTTGAAGCATGGGAGCTACCTCAATTTATATCTTTATATAATATTTATTAATCTGTTTTCATTGCGATATTAACTTCACTCTGCTTTGCCTTTATTTCAAAACTATCGGCATTTACATCGTGGATATGGCTTTTAGTCAGGCGATATACCACCGGGCTTAGCAGCGCAATGGCAATTAAGTTAGGGATCGCCATCATGGCATTGAGTGTATCCGCCAATAACCAGACCAAATCCAGTGATTGGGTAGCGCCAATCGGCAAGGCAATAACCCAGGCAAGGCGGAAAGGCTTAATGGCTTTTGTTCCCAGCAGATACTGGATACATTTTTCACCGTAAAAGCTCCAGCCCAGAATAGTGGTGAAAGCAAAAAGTGCCAGCGCGATTGCGACGATATAATGACCACCCGGAATAACGGAAGAAAAGGAAGACGCGGTGAGTGTGGCGCCGGTTTCGCCTGTCAGCCAGCCTCCGGTAATGATGATAGTTAAACCGGTAATCGAACAAACGATGATGGTATCAATGAAAGTGCCTAACATCGCGATCAGACCCTGACGGATTGGGTTCTGGGTTCTTGCTGCTGCGTGGGCGATAGGCGCGCTGCCCATACCCGCTTCGTTTGAGAATATCCCTCTGGAAACACCAAAACGAATAGCGGCCCAAACAGCCGCACCCGCAAAGCCGCCCTGTGCGGCAACAGGTGTGAATGCAGATTTGACGATTAGGGTAAACGCAGCGGGTATGGCTGACAAATTAAGCCCCAGAACAATCAGCCCGGCCACCAGATAGCCGACTGTCATGAAAGGAACCAGTTTACCCGCCACGTCAGAAATACGTTTGATGCCACCAATTAACACCGCGCCGACCACAACCACCAGAACTACTGCGGTCAGCGTTTTATCAACGCCAAAGCTGCTCTGTAACACTTCAGCAATTGAGTTAGCCTGAACCGTATTACCAATGCCAAAGCCCGCGATGCTACCAAAGAAAGCAAACAACGTGCCCAGCCAGATCCATTTTTTCCCCAGCCCGTTTTTGATGTAGTACATCGGGCCACCGATATAGTTGCCATTTTTGTCCGTTTCACGATAACGCACTGCCAGCACTGTTTCAGAATATTTCGTTGCCATGCCCACCAGCGCAGTCATCCACATCCAAAATAAGGCTCCCGGCCCGCCCATGACAATGGCGGTGGCAACGCCGGCAATATTGCCTGTGCCGATGGTGGCGGATAACGCGGTCATTAATGCGTTAAACGGTGAAATTTGCCCTTCCCCGCGTTGTTCATTTTTTTGAAAAAGTAATTTAAACCCGGTTCCTAACTTGCGTATCGGCAGAAAAGACAGACGGAGCTGCATGAAAATACCGATTCCCAGAAGCCCCACCAACATGGGTACTCCCCATACCACCCCATTTATTGCATTAAGCCATTGTGTTAATAAATCCATACTTGTACCTCAATTGAAAATAACAAATCAGCAACAATTTTATCGCAATCAATAAAAAAGCATTTCGGTACAATAAGCGAGGATTAATCATTTTTTCTTGATATTAATATTTAATATTGTGAGAGTGATCACCGACGACAGTCATCGGTGAACAATCTTACTTATGAGTAA
Source organism: Enterobacteriaceae bacterium (assembly GCA_031253755.1). Classification (GTDB taxonomy): domain Bacteria; phylum Pseudomonadota; class Gammaproteobacteria; order Enterobacterales; family Enterobacteriaceae; genus Xenorhabdus. The sequence goes on from JAIRVT010000008.1 coordinate 17,718, forward strand.
GCCTGAGTTATCACAAAATCAAATGAATACGACCATACCAACTTTTTTGTGCCTGATTCTTCTGAGTAAATTACCCCTTATGCAAAAAGTTTCTGATGGTTTTGCTCCATTTTATCGGGTTTTCCATCTGAACAGCATGGCCACTGTTCACTTCCGCATACAGGCTGTTTTTTATCTTACGGTGAACTTCGTAAGCCAGATAAGGCGGAATAAGTGTGTCGCGATTTAAGCCAATAATAAGTGTTTCTTTATCTATCCGGGCGAGTTCATTTTCGATATTGACCGATAATCCCAACGCGATGCGCCTTGCTGCCTCTTTTTCTGACGGTTTAGCACAAATAAGCTGGAGCGTTTCCTGTTCCAATGACGAGATAAATTCAGGGCTGAGCGCATGGGAAAGTGCAAAGGCAGTCGCTGAGGCCGGATCGCTGTTTTCCAGTTTTAACCAGGTCGTCAGCATAAGCCGAAAATAGGGATCGTCATTTGTTGCCCACGGTGCAGTCAATACCAGTTTATTGACCAAATGTGGATATTTTGCCGCAACCACGGCGGCAACCACCGCGCCCAAAGATACGCCCACTAAATCAACGGGTGCATCATTACTGTCGTTAATCACTGCTGCCACTTGTTCGGCAAGATGTTCAACAGTGAGTATTTCTGTCGATAAACCAGAATCACCACAACCGGCATAATCGGGAATAATCACGGCCCGATCATCACTGAATGCCTTTTTTACTCTGCCAAAACTCATGCCACTGCTATTTGTGCCATGCAGAAACATCACCGGATTCTGGTGATTTTCCTGCTGTGCAGGGAAATCTTTATGGTAAGAAATAAATGAACCTGCCAGATGAATGATTTTTTTTATCGATTGCACAGTATTTACCTTATATGTATTAGATACTGTGAATTTATACATTAAATTTAGTTGATAAGATGTGAGCTGTTTAAAAAAACAGTATATTTAAGAGAGGGAAGGACGCTTGGGCTGCCATCCTGCACGCCCAAACGTATTCAGAAAATTAAAATGTGTCCTTTCAGGTACTGCCAGTCGTTATCAAAAACCTAAACTATCCAATAAATCATCAACCTGTTCCTGATTGGCAATCACACCAGCGCCATTCTGGTTGACCTGTGGGCCATTAAGAAGACTGTCGTTCTCTTTTTTCGTTTTGGCCATCTGATCAGAAGGCATATTTTCCATTAATACCATGACCAGTTGTTTTTCCAGCTCCTGAATGACTTCCATCATCCGCTTGATAACCTGACCGGTAAGATCCTGAAAGTCCTGTGCCATCATGATCTCAAGCAGCTGGGTATTCGTAAATGTGACATGTTCCGGCACAAGGCTGAGATAGTTTCGCGTGTCTGTGACCAGAGAGCGTGCTCCTGCCATTTCTAAATCAGTCGGATTGGCAAACCACTCATCCCAGCGTTGGGTCAGGGATTTTGCGGCAGCCTCTAATTCATTCTGGCGGGGCTGAGCGGCTTCAACGCAATTCAACACCCTTTCAGCTGCCTGTGCCGTCATTTGGACAACGTAATTCAAGCGTTCCCTGGCATCAGGGATCGCCTCAGCCGCCTGAGCAATGGTTTGATCCAACCCTAGTTCACGCAGGCTATCACGCAGCATTCTGGTTAGCTGCCCGATACGACTGATTATTTCAGTGGCTGTAACCGTTTCATCTCTCGGCATGACTGGATTTTCACTCATTTTGTCTCCTTAGAGCCCCAATTTTTCAAATATTTTATTGAGCTTCTCTTCCAAAATTGCCGCTGTGAATGGTTTCACGACATAACCGCTGGCTCCGGCCTGCGCAGCGGCAATGATGTTTTCTTTCTTCGCTTCTGCCGTGACCATCAGGACAGGCAAAGCCGCCAGTTTTTCATCGCTGCGAATGGTTTTCAGCAATTCAAGACCATCAATATTCGGCATATTCCAGTCTGAAATAACAAAATCAAATTCAGTAGCCCGCAGTTTTGTCAGTGCTTCTGCCCCATCCTGTGCTTCGTCAACATTGTTAAAGCCCAACTCTTTCAGTAAATTACGCACAATTCGACGCATGGTTGAAAAGTCATCAACAACCAGAAATTTTAGATCCTTACTTGCCATAAAAGCTCCTTGATATTTATTTATCTGACAGCATATCGCGCCGCAAAAGTTAACAAAATATACTCGTCGTCTTTCAAGCTGCCTCTTTTATTGGCTGCGTTCCGCTGCCCGGCAACCCGAAATCCTCAGGTACAATAAAAACTAAATCCGAATTGACTGGCCCGCGCTGATTTTTGCCAGCATGGCTTTACTGAGCTTTTGTAGATCCATCACATCATCAACCGCACCCAGTTGAATTGCCGCCCGTGGCATACCGAAAACCACACAGCTCGCTTCATCCTGAGCCAGTGTATAAGCGCCCGCTTTTTTCATTTCCAACAAGCCCGCCGCTCCATCATTGCCCATGCCGGTCAGAATAACACCGACGGCGTTACGCCCTGCATATTGGGCGACGGAACGAAACAGCACATCGACAGAAGGACGATGGCGATTGACCGGAGCAGCTCTGTTGACCATGATCTGGTAATTGGCTCCGCTGCGGCACAATTCCATATGGTGATCTCCCGGCGCAATATAGGCATGTCCCGGTAAAACACGTTCCCCGTCTTCCGCTTCTTTAACCGTTATCTGGCTTAATTTGTTGAGCCGTTCTGCAAATGAACGGGTAAAACCGGGCGGCATATGCTGGGTGATAAGCAATGCAGGGCTGGTGACAGGTAAAGGTTGCAACAGGCTTTTGAGCGCTTCGGTGCCTCCGGTTGAGGAACCGACAGCAATTAATTTTTCGCTGGATAAGAGCGGCTTAAAACTCAGTGGTGCGGCTGTCTCCGGCACCGGTTTTATGGTGCTGATTTTTGCCTGTGCCGCTGCCCGGATTTTCTCAGCAATCAGCTCACTGTAGGCCAGCATGCCTTCCCGCAAACCCAATTGCGGTTTAGTGACAAAATCCACCGCACCCAATTCCAGTGCTTTCAGGGTGATTTCCGACCCTTTTGCTGTCAGGGATGAAACCATCACGACAGGCATAGGGCGCAAACGCATCAGTTTTTCAAGAAAATCAATGCCATCCATTCTCGGCATCTCGACATCCAACGTCAGCACCTGCGGGTTATACCTTTTGATTAAATCGCGGGCAACATAAGGATCAGGCGCACAATCGACCACTTCCATATCGGAATGGCTGTTGATAATTTCCCGCATAATTTGGCGCATCAGCGCTGAATCATCCACACAAAGAACTGTTATTTTATTCATAACCCCTCCTTGCCCGGCCTACACCGTAAACGGTCTGTCCCTGTAAGTAGAACTCTCGGCTAATTTGAGTGACGTTCTCGGAATGCCCGGCAAAGAGCAGACCATCTGGTTTTAAGAAACTGACAAAACGCTGTAAAATCCTTTCCTGCGTTTTTTTATCAAAATAAATCATTACATTACGGCAAAATATCGCATCGAATTTCCCCTCAAGTTCCCATTCAGAATCAAGCAGATTCAGATGTTGAAAACTCACCAAATCTGCCAGTACCGGGCGAACTTTGGCAAATCCTTCGAAAGCACCAACGCCCTTGAAAAAGTATTTTTTCTTTTGCTGTTCACTCAAATGCTGTAATTCATCTATTCGATAGACACCTTTACGGGCTTTTTCCAGCACACTGGTATCAATATCGCTGCCAATGATTTTTATCTGATGTGTTTGGTATCCCGGTGCATCAGGCGATTTGCTGTTCGTCGTTCTATCATGCGATCTATCACCCGATCTATCGCACAGGGCGTCATGCAGGGTCATTGCTATAGAATACGGCTCTTCGCCCGTCGAGGCTGCCGCACTCCAGACACGATATGTTGCGCCATTTTTTTTTCTACGGGCATGAGCCGCCAGAATGGGAAAGTGATGGGCTTCCCGGAAAAATGCGGTGAGATTGGTTGTCAGGGAATTGATAAATAATTCCCACTCCTGACTATGGCTGTTTTGCTCCAGAATCGCCAGATATTGGCCGAAGTCATTCAGCCCCAGAACACGCAACCGTCTGATCAGGCGGTTATAGACCATCTCACGTTTATTTTTTGCCAGCACAATACCGGCGCGTTGATAAATAGACTGGCAGATGCGTTCAAATTGCGCATCCGACAGGCTATGCCGCTGAAACATAAAGTTCAGCGGTGCAGTAGCTTCAGAGCCTGAAGCTGTTAAATTGAATTTCATCTGACCTCAGCGTACTTGGCTTACAACATACTCATCGGTCATTTTTGATGCAGGATATTCCTGTTGCTCGACCTCATAATCTAAATCTGCCGGTAACTCGAATTGAGCCACGGTTTTTACCAAAGTGTCCGCTTTATCTTCAAGCGCAGCGGCAGCAGCGGCAGATTGTTCTACCAAGGCGGCGTTCTGTTGCGTAACTTGATCCATCTGGCTGACGGCTTGCGCAACCTGATGAATGCCACGGCTCTGCTCATCTGAAGCGGCAGAAATTTCAGTCATCAGATCGGTAACCTGATTCACTGACTTGACCAATTCATCCATGGTTTTCCCGGCGTTATTCACCAGTTCAGAACCCTGATTAACACGATGAACGGATTCATCAATCAGCGTTTTAATCTCTTTGGCCGCTTCGGCGCTACGTTGGGCCAGATCGCGGACTTCACCGGCAACAACAGAGAAGCCTCTGCCCTGTTCACCGGCACGCGCCGCTTCAACTGCTGCATTCAGTGCCAGAATATTGGTCTGGAAGGCGATGCCATCAATCACGCTGATAATTGCGCTGATTTTTTTCGAACTATTGGCAATTTCTTCCATCGTCGCAACAACACTGCTGGTCTGTTCGCCGCCTTTAGTGGCGGTTTGCGAAGCAGATACCGCTAATGCACTGGCCTGACGCGCATTTTCTGCATTCTGTTTCACCGTCACGGTTAACTGCTCCATGCTGGCAGCGGTCTCTTCCAGTGATGCGGCCTGCTCCTCGGTGCGTGAGGATAAATCGGTATTACCCTGAGTGATTTCCTGAATACCGATATACATTTGATTGGTGTTATCCCGAACTGAAGCAATGGATTTGATCAATGAAGCCTGCATATCACGCAGTTTTCTGAAAATATCGCCAATTTCATCATTCGTGGTCACAGCAACTTCTTTGTTCAACCGGCCTTCGGCGACATCCTGAAAACAGGCGCTCATATTGTCAAAGGGTTTCAGCAGGGCACGTTTCAACCACCAGTGCGCCGAGAAAGCGACAGTAAACACCATCAGAATCGAGCCAAAAAACATGGCAAGGGAAATTTTATAGTAAAATGCGCCATCGGAAACGGCGTTGTTAATATCAGTCGTGAGGTAGTGCATGTAATTGTTATAAGCCACCTCGAATTTACGTTGATAAGTTTCTGTTGGCTGATCGAGGAACGCCTGAAACTGTCCTCCATAAAGAAAGCCTTTCAGCTCTTTCAACGCATCTATATATTCTTGGTAGGAACTGTCAACGGCTGAGAATAAATCAGCACTGTTGCTATTTTTTCCTGCATGAGCCTGCCCAGCCTGCGCCAGTGCGCTGAATGAAGCATAATTTCTTTCTGCTTCATTCATTGCACCTTTGAGTATGGCTTCCATCTCATCGATTTGTTCTTTCGGTTGCCCGACTTTCTGGGCAATGGCGATTTTATTCAAAGTGAAACGTGTTTGTAGTAACGCGGCCCAACTCAGCCCAAGAGCATCCCGCCGTTGAGTACCGCTATCAATTCTCTCGATATATGACTGATCTGTATGAACAATCCCCATAGATAAGCCACTGGAAATTATCTGCATAATACAAAACATCATCAGCAATAGGTACAAACTGGTTGATATGCGAAACTTGCCTAACATGTAATCACCTCGTTTAACGGCTGCATAATGCAACGCAGCCGTGATTATCGCTATTATTTTTTAGAATGTTTCCCAATTAGATGGGTCTTCCGCGTCACTACCTTTCTTCAATACAGAAGAGTTGATTTTATTAGCTGGAGAAGCCGGCGATTTTATCGTCGATAAAACTTCATGTTTTCTTTTTTCAGGCTGCTTCCTGTTTGCCTGCTCCGGTAACTGAAATATGGCCACTGCTTTGGTCAGGATCACTGCCTGTTCTTCCAGCGCTGCTGCTGCTGCTGCGGACTGTTCAACCAGCGATGCGTTCTGTTGTGTCACTCTGTCCATTTCAGAGATAGCCACACCAACCTGAGTTATTCCACGGCTTTGCTCGTCAGAAGCGGAGGCTATCTCACCCATGATGTCTGTCACACGGGTGACAGAATCGACAATTTTGTTCATGGTTTCACCGGCACTTTCTACCAGCACAGAGCCGGTGTCAGTCCGGCTGACCGAATCTTCAATCAGCGATTTGATCTCTTTTGCCGCTTCTGCACTGCGTTGCGCCAGATTGCGGACTTCGCCGGCAACCACTGCAAAACCGCGTCCGTGCTCACCGGCACGTGCCGCTTCTACCGCCGCATTGAGCGCCAGAATATTGGTCTGGAAAGCGATGGCATCGATCACGCCGGTGATATCTGAAATTTTGCGGGAGCTGTCTGCAATGTCGTGCATGGTCTGCACAACGTTTGCTACCACTTTGCCACCCTGACGGGCAATATCGGAAGCATTGTCAGCCAGATTGCTGGCTTGACGGGCGTTGTCAGCGTTCTGTTTTACCGTCGCCGTTAATTGCTCCATGCTGGCGGCAGTTTCTTCCAATGAGGCAACCTGCTGCTCTGTTCGGGAGGAAAGATCGTTGTTGCCTGCGGCGATTTCGCTGGTGCCGGTATAAATGGTTTCGGTGCTGTTATGAACGCTTCTGACGGTATGGATCAGCTCTTCCTTCATATGCTGTAAACCGACCGCCAACATGCCCATTTCATTGGTGCTGGAAACGTCAATCGGTTTGGTCAGATCGCCGGTTGAGAAATCTTTAATTACGTTCAGCAATTTGTGCAACGGATCGATCAGCGATTTGCGTAAACCAATCCAGCTGGCGATTATCACCGCAATCAGCACCACAAACATGACAATCAGGCTAATGATGACATTACGGTAAGCGGTATCAGCTTCTTCAGATAACTGCTGATACTCTTTTTCGTTCTGTCCCAGATAGAAGTCATATTCAGCCTCAAATGCGTCCTGATATGCGGTAGTCGGCTGTTCAAAAAACTCTTTGTACTGTTTTTTGCCCAGCATGACATCCAGCTCTTTCAGCGCATAATAAAGGACGTGGTAAGTCTCTTTAAAACGCCGCACACGTTCAGGATCACGTGCAATTGAGGGCGGTAATTGTTCATATTTTTGGTAAGAACGCTCTGCTTTGTCCAGATCAGCCCTGACAACTGTCAGAATATCGTTCGCTTTATACAGGTTCTCGCTGTCCGCGTTTTCTGTCATCAGGACGATACCAACCCGGTTCAGGTTGTTACGTGCCTTCAGCATACTGTTCCAGCTCTCGTCCAGTAATTTTTGCCGCTGCCGCAGTTTATCTATTGTTTCAAAAACTTTGGTATCGTTCTTTAATGTATTAAAGAGCAGTCCCCCGGAGATAAATTGCAAAGCACCAAACAAGATGATGACTGAGATAAGTCCCGTCACTATTTTCATTCGGTTAAACATGACTTCCCTTTTGTAATTATGTAATAAATTGGTGTAGTAAAAATTGTTGTAAATCGTTTTGCACTAACGTGCTATGCCAGTGTTATCGGCATCCTTAAAGGGAACTTTACCCGTAATTCCCAAAATCGAATTTTTGCTCTGCTTTCTTGATCTAAAGCAATTTTGGTCGAAAACAATTTTGGCCGAAAACAGATAGGCTGCCTTTCAGCACTGCCATGACTCTCTTTACCAGTCAAAATATTCAGGAATGAAAGCCATGACTGCGCCGGGAAATATCACTCTTTGACAACAGAATCCACCAGCGCCATTTCTTCGCTGTTAAGCAATTTTTCGATATCCACCAGAATCAACATACGATCTTCAATGGAGCCGAGCCCGGTCAGATATTCCGTTGACAGCGTGACGGCAAATTCCGGTGCCGGACAGATTTGATCGTCTTTCAGTGACAACACATCAGAAACACCATCAACCACGATCCCTACGACGCGATTGAGCAGGTTCAAGATGATAACGACGGTGTTATCGTTATAGGTGACATCTTCTTGTGAAAACTTAATTCGCAGGTCAATGATGGGAATAATGACGCCGCGCAGATTCGTGATGCCTTTGATAAAAGCAGGCGTGTTGGCAATACGCGTGACTTTGTCGTAACCGCGTATTTCCTGTACTTTCAGTATCTCGATTCCATATTCTTCGTCACCCAAGGTGAAAACCAGATATTCCTTTCCGGCTGTTTCCCCCGATAATTTGCTGAATTCGTCTATGGCTGACATGGTGTTACCTTTTATTGTGTAGTGACTAGAAGCACGAATAATTATTTGTTACTCACAAGTTCGGCCTTACGCACGGCCAGCTGCTCATGATTGAGTTTTTGCAAAGCAGGAATATCAATAATTAAGGCAACACTGCCATCGCCCATAATAGTGGCAGCCGAAATACCCGGCACTTTGCGGTAGTTGCTCTCGATGTTTTTAACCACAACCTGATGCTGCCCCACCAGTTTATCCACCAGCAATGCGTAACGACGCCCGGCACTTTGTACAATAACGGCGATGCCTTTCGTGGGTTCGGTTTCTGCATCAGGAATGTCCAGAATCCGTTGCAATTCCAGCAGTGGCAGGTATTCACCCCGCACTTGCAAGAGCTTTTCATCACCCGCCAGCGGATAAATATCTTCTTCTTGTGGCTGGAGTGAGCTGACAACCGCACTCAGCGGTAAAATAAAGACTTCTTCATTCACCTTGACTGACATGCCATCCAGTATTGCCAGTGTCAGCGGCAGCAAAATACGGATGACCGTTCCCTTCCCTGCCTGAAAGTTGATTTGGATCTGCCCGCCCATTTCCTGAATGTTGCGCTTGACCACATCCATGCCGACACCCCGCCCAGACACGTCTGTGACAACTTCCGCCGTCGAAAAACCGGGCGCGAAAATCAACATGGCAACTTCTTCATTGCTCATGTTGTCATTGACGTTCAAGCCCTGAGATTGTGCTTTGGCCAGAATTTTCTCACGATTCAGCCCGGCACCATCGTCCATCACTTCGATACAGATATTGCCGCCCTGATGTTCAGCGGCAAGCGTCAGGTTACCGATTTCCGGCTTACCTGCTGCCAGACGTTTTTCCGGGTTTTCGATACCGTGATCAAGACTATTGCGCACCAGATGTGTCAGCGGATCGATGATTCGCTCAATCAGGCTTTTATCCAGTTCTGTCGAGCTGCCGATGAGTGTCAGCTCCACTTTTTTGTTCAGTTTTCCGGCTAAATCCCGCACTAAACGTGGATAACGGCTGAAAACGTATTCCATCGGCATCATACGGATTGACATCACGGATTCCTGCAAATCGCGGGAATTTCGCTGCAATTGCGCCATGCAACTCAACAATTCACTGTGTTTTGTCGGTTCCAAAGCATCACAGTGCTGTGCCAGCATTGACTGCGTAATCACCAATTCGCCGACCAGATTGATGAGCTGATCGACCTTCTCCACCGCGACCCGAATGCTGGAAGATTCCACCCGCTGCCGTGGCGAACCTGCCATCGGACGCGGCGCCGGACGGCCTGCCTCGTGTTCATCTGCTGGTTTGGCGCTCTTCGTATCAACAGATTGTTCATTGGCCGATGACCCGTTAATGGGCTGCACTGGAGCGGCTGCTTCAGATGTCTCATTTTTTGCAGTTGTACCGGCTGCACTTTTTATTGCCGGAGTGTCCGTTTCTGGATCGGCTGAGGTTACCTCTTCTTCCCTGTTTGTCGCTTCCGGCTGTGGCTCAGATACCGATGAATCAGCGACGGGCAAAAAAGTGATTTGTTCCGGCTCAACCACAAAGCACAGTACCGCTGTAATATCATCTTCTGTTGCCGATGTGACTAACGAGGCTTCAAGGCTATCTGCTGTTTGTTCAACGTCATAAATTTCGCCAAGATGCCCCAGTTCATCTTTCATCAAAGCAACTTCACGCTCTTTCAGACCGGATAAATGCACACGCATCCGTCCCTGCCCCGCGGTCGCTGCCGGAATGTGTTTCTCTTCCGGCGTTTCAGATATGGCGTCTTTATTCAGAGTATTCGAAGCGGATTGCTCTTCCCTGCTTTCTTCCGCCTGCGGAGTGGCTTCTTCTTTTACAGATTCAGCTTCAGAGTTTGCAGCAAAAGTATCCGTATCTTGCTGACTCCCCTGCTGTTCTTCCTGTAACGTCAGTGCAAGCTGTCGCAATGTCTCGCAAATATAATTGAATGTATCTTCATCTGGCTCCTGAGAACTTTTATAGGCATCCAATTGTTGCTGCATAATATCTTTCGCTTCTAAAAACAGGTTGATAATGTCAGTTGTCAGGCGTATTTCGTCACGTCTGGCACTATCCAGCAGATTCTCCAAAACATGCGTGGTTTGCTGTAGCTTGGTAAAACCAAACGTTGCAGCACCGCCTTTAATGGAGTGAGCGCTGCGAAAGATGGCGTTTAGCTGTTCATGGTCAGGTTCATCGGCATCGAGCAGCAATAAATGCTGCTCCATATCCGCCAATAGCTCATCTGCCTCATCAAAAAAAGTCTGATAAAACGCGGTAATATCCATCGTTACTTACTCTGTCACCTTATTGGGATCACTTGCCGGTGTCGCGTTAAGCTGCACCGGTGCTGTGATTTCATTGGATTGTTCGGTGGGCGGCTGAGAAGGCGTTCCCTCATTCGAATCCATTCTGATGACGTCTTGTACATCCATACTACTGTTAGCGGTCATGGCGTTGCCGCCACTGTTTTCCTGCTCAATCTGTTTTTCGGCTTCTTTATTCAGGACAATAATGCTGATACGACGATTGACGGGAGCATTAGGGTCAATGCCTTTCTGCATACTGACGGTGGATGCCATTCCCACAACCCGCAGAATTTTGGCTTCCTCCAGCCCGCCCATCAGTAACTCACGTCTTGACGCATTTGCCCTGTCCGAAGACAGTTCCCAGTTACTGTAACCACGCTGACCATTGACATACTGTAAGTCATCGGTATGCCCGGATAAGCTGATTTTGTTCGGAATACTATTCAGGATCGGCGCAATTGCCCGCAAAATATCGCTCATGTAATTTTCGACTTTCGCACTACCGATCATGAACATCGGGCGATTTTCCCTGTCGATAATTTGGATGCGCAAACCTTCATCCATCATGTCAATCAATAAATGTGGACGCAGCTCTTTAAGACGGGGATCCGTGATGATGACTTTTTCGAGTTGTTGATGCAGCCGGGACAAACGGCGGTTTTCCTCACTGATCTCAACGTGTTTAGGCTGGCGGAATACCTCCCCCTCCTTCTGAAGAACATCATCCCCTCCTCCGGGAATCGGGTTTGTCGCATCGCTGCTTCTGTGCCCTTTATTTATTGCAACCTGCAATGGAGTGCGAAAATATTCTGCAATGCTGCTCAATTCCTGCGGACTGGAAATTGATATCAGCCACATGACCAGAAAAAATGCCATCATGGCGGTCATGAAATCGGCGTAGGCAATTTTCCACGACCCGCCATGAAAGCCATGACCCGGTTTTTTACGCCTTTTTACTCTGATGACAGAAACATTATTCGCTCTCATAATTATTCTTCAACTTCCTGTTGTACAGGGGCTTTAACCCGGCGAACATGCTCTTCAAGTTCAGTAAATGAAGGACGATCGGTGAGGAATAATGTTTTGCGGCCAAATTCAACCGCAATCTGTGGCGCATAACCATTCAGGCTGGAAAGCAACGTAATTTTGACACATTGCATCATTTTGACTTGTTCACTACTGCGCTGGCGAATCAAGGTTGCCAATGGCGAAACAAAACCATAAGCCAGTAAGATCCCAAGAAATGTTCCCACCATTGCGTGAGCAATCAAGGCGCCGAGCTCCCCTGCGGGACGATCTGCGGACCCAAGCGCATGTACAACACCCATGACTGCTGCAACTATTCCGAATGCAGGCAGTGAATCCCCCACCATTGACAGACTGGTTGCCGGAACTTCGCTTTCATGCTCATAAGTTTCGATTTCTTCATCCATTAAGGCTTCAATTTCATGTGGATTCATGTTGCCGCTGATAATCAGGCGCATGTAATCCGTGATGAAATTCATCAGGTAAGGATCTTTTAGTAGACGGGGATATTGAGTGAAAATGTCACTCTGTTGCGGATTTTCAATATCACGCTCCAGAGATAAAAGCCCATTCTGGCGAGATTTGGATAACAGACGGAACTGTAGCGCCATCAAATCCATGTACATGGCTTTATTGTATTTTGATCTGCGCATGATTTTCGGCAAAACACGCAATGTTGCTTTTATCGCTTTGCCATTGTTGCCCACAATAAATGCGCCAATACCTGCTCCGGCAATGATCAAAAATTCCGCTGGCTGATAAAGTGCGCCCATGTGACCACCGACGAGCAGATAGCCACCAATTACCGCACCAAAAACCACGATATATCCTAAAAGTACTAACACGCGATATCCTTTAGCTAAGTTGGTGAGCAGATGGGATTTGAACAGGGCGAATGGGAAATGTAAGGAGGCGTGGATAGATTACAGGCTGTGATAACCAAAACCTGTAACCAATACCCTTCATCTTTCCGAAATTTATCCGGGGATAAAATTTACCTTCCCATTTAAATTCACATCGCCTGCCGAGCAAATCCATCCAGCAGTTGTGAATTAGTATCGGCAGGTTGCAGGGAAAGTTTACGTTTTTTTACCGCTCTCGATGGCGGCTGGCAAAGACTACAAACAAAACTGTTTACTGGCTGGTGAGCATGTGTGATAAAAGTTCCGCCACAACAACGACATTCCGTCGGTTGTAACATCCCACTATCGACAAAACGGATCAGCGTCCATGCTCTGGTTAGCGCCAAAACAGGGCCATCCTCACTCATCGGCGGACACTGCTCAAGATATAATCGATACGCCTTTACGACAGCTTCAACTCCATCGCAATGCCCGCTTTTCAACAAGAAACGGTACGCATTGTAGAACATAGAAGAATGAATATTCTGTTCCCAAGTCATAAACCAATCCGTCGAAAAGGGGAGCATCCCTTTAGGCGGAGGGCTTCCCCGCAACTCTTTGTACAGCCTGATCAGCCGCCCCCGGCTTAATTGCGTTTCACTTTCAAGCATCTGCAATCGTGCGCCTAAAGTGATGAGTTCCATTGCCAACTGAATATCTTTAGCTTCTTGGACAATACTTTTCTCAACCATCTTTATGCTCTTTTCTTGATTGAAGCGTCATCCCGTGCGGATAACTGCTGAAAAAGATGAGTAGACAACAAAATACCTGTATGGATTTGTTGTAAATCATCCACCCGCGATTCCTTTGTTAACTGTTGCACGGTTTCGTGATCTTCAAACCGAAAATGGCAAATCAGTTGGTTTGTTTCAGCTAATTTTACTAACTGAGGCAATGTCAGTTCGGCCAACATATCAGCCATCGATTCACTAATACCTAAACGGAACATCGCAGACGCTTTCTCATAGTTAATTAGCCGTTGTGCTAAAAGCAAATACGATAAATTTATGTCATAAATATGTTTGAGCAATTCAACCGTACTCATTTCTATATATCCCGTCCGATTACATGAAAAAATCAATTAAGTGATCAAAGAATCACTCACGACAAAATTACCAGTAGCATGAGATTCAATAATCTCCGACATAACTGAAATATACATCTTTAGCCAGAGCAGTAACTGTCCTTTGTATTACTCTTGGGATCGCCCAATTTCTAAAATATTTCGGTAATGGATTGTAAAAGTATTATTGCGTCATCTGGATAATGAACTTGCCACAATTGATTAAGAATATTCTTAATACTAATTAACTTTACTCCTGAATCATCAATTTATACAACGGAGAATATATGTCATTTTAAATACTATGTGACATAGATCACAAAATTGACATTTTTTATTATGATTATAGCTCATTAACTATTCAAGCAATGGGAAATACAAAATAGTCCACAATTAATAAGTTAAATTATTTAAATAAAAATATTAGAGATTGTTTTTGGTTTTATACGATCTATTAAACTTATAAATTAAAAAAAACGATAAAAAATATTCCTTTTAGCCAAATTTAAAAAATATTATCAAATTTTGTTTCCTTATAAGGCAGGTGGTAGCTCATCTTCCACTATTTGTTGATATAGATCATAGCCATGCCAAATTTATTAATTTTATGTGACACTAGTTACCGGAAAGATACCAATATGATCATTTTTAGTTTACGATTGAATTATTTTCACGCAACTGAAATGAGAGTATTAGCTCCACTTTGAGCACAAATATCACACAGTTCACAAAATTAAGATAAAATTCAGTATCATGTTGAAATAAAAAAACATCTGCATCTCTTTCCAAGAAAGAACATAACCATTAATGCCACTTCATCACAATAAATCTCGCCACTTGGTAAAGTTAGCCAAATCTCACCACTCCATCAAAATTAATAAATTTAATTTAACAAAATAGGCGTATCAGTGCGTAATAACCAATACTCTCTTAACTAAAATTTTGTGAGTCATGATTTCCATATTCTTAGCACTATTCAAACACAATACATAAGATAAAGTTACAATATATGTCTTACCTTATTTTTTTAATGTTAAGGATAACCAATGATTATGATACTTTTCAATTCAGGTCGATTAATCATCATATATAAGAAAAAATAGCCTTTTAATGCCGAATTAATCACCTTAAGCGAAAGGATATTAGGAAATAAAATCATCACCAAAATCAAATTAATCAATAAATGCTAACAACAAAAAATCAAATTAATGGAGTAGTATAAAATCAAAATAGAATACCATGGATATCAATAGCAGAAATAAACGCAAATAAAGTGTTATATTTATTAATTTAAAAAACAGGCAATAATAAGCCATATAAAAAACGATTTAAATTTAAAAAATAAGGTATAAATTTAATTCTATTACCGCCTTAAACTTATCATTATTATGATAGTGAGTTTATAATCCGGAAATAACAGTAATATTTATTCAAAATATAAGCAAAAAATGGTTAATAATAGGAATCTTCAGTATGATTTTTGTAAAGTATGATTATTACTGAAAATAGAGAATAAGACGTTATCCATGATGGTTATCCGCAAATGTTCACTAAATGTGTTTCATTATTTGATCAATAATACAATCATTCACATATTATCTGTTAATCAAAGAAAATATCCCCCGCGTAATGATTATATTTTTATCAATAATGCTAAATAATAAGCGCAACACGTGAATACTTGATGGTGCTATTATTTACGGTATCAATAATATAAGTAGGGTATACCCTTTGTCTTTTAAGTTGCCTCATTGTTGGCTTCGCTCGCTTACCCCAGTCGCATAGTGATGGCAGCGCAATACACATACAGCCAATACCCGTGGCTACACTACCTTGCTTTTCTTCTCTTCCCTGCATTGAAATCAGGGTTGATGTTCTGTATTGCTGGCTATGGAGGCATACCATATCAGAGCATATGCCGATAATACGAAAGTAGAAAATGTCTGCTTGATACAGATTATAAAGCACCTAATGTTGCCGACATCACAATTAAGAATTTTTCTCAATAACGCTTTATTCGCTTTATTTCATGGTAAAGCCAGTTGTTATATAGGCCGCTGTGAAATATCGCACATTAGGTTTTGTACAAGAAGATAAATTGCAATTGCAGATAAAAATGGAATAAATGTACTGATCAAATACATTGTTAAAATTTTAACTGTACGTCATATTTTAATACTCATGATATCACCAGACGTTCTTCTCTCTTATATCCGGTTATTTCTAATCCGCTTACACTCTCCTAAAGCGAAATGGTATCCACAGAGATCCAGCAAAATACCAACGACACGATGCCATAAAGCCAGAGTTCATTTATTCCGTTACCAAGGCAGCCTTATGATCATTATTTTGCTACATCTTGAAGTAGGAGTTTTAGTAGAAAAATTAACTCAATAAAGTAGATTTTAATTCCACTTTATTTGAAAGGTTTTCATCGCTGATACATTCAATACCAAAGCCATGAAGAATATTTCCAGTATCTAAAACCGAATTATGTCAAATTTCAGCAACAGTAGCAGAATTATCTCCGGTAATGTCCTTAAGCAAAATAGTGCGTTTTTCTTATCTGTCACAGAAAGTATGATTCGTCTCAGCTAAGATTTAATTTCCATGTTAATAAGATTAGTCCCCTGAAACCTTGTTCGTTATTGTGGCTAATCTGTTCCGTAACACTGTTGCAGCTTTCTGCTGTAATAGACAGGAATTATTGACTGTTATCTTTATCTAAACGCAAGCAAGCCGCGTATTCTTCCGACAGTTGCGCAAATCTATCTGTCATTTCACTGTCAGTTCTGCGTAAAAACGGTCATCGGTATTTGATAAGCACAAAGGATGACTTATCAATTTTTCTGTAGCCATGAAGAAAAAAGATCTCCATTTTTTACTTGCTTACTTATCGGTCTGATAATCATCTGATCCACTGATTTGATTATCATCGCTAGGATTTTTTAGTATGTGATCGAAATACGAGCAATTCACTGCAATTGAATTAATCTAAAAGGTGATTTGTCTGTTTGAAAGAGATGGCTGATTTTGCTTTTCTGTATCGCATTTATTTTGTACAGAATGCTAGAAGTGGGTATAAAATTCGGCCTGATATTCGCTGGTTAATTAAGCTAAATAGGGGAGCTTGGATAGGAAAAATTGATATGAAAAGGTTTTGGTAAAAGCCAATTTATGAATAATTATCCCATGACTGTTTAGCCAACCCAAAATTCGGATAATTGAATCTTTTTCAATCAGCGATTATTTTAAAATCCCTAAAAACAAAAAGCCCGCCAGGGCATATTTGCATGGCGAGCTCAATAAAGGCATAAAGGCAAATTAGATAGCAGTTACGTTTGCTGCTGCTGGGCCTTTGGCACCATTTTCAATGGTGAATTCTACGTTCTGGCCTTCAGCCAGAGTTTTGAAACCGTTACCTTGAATGGCAGAGAAGTGAACGAATACGTCTTTGCTACCATCGGCTGGAGTGATGAAACCAAAACCTTTGGACTCGTTGAACCACTTCACTTGACCTTTCATTTTGTCAGACATGTGTGACTTTCCTATATATCAAAAAAAACTCGCCACCTCGGGCATGTGTTGGCCAGTATCAGCTATTACTTATGGAGGCACTAAGAAGGAAACGGTCAACAAAGGCTACTTAAGATAGCGCTTACACATAACTCATTAACTCAAGATGTCGTACATAAAGTAGGTCTGTTAATCAGGCCAGACGCATTAACGCATGACCGCAAAGGAATAGCAACCTTTTTATGTATTATTATTCTAAAAAAACTCTATGCGCTCAATATTAGAGCAAAATAACCTAATAAATAGATATGGTTATAATTTTATTTGATTTATTCAACTTTTTTACTTAGCAAAAAAGGGTTATGTTTTTCTGGCAATAACAGTTTTATAAATAAAAAGAACGAATTGCTATACTGATGCCTGCCCTGAACATGGTAGCCTTAAGAAAATTGGTATTTTCAATTTGATAACATATTCCTACTAATTATTGGGCTAGTATTATGAACATCATCAAACAGATATTGATTCAGGATCTTGAGAGGGTCAATCTCGCAGAGCAAAGAGACGGCAAGGTGCATTTTAATGGCATATTTATTCATCAGCATCCGTACCTGTTTTTGGCGATGATCGTTGCTTATGCTTTTCTTGTGGCGCTGATGTGGTATGCCCCCTATTTTGGAATTTGGTCAATTGTGCTATTTACTCTGCTTTTTTGCTTGATGGCCGCCGTTCTGCTATTTGATATCAAACCAACCTACCATTTTGAAGATATCGATATTTTGGATTTACGGGTCTGTTACAACGGCGAATGGTTCGTCGATGAAAAAGTCTCTCAGAGTGCCATTAACACGATACTCACTCATCCCAAAGTCCCTCATGAAATTAAAAAAGAGATAGAACACATTGCCGAAAGAAAAGACGGGATCTGTTTTTATGATGTATTTATGCTTGCCTGTTCAGAACAATCACCGTACACGCGTATAAATAAAAGTATGTAATTTCATTAGGATAGTGTATTTTTAACCCAATGCGCTTATATGATGAGCACTCAGTAGAAAACCAGTGGGAAAATGATATTTTGGCGTTGACACTCTCCGTATTCGCCGTTAATATTCGCCCCGTTCCGTTAGCTACCTCGGTTGTTCTACTGGATCTACTAGAGAATAAATAGCAGAGAATAGAATAAGGAACGCAGTAATTCCTCCATAGTTCAGTCGGTAGAACGGCGGACTGTTAATCCGTATGTCACTGGTTCGAGTCCAGTTGGAGGAGCCAAATTTTAAGAAGCCCGATTAGTTCTGCTAGCCGGGCTTTTTGCTGTTTGTACAAAAATAAAATCACAAGAGATGGTAAAACTTCAAGCTCAAGCAATATGTCTGAAAAATAAGCGCACTGATGATATTTTGTCATAAAAAATAACAAAACATCGCCAGCCTGAATACCTCTCAACCGATTGAATTTATTTTTTATTTTTTCGCTTTACAAGCTTCCTCCATTCCCCTATCATTCGCCTCGTTCTGTCAAGGAACGCAGCAATTCCTCCATAGTTCAGTCGGTAGAACGGCGGACTGTTAATCCGTATGTCACTGGTTCGAGTCCAGTTGGAGGAGCCAAATTCTAAGAAGCCCGATTAGCTCTGCTAGCCGGGCTTTTTGCTGTTTGGCTGCTTGTAGCACAAAAGTATTGGCAAAAATAAAATCAAAAAATGTGGTGAAATTTCAAGTTCAGGCAAACTGGCTTAAAAATAAGCGCATTGATGATATTCTGCCATAAAAAATAACAAAATATCGCCAACCTGAATATTTCTCAACCGATTGAATTTAT
>JAIRVT010000027.1 GCA_031253755.1 Enterobacteriaceae bacterium
GCATATTCATCACCTCGTGATAAGCCCCTACCAGCTTATTTCTGACCTGAATGCCCATCTGCAACGAAATACTCGCTTTCTGGATATTCAGCATCACGTCATTAAGCTCTATGCCCGGAACACCTAGGGTGAAATTCTCGGCCTGCTTTGCGGCGCCGATATTCGCCTGATTGATCTTTTCCACGGCGGCGGTGAGCTGGCTGGCGAAGCCGCCCTGTATTGGCATCGGCTTGGCGATGTTGGCTGCCTGTAATGCCTGTGTCTGCATCTGTTGCAGCACACCTTCAATTGCCGGAATTGACATAAAAACCTCGTATTAAATCACCTGATTGATTATGTGATTAAGTGCCATATTAACCGGGGGCCGGTTGGCAGTTTTTGTTCAGGCTGCCACCGTAACATAGCCCTTTCAAACTAAAGCGGAAAATTGAAGTAGAAATTAGAAGCTTATCGTGCCATTGAAAGATGTGTGAACAGCGAATAATGACAGGATTAATTATACCTATACCTTATGAATTGCCTCGCGGTGGCTGATACAGCCAATAACGAGGAAACTTAAATGATAACAGGTATGTACGTTTTCGCTTGCGTATGGGGAGTCTGTTTTGTTACGCCACGCTTTTAGTATTCATGTTGACCAGCAAGGCAAGGATCGTCTATGAGTGCAGCAACAACCGATGCTGAGAATCCACAAAAAGGTTTCAGCGCTATCATCAGCCGGATAAAAGCTGATCCAAAAGTTCCACTATTAGTTGCTGGCTCTGCTGCCATCGCAATTGTCGTCGCCCTTTTTCTCTGGTTGCGCAGCCCCGATTACCGGGTGCTCTACAGCAATCTGAGTGATAAAGATGGCGGCGAAATCGTTACATTATTAACTCAAATGAATGTGCCTTACAGTTTTGCTGAAAACGGCTCTGCCATCATGATACCCAGTGATAAGGTGCATGAAACCCGGCTGAAACTGGCACAACAGGGCTTGCCGAAAGGCGGTGCTGCGGGTTTTGAGTTATTGGATAAAGAAAAATTCGGCATCAGCCAGTTTAGCGAGCAAATTAACTACCAACGGGCGTTGGAAGGGGAATTGGCGCGCACGATTGAATCACTCGGACCGGTGCAAAGCGCCCGTGTTCATCTGGCGTTACCGAAGCCTTCCCTGTTTGTGCGTGAGCAGAAATCACCTTCGGCTTCCGTCACGGTAGGCTTGTTGCAGGGCCGAATACTGGATGAAGGGCAGATCAGTGCCATTGTGCATATGGTGTCCAGCAGTGTCGCCGGGTTGCCACCGGGCAATGTGACCATCGTGGATCAGGCCGGGCGTCTGCTGACACAGGCTGATGCCAACGGGCGTGATTTGAACAACAACCAGCTGAAGTACACGCAGGAAGTCGAGAGCCGTTTTCAACAGCGGATTGAAACGATTCTGGCGCCGGTTGTCGGTCGCGGCAATGTCCACGCTCAGGTGACAGCGCAAATTGATTTTTCTCATCGTGAAGAAACCGCTGAAGAGTTTAAACCTAACCAGCCGCCGAATCAGGCCGCCGTCCGTTCTAAACAGACCAGTTCCAGCGACCAGAGTGGCGGGTCACTGGTGGGCGGCGTTCCGGGTGCGCTGTCAAATCAACCTCCTGCTGCGCCAAGTGCGCCTATCGAGAAGCCCGCTGATAATGGCAAAGGCGCTGCTTCTGCAACAGCGTCCTCAGCATCTGCTACAACGACAGCAAACGGTGACACGAAAACCGATCAGGGACGCAATAACAAAAACAGTTATGAGCGCCTGATCAACAATAACCGCAACAGCCGTCATGACGAAACACTTAATTACGAAGTGGATCGCACACTTCGACATACCCAGCAACAATCCGGCGGTGTCGCTCGCCTTTCTGTTGCGGTGGTGGTTAACTATGCCACGGTTCAGGGGAAAGATGGCCCGGAACCTAAGGCGCTGACCGCCCAGCAAATAGCACAGATTGAAGCGCTGACCCGTGAAGCGATGGGTTTCTCGGCAGAACGTGGTGACAGCCTGAATGTGGTGAATACACCGTTCAATGAAACGGCTGAAGTGATCGAAACGTTGCCGTTCTGGCAAAGCCCTGCCCTGCTGGAGAAATTATTCGATCTCGGTCGCTGGGTGTTGTTGGTTCTGGTGGCATGGCTGCTCTGGCGCAAAATGGTAGTGCCACAACTGGCCCGCAAACGCGCAGCAGAAAAAGCTGTTCTGGAAGCGCAGAAAAAACCGGCCAAACAGCCTGAAACCAATGCGGAAATGGATGAAAATGCGCGCCGTCAACTGGCTCGCCAGCGAGTTAATGCTGAGATTCAAAGCCAGCGTATCCGTGAACTTGCAGAAAAAGATCCTCGCGTAGTTGCGCTGGTGATCCGCCAATGGATGAGTAACGAACAATGAGCATGACCGGAACAGAAAAAAGCGCCATCATGTTGATGACACTGGGAGAAGATCAGGCAGCAGAAGTGTTTAAGCACCTGAATTCCCGCGAAGTACAGCAACTGAGTATTGCAATGGCGGGCATGAAACAGATCTCCAACCAGCAACTGGGAGAAGTGATGGCTCAGTTTGAAGCGGATGCCGAGCAGTTCGCCGCGCTGAGTATCAATGCCAACGATTACCTGCGCAGCGTGTTGGTGAAAGCGCTGGGCGAAGAACGGGCCTCCAGCCTGCTGGAAGATATTCTTGAGTCCCGCGATACCACTACCGGTATCGAAACCCTCAACTATATGGAACCGCAGTCTGCCGCCGATATGATCCGCGATGAACATCCGCAGATTATTGCCACGATTCTGGTTCACCTGAACCGGGGTCAGGCTGCCGATATTCTCGCCATGTTTGATGACCGCCTGCGTAACGACGTGATGCTGCGAATTGCTACCTTTGGTGGCGTTCAGCCAGCGGCACTGGCGGAACTGACCGAAGTACTGAACAACCTGCTGGATGGCCAGAACCTGAAACGCAGCAAAATGGGTGGTGTTCGTACTGCGGCGGAAATCATCAACCTGATGAAAAGCCAGCAGGAAGAGAATGTCATCGATGCCGTGCGTAACTATGATGGCGAGCTGGCACAAAAAATCATTGATGAAATGTTCCTGTTCGAAAATCTCATTAATGTGGACGACCGCAGCATCCAACGTCTGTTGCAGGAAATTACCACCGATTCGCTGTTAATTGCCCTGAAAGGCTGCGATCAGGCATTGCGCGACCACTTCCTCAGCAATATGTCGCAGCGTGCAGCTGAAATTATGCGTGATGATTTGGCAACCCGCGGGCCGGTTCGTATGTCCCAGGTGGAAGCAGAACAGAAAGCTATCCTGTTGGTGGTTCGTCGTCTGTCAGAAACCGGGGAAATGATCCTCAATGGCGGTGATGATACCTATGTCTGATAAATCTATGTCTGATAAAGGCATACCTAATAAAGCTGTGCCTGATAAAGCTATGCCTGATAAATCCAGATCTGGTAATGCAAATGATGGTAACTGGCAGCGCTGGCTGCCGGGTGAACTGACATCGTGGGAAACATTGCAGGCTAAGCTGGAACAGCATAAGCAGGGACGAATGACACCGGAATCGTTGGGCGATGAAGCAAAAACCAGCGAGCAGGATCGGTTGCAGGAACAGGCCAGAATACTGGACGAGCTGAAAGAACAGGCGCGCCGTGCGGGTCATGAACAGGGCATTGCCGAAGGACGCTCCCAAGGCTATGAACAAGGGCTGGAAGAAGGCCGTCAGGCCGGATTAGCGCAGGGTTTGCAGGAAGCCAGCGAGCAACAGCAGGTGATCACTGAACAGTGGAAAGCACTGCTGGCAGATTTCAACCACTCGCTGGGTGGCTTGGACACGGTAATTGCCTCACGCCTCATGCAGCTTTCCCTGACAGCCGCTCACCATATTCTGGGGCAACCGGCGATATGTGACGGCACGGCTCTGCTGAATCAAATCCGTGAATTTATCCAGCAAGAGCCGATGTTTAGCGGCAAACCGCAATTGCGGGTGCATCCGCAAAATATCCCGCTGGTTGAACAGCAGTTGGGAGACCTTCTGGCGCTGAATGGCTGGCGATTGATTGCCGATAATAAACTGCATCCTGGTGGCTGCAAAGTCAGTGCGGATGAAGGAGATCTGGATGCCAGCCTGGCAACGCGCTGGCAGGAAATGTGTCGGCTGGCAGGATCAGGAGAGCTGTGATGACTGCGAGACTTGGGCGCTGGCTGTCCACCTTAGATTCGATGGAAAAACGTCTGACGAAAACGCCGAAAGTGCGTCGTTATGGGCGTTTGACTCGCGCCACGGGTCTGGTACTCGAAGCAACAGGTTTGCATTTGGCTTTAGGCGCGACCTGTCTTATCGAGCGACAAAATGGCAACGCGATTGAAGAAGTTGAGAGTGAAGTTGTCGGCTTTAACGGTGAAAAATTATTGCTGATGCCACTGGAAGAGCTGGAAGGTATTGTGCCGGGAGCGCGTGTCTATGCCCGCTCTTACGGCGAAGACAGCGGTGGCGGGCGGCGTTTGCCTCTGGGGCCGGAGTTACTCGGCCGGGTGCTGGATGGTGCAGGCCGTCCGCTTGATGGTTTTCCCGCCCCGGATACCGGCTATCGCGCTCCCTTAACCACCCCACCACTGAACCCCCTGCAACGTACTCCCATCAGCGATGTACTGGATGTCGGCGTGCGTGCCATCAACGCCCTGCTAACGGTCGGACGTGGGCAGCGGATGGGGCTGTTCGCCGGTTCTGGTGTCGGCAAGAGTGTGCTTCTCGGCATGATGGCGCGCTATACCCAAGCGGATGTTATCGTGGTCGGCCTGATTGGAGAGCGTGGACGGGAAGTTAAAGATTTCATCGAAAATATTTTAGGCCATGAGGGGCTGGCCCGTTCCGTGGTGGTCGCAGCTCCGGCTGACGTTTCACCACTGTTGCGAATGCAGGGCGCTTCTTACGCCACGCGCATCGCAGAAGATTTCCGCGACCGTGGCAAACATGTGTTGCTGATTATGGATTCCCTGACCCGTTACAGCATGGCACAACGCGAAATTGCGCTGGCAATCGGTGAGCCTCCGGCGACCAAAGGTTATCCGCCTTCGGTGTTTGCCAAGCTGCCTGCACTGGTGGAGCGGGCGGGTAATGGCGTCAGTGATGGCGGCTCAATTACCGCATTTTATACCGTCCTGACTGAAGGTGATGACCAGCAGGATCCGATTGCCGATGCCGCCAGAGCGATTCTGGACGGCCATATCGTGCTGTCACGGTCACTGGCGGAATCCGGTCATTATCCGGCCATTGATATTGAGGCATCCATCAGCCGTGCCATGACCGCGCTGATTGATAACAGTCATTACCGGCGCGTACAGCAGTTCAAACAGCTACTTTCCAGCTACCAACGCAACCGGGATCTGATTAATGTCGGCGCGTATGCTTCCGGCAGTGATCCTTTGCTGGACAGAGCCATCGCGATGTATCCGCATATGACCCAATTTCTGCATCAGGGCATTGAGGAACGCAGTGAATATGTTGCAGCCTGTGACCAACTGCAACAGCTATTACCGGTCTAAATCACTGAGGAAATAAATGCAGCAACACTCCCCTCTAGTGACCTTGCGCGAACTGGCTCAGGATGCGGTGGAAAAAGCCGCAACACAACTGGCTCAGATACGAAAAAGTCACCAGCAAATGGAGCAACAACTCACTGCGTTAGTGAGTTATCAGGATGAATATCGTACCCGGCTAAACGACACGCTCAGTCATGGCATGTCCAGTTCAGCCTGGCAAAACTACCAGCAATTTATGAAAACGCTGGAAATGGCAATCGAACAACACAGATTACAGCTCAACCAATGGAAAAAACGGCTTGAGCAGGCTATGTCACACTGGCAGGAAAAACAGCAGCGCCTGAATGCCTTCGACACACTGCAACAGCGGGCAGAGCATAATTTGAAGTTACACCAGAATCGCATGGAGCAAAAACAAATGGATGAGTACGCACAACGTGGTGCACAACGGAGAATAAAACAATGAATCTCACTCTTTTGCCTACTGATTTAACATTAAAAGAATCTGTGACCGGAAAAGCGGGCGAGAAAATGCAGCAGGCATCAACTGCCCAGCCTGACAATCTCACCGCTAAGGACACCTCATCTGAATTTAAGCAGATGCTCAGTGCGGAAACAGAAGCGCAACAAAAAGCGGCTGCTCAGGGAACGAAACTCCATTCAGATAATGGTGATCGCACCAAAGACAGCAGTGCAACTAGCAGCACCGAAAAGAAATTCGCGCCGGTTTCTATAGCAACCGGCAAGCTTGCTAAACCAGAGTCTCCGGCATCGGCTGATGAAACCGAAACAGCCTCACAGGAAGAAGATGAAGATCCGCTGTCCGCTGAAACATTAATCAATACGATTCCTATTCAGTTGGTGGAATTGATCAACCGCCAGCCAGCAACAGGTACCGCCGGGAGTGACGATCACCAGCCGGATGCAAACAACGGCACTGAGACAATATTCGCGGGCAAATCAGGCAAACAGGCCAGCGTGGAGAGCGTGCTGAACACCACCGAATCGGCTGAGCAAACTGAAGAAAGCCTATCGGCTGACAGCGCGCGTGCTTTTCTTACACCAGAGAATGGTACGGCACAAAATCGCCCGACATTAGCAGCCGTTAGTGGAAAAACAAAAGCCGTTGCGTTGAAAACCAACACAATAAAATCAACGGTTGACCGTACCGGAGAAAACACCGCATCAGCCGCCCACGGCAAAGAGCATATCGACAGAAACCCTATCGGAACAGACTCCGCTTCCGTGCAAGGCTCATCGTTATCCGCCGCTGCATCTGCGAACACATCACCGACAAACACACCTTATACGTTAGCGGCTTCTCCCCTGCTCGCTTCCGGCCATCAGGCAAACGGTCAGTTTCAGATTAATGGCAATCCAGCGCCATTACTGAGCGCGCAGCTCGGCAGTGAAGAGTGGCAGCAGCAGCTTAATCAGCAAGTACTGTTTTTTAACCGCAATGGGTTACAACAGGCTGAATTGCGCTTACATCCGCAAGAACTGGGTGCGCTGCATATCCGTCTGAATGTTGAAGACAATCAGGCACAGCTCCATTTTATAGCCGCCCATCAACATGTGCGTGACGCCTTAGAAGCCGCCCTGCCGACACTTCGCCATGCGTTGGCAGAAAACGGTATTCAACTGGCACAAAGCAGCGTTAACAGTGATACAGCGGATAACTGGCAACAGTTAGCTGATCAGCGCTCTGATCAAACGTCAGGCCAACAGCAACATAAAGATACCGAAGCCCGTGTTCAGCGTGATGGCGCACCGACAGTAACACCGGCAACTCACGAATCCGCGATCCGGGTAACGCCTGCGCAACTCGCTTCCAGCCGGGGAGGCGTTGATACGTTTGTTTGAAGGACGATTTGAAAAGCGGTCTGAAAACCGGCCTGATGATCGATTTGAAGTACGGCCTGATTGCATTATTTACTGCAAGAAATCAAAACAGGGCCGATAACAAACGTGTGAGTTAATGGTTTTTTCCGTGTTTGTTCCGGCCATTGCCGGAATCAAGACGCGGGATAATTGGTGTTGAATTTGATGAATAAGGATGTCCGCCACGGAATGCGCGGTGCCTTATTCGCCACAAAAAACAGGAACTAGTCTGTCCATGTCTGATTATAGCTACGAGCGTAAACGCAAAAATCCAATTTGGATGATACTGTTAATACTGATTGCGGTTCTTGGTGTCGCCATCGGAGGATATAGCTGGTGGGCCATGAAGCAATCCAGCAATAACAGTACAGAAAACGCCAAAGTCATTGATACTCCGGTATTTATGGCATTGGAACCCTTTACCGTCAATCTGATCGATGATGAAGATCACTTTGACCGGGTTTTGTATGTCGGGGTGACATTACGTCTGCCGGATCAAAACACGCGTCAGCGCTTCCATGATTATCTGCCTGAAGTTCGTAGCCGTATGCTGCTGTTGCTGTCCCGCCAGAAATCCACAGATCTGGCAAAAGATGACGGCAAAGTACGTTTAGTGAAAGACATTAAACAGACTCTTAGCCCGACACTGATACCCGGTGAACCTAATCAGGCGATCACCGATGTGTTGTTTACTACGTTTATTCTGCGATAATCTCGATGAGTGACAATATTCTTTCACAGGCAGAGATTGATGCTCTGCTCAATGGTGACAGTGCCGCTACAGATGACGCAGGACAAACTGCGTCACCCGGTAATGAGGTTCGTCCTTACGATCCGAATACCCAACGTCGTGTTGTACGCGAGCGTTTGCAGTCACTGGAAATCATCAATGAACGCTTTGCCCGCCAATTCAGGATGGGGCTGTTTAATATGTTGCGCCGTAGCCCGGATATTACGGTCGGTGCCATTAAGATCCAGCCTTATCATGAATTTGCCCGCAATCTGGCCGTGCCGACCAACCTCAATCTGGTTCACCTGAAACCCTTGCGGGGAACAGCACTGTTCGCTTTTGAACCCAGTTTGGTTTATATCGCTGTTGATAACCTGTTTGGTGGCGATGGGCGTTTCCCGACGAAAGTAGAAGGCCGGGAATTTACCTCTACTGAACAGCGGATCATCAACAAGATACTGAAACTGGCGTTGGATGCCTATCGGGACGCCTGGGATTCCATCTTTAAGATTGAAGTGGAATACGTGCGTTCAGAGATGCAGATAAAATTCACCAATATCACAACATCCCCTAACGATATTGTGGTGACGACACCTTTTCAGGTGGAAATTGGTGATCTGATTGGGGAATTTAACATCTGTATCCCTTTCGCCATGATTGAACCACTGCGTGAACTGCTGACGAATCCGCCGCTGGAAAGTGTCCGTCATGAAGACGGGCAGTGGCGTGACATTCTGGTGAAACAAGTTCAGAACTCAGAATTGGAGCTGGTAGCCAATTTTGTTGATGTTCCTCTGCGACTGTCAAAAATTCTCCAGTTAAAACGCGGCGATGTTTTGCCAATAGAAAAACCCGAACGCCTAATCGTTCACGTTGATGGTGTGCCTGTGCTCACCAGCCAATACGGAACACTCAACGGGCAGTACGCCCTGCGTGTTGAACACCTGATTAACCCTGTTTTAAATGCTCTGGATGAGGAAAAGCCCAATGAGTGATGCTAAACAACCCGCAGATACCCGTTCGACTGACGATATGTGGGCAGAAGCGCTGGAACAACAGGCCGCCCAGCAAAACTCTGACGGCGGCGCGTCGATTTTTGAGAGCCTTGAGCCGCAGGATGCGTTTTCCCAGCTCTCTGATATTGATCTGATTATGGATATTCCCGTCAAGCTCTCCGTTGAGCTGGGACGCACCAAAATGACCATCAAACAACTGCTAAAACTGTCTCAGGGTTCAGTGGTTTCCCTTGACGGTCTTGCCGGTGAACCGCTGGATATCCTGATCAACGGCTATTTAATCGCACAAGGCGAAGTGGTTGTCGTTTCTGACAAATACGGTATTCGTATCACAGATATCATCACGCCTTCTGAACGTATGCGTCGCCTGAGTCGCTAGAGATAACGGTAAATAGTGATAATGGTAAATAGTGATAATGGTAAATAGTTATAACGGTAAATAAGCTATGATGGCAAACCAGCCTTCCCTTCATGCTTCTTTTCAACATGGTGCGGTATCGGATACCGCACCGGTTGGCACAAAGATGATAAACACCGGCACTACGACGGCCAGTACGGCAATAACCGGCACACCTTCCCTTTCAACCAGTCAAACATTTTCGACCGGGCAAACCTTTATGCAGGTCAGTAGTGCATTAGGTGGTGTTTTACTGCTGATCTTTTTCATCACATGGCTGACCCGCCGTCTGGGGCTAACACCGGCGAAAAATAAACATCACCGGTTGCTCAATGTCAAAGCGAGCTGTTCTCTGGGGCCAAAAGAACGGATCGTCGTGGTTGAAGTCGAAGAGAGTTGGTTGGTGCTGGGCGTCACTGCCCAACACATTAATCTTCTCCATCAGCTGCCTGCGCCGTCCGATGAGGCAGAAAAGGAAGCCGTGATGAAAACACTTCCGTTCGGTCAGCTATTAAAAAATAAGCTCCAGCAGCTGAATCCAACAAAAACAATGCCGGCACAAAGTAATAATGACAGGGATGGCGATGAAAAATAGCGTTTTTTTTATGACAGGCACGCCAATAACCGGGCGAAAACCGGCTTTACGTATCCATCTGGCGCGGCTGGTAACCTTATTGATGGTACTTTTTCTGCCGCTCTTTCCTGTCCATGCCGCCGCAGAATTGCCCGGTATCGTCAGCCAGCCGCTGGCCAATGGCGGCCAAAGCTGGTCACTGCCGGTACAGACTCTGGTTTTCATCACCGCGCTGGGGTTTATTCCCGCTGCATTACTGATGATGACCAGTTTTACCCGCATCATCATCGTACTGGGGTTACTGCGTAACGCACTGGGAACGCCTTCTGCGCCGCCCAATCAGGTGATGTTGGGATTAGCACTGTTTATGACTTTTTTCATCATGTCACCGGTTTTCGATAAAGTTTATCAGGATGCCTATCTGCCTTTCAGTCAGGATAAAATCTCGCTGGAAACCGCGCTGGATAAAGGTGCGCAGCCTGTGCGTCAGTTTATGTTACGCCAGACACGGGAAAATGATCTGGCACTGTTTGCGCGTCTGGCGGATCAGGGTGAGTTTGAAACCGCCGATGCGGTGCCAATGCGCGTGCTGATCCCGGCTTTTATCACCAGCGAACTGAAAACGGCGTTCCAGATCGGTTTTACCCTGTTCATTCCATTCCTGATCATCGACTTGGTGGTCGCCAGCGTCCTGATGGCATTGGGAATGATGATGGTGCCGCCCGCCACAATCTCACTGCCGTTCAAGCTGATGTTATTTGTTTTGGTGGATGGCTGGCAGTTACTGCTTGGCTCACTGGCACAGAGTTTTTATGTTTAGCATGTTTTTATACCCATTCAACTTCAGGATGCGTGTTACATCTTCCCGCTGTGCGGGGAAATGTAAGATTTCGCACGGTCCTACAGGTTACAGCCTGAAGTTTATAGCGTATATGTCTGGAAAATTCACAAAAACGGTTAAAAAATTATGACTCCAGAATCGGTAATGGCCCTTGGTGTTGAGGCGATGAAAGTCGCATTAGCACTGGCTGCCCCGCTGCTTTTATCTGCCCTGATTTGTGGCTTGGTGATCAGCCTGTTACAGGCGGCGACACAGGTCAACGAAATGACCTTATCGTTTATTCCTAAAATTCTGGCGGTGGTTGTCACTATCATTGTTGCCGGGCCGTGGATGCTGAATTTGCTGCTGGATTATATGCGCACACTGTTCAGCAATATTCCCACCATGATTGGTTAAGCATGATCACGTTTGATAGTGAGGCACTCTCCCGTCTTGTGAGTGACTTTTTCTGGCCACTGGTTCGGCTGCTGGCGCTGTTCAGTATCGCGCCGGTTTTCAGTGAAAAGCAGGTGCCGGTAAAAGTCAGAATTGGGCTGGCATTAGCCATCACGGCGGTCCTGATTCCCTCTATTCCGTCGCCACAAATCCCGATTTTTTCTGTTGGCGGCATTTGGCTGTTGATCCAGCAAATCCTGATTGGTGTGGCGCTTGGCTTAACCATGCAAATTGCATTTGCGGTGGTACGTTATGCCGGTGAAGTGCTCGGTTTACAGATGGGGCTTTCTTTCGCCACGTTTTTTGACCCCACCGGTGGCCCGAATATGCCGATTTTAGCGCGTATTCTGAATGTGCTGATGATGCTGTTATTTCTGGTTTTTGATGGGCATTTATGGATATTGTCCATTCTGGCGGATACATTCCACTCAATTCCTGTTCAATTAACCCAGCTGAACCCGAAAGGTTTTCTGTTGTTAGCCCGCAGCGCCAGCCTGATATTTATCGATGGCATGATGCTGGCAATGCCGCTGATTACGCTACTGCTGATACTGAACTTCTCGCTGGGAATGCTGAACCGCATGACCCCACAGCTTTCTGTTTTTGTCATCGGTTTTCCGTTAACCCTGACCGTCGGTATTTTCACACTTTCCCTGTTATTCCCGATGCTGGTCCCTTTTGCCGAACAATTAATTGCCGGTATGTTAGAACGCTTGACGGTGATTATTCATAATTTGGTTTTGTAAATAGCAAAAAAATTGTAAATAGCAAAAAAAATCCCAGCCAAAAGGCCGGGATTTTTTCAGTTAAATATAACTTTCCTGAAACAGGAAAGTTTATTGGAACAAACAGGCAACCGATTATTTCAGTGCGTTTTTGTAAGTATCCCAAGTAAAGGTAACTTCTGCGCCTTTGACACCGTTCTGGCTCTGAGGGAAATAACTTTCTTTGAACGTTTCGAAAGCCAGAGAAAAACCAAAAGAGAAAGCGCCGCCCTGGAACCCGATATCCGTATCCGCAACCATAGCATTGGTTAACTCAATCTGATACCAATCGACTTGGCTCGCATCACCATCACCACCTTGGCGACGAACATGCAGAGCAACTTTATCAATGTGTTTTCCTGTAATGAGATATTTGTGCAAGATCACACTGGATTTATCAAATAACGGGCTTATACGCAATGTTCCCAGATCAACGATACCGGCACCGTGCCCTCCGCTTTGTTTTGAAACATGCGAGGTGCTATTTTTTGAAGCTAACTGAAACCACTCCACTGCAATCCAGTCTGAATGCGTGGTATCCTTGGCTTCACCCTTAATATCAGTAAGTTGCAAAAAAGCATCAATATTATTAGACATATATTCTACCTTAATAAAAATAGTTTAAATGTGTATGCCCTGTTGCGAGAATCTATCGGGCACATTCATCCAACCCAATATTCGATTCAGGAATATGGGTTCTCATGTAGGGACGTGTGTTTACTGTTGTTGCAAGGTCACAGAAGTAAGATTGTGGAGAGTGGTGTTGTTTAAAAATATTCGTGTCAGATGTGCTCCTCCTCTTTTTTAATGTTGAAGTCTGACGGAAAGAAACCGTCAATCGGTTTCGAAGACGTTCAGGCTAGTCTTCGGCTTACATGTCGTTCGAGTTTCATCCTGAGAGAACCGCTCACCCTGTGAAAACTGCTCATTCTGCGAAAACTGATAGCGCAGTTCGCCCTGCTCGAACGAGACCTGTAACTGGTTATAGTGTTCATCCCGTGCGCGGGCTGTCAGCAGCTGCTGGCTGATTTGCGGC
>JAIRVT010000078.1 GCA_031253755.1 Enterobacteriaceae bacterium
CTTTATGGCAGTGAACCACCGCCAGATCGAGTCGGCGTTTGACAGCCCTGCCAAGAGCGTTAAGGCAATAGAGCAACGTACAGCGCAACAGCTGGAAGTCGTGGGCCAGCAAACGGTAGCGCCGGGCGAAAAACCGTTACAGGTCATTGCCGACATGCCAACGTCCCGCTTACCGATTAACAGTCTGTTTAAGCAAAAACTGCCCGGCGAAGGTGCGCTGGTTGAACGTCCAGCCGACAGCCGCCTGCCGGAATTTAATGTGGGGCGATCCCCCAATCAGATCCAGATTGACTGGTCAGTGGATCACCATCCGATTAAATTTCAGGTGAAACAGCCCACAGAAGATCCGAAAACGGCCCTTCAGGTTACCCAGTTACCGGAGAGTACTCCGCCAGCCGTGAAAGACACAGCGCCAGCCGTGGATGACACAGCGCCGGCAGTGAATGACACAACGCCGGCCGTGGATGACACAGCGCCAGCCGTGAATGACACAACGCCAGCCGTGGATGACACAACGCCAGCCGTGGATGACACAGCGCCAGCCGTGAATGACACAGCGCCAGCCGTGAATGACACAGCGCCAGCCGTGGATGACACAGCGCCAGCCGTGGATGATACAGCGCCAGCCGTGAATGACACAGCGCCGGCCGTGGATGACACAGCGCCAGCCGTGGATGACACAGCGCCAGCCGTGGATGACACAGCGCCAGCCGTGGATGGCGCAGAGCTGGCCGTGGATGACACAGCGCCGGCCGTGGATGACACAGCACCAGCCGTGGATGACACAGCGCTGGCAGTGAAAGACACAGCGCCAGCCGTGAAAGACACAACGCCAGCCGTGGATGATACAGCGCCGGCCGTGAATGACACAGCGCCAGCCGTGAATGACACAACGCCAGCCGTGGATGACACAGCGCCAGCCGTGGATGATACAGCGCCAGCCGTGAATGACACAGCACCAGCCGTGGATGACACAGCGCCAGCCGTGAATGACACAACGCCAGCCGTGGATGACACAGCGCCAGCCGTGGATGACGCAGAACTGGCAGTGAATGACACAACGCCAGCCGTGAATGACACAGCGCCAGCCGTGGATGACACAGAGCTGGCAGTGAATCCGCATCCGGATCAGGCCGTCTTGATTCAGACTGATCCCAATTTTACCCAGACACAACACTGGCTGGATACCGACTATATGCAGAAGTCACTGAGCGGGGATCACGACAGGATGCACAAACGGCTGGGGGATGGCTTCTATGAACAGCGCCTGATCCGCGAGCAGCTGATCAAACTGACGGGCCAACGCTCTCTGTCAGGCTACCGGAATGATGAGGAACAATTTAAGGCGCTGATGAATGCCG
Source organism: Enterobacteriaceae bacterium (assembly GCA_031253755.1). GTDB lineage: Bacteria > Pseudomonadota > Gammaproteobacteria > Enterobacterales > Enterobacteriaceae > Xenorhabdus. The sequence goes on from JAIRVT010000078.1 coordinate 1,362, forward strand.
GTATCCGGGCTGAACGCGCACTGAACCTGACGCCGGGGGTAGCACTGAGTGCTGAGCAGATGGCTCGCTTAACCGAAGACATTGTGTGGCTGGTGAACGTTTCTGTCATGTTACCAGATGGCCGGGTGCAAACCATGCTGGCGCCGCAGGTCTACGTGCGGACCAACGGTGCCCGGCTGTCAGACACCGGTATCCTGCTCAGCGGCAGTCAGGTGAACGACCAATCTCAATAGTTAGTTTGTCAGCATCTCGGAGGCCTTTCAGGCCTCTTTTTTTTGGTGTGCCGTGCATGGCGCGCAGCGCCATAACAGGCGCTATTGGTTCGCTGTGGTGGCGAATCAATAAATTGGAGGTGAAAGTGAAAGTCTTCTCGTGAGGAGATTCATGAGGGAATGTAGCGAGGCAATCAAGACGGAGCCGTTAAAAAGCCTTCCTTGGCTATTACATCAATATCCGGAGATTTATTCCCTTATCATCTCAGCGTATCTTAAATTGACAGAATATTAATCAAGAACGAATCGTGTAACGAATGTGCAAAATAATATCGTTGAGACTCAATAGTAGATCTTTCTGTTTGCCGCTGAAATCAGGGAAACTCAGTGTCAGTGTTCCCATATCATCGACTGGAATTCCCTCAAATGGCAGGTAATTGACATCATTAAAATCGAGCTGGAACTGACCGCTGTCATTCATGCCATGTGATATGGCAATGGCCTTGCAGCCGCGAGGCATGATTGTGCTGCCGCCGTAACTCAGTATGGCCCGGATGTTCTGGTATGGGCCGATAAGCGCAGGCAGTGTGACACTGATTTGTTTGATGCGACGTGTCTCGCCAAGCTCTGTAGGGTAATCTTCCAGCATATTTAAATCGGATAACTTGAGCGCTGTCTGTAATTGTTTTTGAGTGATTTTCAGTCCGTTAGTGTCAGTGCCTGCATTGCCCTGACCGGCATTGACCAACTCAATAACCTTATCGGTAAAGGTGAAGCTTTGTTCAGTCATTTCCGCATAGAATTCAGACAGCGAAATAGTCCGGGTAACTTCCAGCGCGCGTTCACTGCTTTCCAGATAACCTTTTTCCATCTGCGCCAGATTAAGCATTAAATTCTCACCCGCCAATAAACCCGCATAAGTTCCCTGCCATGCCCCCGGTTTAATGAAGTTTGTGGCGCTATTATTCGATTCCCAACGATAGGCCATCTCTGCCATCATGCAGCGGGCAACGGCCTGATCATAGAACTGGAAGTAAATGGTTGCTAACTGACCTCTCAGCCAGTTATAGAGCGCCTGATTGCTGAATTTACGTTGCAGAAAAGTCAATTGTGCCAGCGTTTGCGCCTGTTGGGTTTGCAGGCTGCCTTTTTGCAGAACGGCCGCTTCACGGCGGATCACCAGTGATTTCAGCTGCGCTTCAATTTGATTGAGTTCAGCTTCTGCATTATTACGCTGGATCTCCCACTCTTCGCGGCGGCGACGGTAGGCTTCTGACTGACTTATTTTATCCGCTTCGGTATTCATCACATCGGCGGAAAATTCCATCACATAACCGGTTGCTTCCGCGATCGCACCCCAGCGGCTGCCACCCGCAGCAAGACCAAAGATATTGGGCACCAGATCGGCGGCCGCGCCTGCCAGACGAGCCGCCTGTACTGCGGTTGTCATACCGGAGGCAGCGGCGCGCAAGGCCATTGCCCGCTCTTCTCCGGCATTGATATTCTCGTCATACAGCTTGCTGTAACTGTCATAACGGGATTGAGCGCCGGTACGGGATTTTTCCAGCACAATTTTTTCAGCATCCAGCTCTTCGATGGCTTTGTCCTGAATACTGATATTGGTCAGCACCAACTCCGCTGCCTGATTCTGTAGCAGCGCATTCAGGGCTTCCGCATCCTGTCGTTCAATAATGCCTTGCAGGGTCGATCCAAATTGGATCAATTGACCAACAACGCTGCGGGCATTTTCCAATATATAAGGAAAACGCCAGAGCGGAAGAGAGGGCTGCGGAAGATTCGAGCCGCCCTGTGATGTCGCCACCGCCGCGCTCAGCAGCGCTTTCGGATCAACAGGTGTGGCGAAAATCGGCAGAGAAAGCGGCTGACCATCGATAGAAAGATGATGGCGCAGGTTGTATAGCCGCTGTTCCAGTGTCTGCCAGTAATTCGTCATGGCAGCGTTGACCTGCGGCAGAAACAGCCCCGTCAGGCTATTCGCCGTGCGCGGCGATAGGGTTTCCGTTTGCCGCAAACGGGTCAGGCTTTCGCTGTAGATTTTTTGCGTGGTAAGATCGGCAGCTTTATCCAGACGTGGGTTATCCCAATCGTTATTCAGCGCCAGATAAGGTTTCTCTCCTAACAATTGCAACGCCTGCATATACCACATTTTGGCTTCGTTCAGCGTATCGCGTTCCAGTTGGCGATAGGCATAATCCCCGCGAGCGATGAGCAAATCCAACACACGCATAAAGGTGGAAACTTTGTAGTGCATCGGGTCGTTTTGGGCAACGGCGTCAGGGTCAACGGAATCCAGCGGATCACTGTTCCAGCTCGTATCTTCCAGCAACGGGCGAACATTCCATTTATAAGTCTGAATTTGCCCATGAACAATATAACCCGATGGACTCCAGACATATTTCAGCCAGTGATTGGTTTCATCAAAATTCTGCTCGTGCAACAAACGCTGAGCCACCAGCATTGGAGTGTAGTAAAACAGCTCCCAGAAATAGAGCGCGTTCGCGCCATTAAAATCCATCGGTTCGGTGTGAATGTCATTCAGGATATTGATATCTTCGAAATCACTCAGAATCGAACTTGGGTTTATTCCGATATTCCCGTTGTCACCGACCGTAAAATGCGGCCCTTTCCAGGTGCCATCGGAAGGCGATTTTTGATAGGACATGTAAACTTTAGCGATAAAGTCCGAATTTAATGGCTTATCATCAAGCGGAATAAACAGCGTTACCGTGAAAGCGGTATCACCGAATTGCCCTGAATAAATGATATGGGCATTATTATCCACCACGTGTTTCAGATAGAGTATGCACCAGCGGGCAGTGCCGTGAATGGCCGGATCATAAGGTGGGATCTTGAATGTTACATAGAATCCTTTTCCCAGTTGCGGCTCTGGAATATTTTGCGTTTCCATACTGAGAATGGTATCGATGCCCGTTGTTGCCCGGTCAACCAATTGGCGGGCAAATAATGTGTTGAGGCGAACACGGTAGACACCCCACTGCATATATTGAGCGCCATTTTCATCATGGTTCAGGATTAGCGCCGTATCGGCGCTGATTTTGCGCGTCACCGGAATGCTAAAACTTTCTGAACCCAATTGGCGGCCATCTTCAGCGATGGCGGAGAAAGTCACATCAATATTGGCGGTATTATTGATGAAATTCAGGGTAGAAGCGTCGATTACCAGCTCATTGAACTGATAATACATCTCTTCCAAACTGGGAGCAGGTTGAGAGGACACATTTTGATCGGCGGTAAATGAGTTTTCTGTACTACCGGCTTTTATTGTCACTTTGACTTTGGACGATAATATCGTGGTATTAATTTCCTGAGCGCCTTTGACATCAGTAGCAATACCTCTATTGTCAACCATGAAAATATATTTTTTCAGATCATCGGGCCGGTTTAAGTTGTCTAGCGCAAAATCCTGTTTAATTTCGGCATTAGTTTTGGATAATGTACGCCCTGCATCAGGTATCCATGCTTCTACCGTTGATGAATAATCCGTATCGCGGAAGAACAATAATCTGCCCTGACTTAAGCCACTGGCATTACCGCTAAATTGATAGACCGGATAAAACAACGTTTTTTTGGATGAGTGGTCAGGATTAATACCAAGATTGTTATAAACAATGAATTTATCCCCCAGCTTGCCGTATTTTTTCATCAAATTACATTGATTACGCTGCCGGCCTTCATAGCCATTATGGATAATTCTTAATTTAGGTGATAACGATACGTTTAGCGTACTTGAAGATGCCTGATAACGGATAACCGGGATCGACCCACCATATACCATGCTAAGGTAATTGTTTCCCCAGTCATAACCTTTACGACTATTGACGGAGGATGGAATTTCATAATTTTCAGCATAACGATTATTCACTCTGATAACACCATTGGTATCAAACTGAATATAACTGTTATCCCGATAAACATTACTCTGAGCCACGTCCATATCACGAGAGGACATATCGGTAAAAATATACAGCCCCTGCATGGTGGCAGATTTATAAGTACTCAGGCTGTCCACTCTCTTATAAAACATCACCAATAAAGTGTCTTCGCCCTGATAACCCGCACAATATAACCCCGGCGCTTCGTTTTTAGCCTGATCTAAATCCAGCGTATTAATTTTGCTATTCACATCAAATGTAATTGGCGTATTCCACGTGCCGTCATAACGAATATGCGACAGTTTCAGATCATAGCGGTATTCCGTAATAGTCTGGTTACTGGTGCCACTGGGTTTGGTTATTTCTTTTTGTTCCAGCCAGGTAATATACAGGCGGGATTTATACATCACCGGCCGAATAGTTCCCTGATAAGGATTTATCGGGCAGTCAATTTTGTTCCATTCGCCCCACGCGTTAGCCGCAAATTTTCCCTCGCCAAATTTACTGTGATCAACATAACGCCAGTAATATTCTCCGGCATCGGTTTCACTGCGGCCGATAAAATAGGTCAGCCCCTGATCGTTATTCACGTTGTCATGATAAGCACTGATAACCTGCAAATTCGCCATCTGCTCAAATGATGTCAGATAGGTCATAAAGGCATCTTCGACGATATCGGTATTAAGCTGGCTTTGGCTAATCTGCTGTAACAGGGCATTCATCATTTTGGTTTGCCCTATGCGCAGTGTCGGCTCGATATAATTTTCCGGGTAATAAGCCAGTTGAGAAACGGCGTTCCAGGTACTGTAACGCTTATTATATTTATCCCAGTCAATAAAGAACTGGCGGGTAACCGCACCAGAATCCGCATTGTCCTCGATATTTTCCAGCGTCCGGTTGACATACAGTTGAACACTGGCGATGGCTTCTGCAATACGGGTGGTTTTTATCGCAGCAGAAACCTGATTATCAATCAGCAGGTACTGATACAGCTCATCACGGCTCTGGATCGCAGCATCTGCTCCAACCACCTGACGGATAGAGTAAGTACTGAGTGCCGCGCTGCGTAACTCTTCAAGGGAAGCCTGTAGCGAAGCGGCCTGTTGGCTACCCAGCCCGGCGGTTAAGATATTGGCGGACGTTTCCCATTGTGCATAAGTTGGCAGGGCAGAACCGGGAATTCGGGGGATATAATCCAACGCAATCAGTACCGCAACGCCCTGTGGCGCAATATTCAACTGTTGTGACACACCGACCCATTGCAGAATAATATTGATCGATACCCAGCTCGAAAAAGCATTTGCGTCCGTCACTTGGTTGTGCTGCTTTGCCTGCATAGTGGCCTGCGTTAACACATTAGCGTCCAGCGACATGGCATCCGCCAGCGCTTCTGCCGTCAAGGTCTTCGCCACAAACGCCGTCAGGGTGGCCGAAGCCTTATCCCCCAATCCATTAATCCAATCCGCGAAACGCGTAAGCATCATCAGGGAAAGTGCATCATGGGCAGGCGCACTGCCGGCGGGGAAGCCGAAAACCTCTGGCTGGGTGACAAACAGGCTGAATGCGCTTTCCGTCAGCTCACAGAAACGATAAATCAGCGCGAGTTGTGACAGGCAATGACAATACTGCATCACCTGTTCCTGTGTGGCCGCGGGCGCAGGTAGGCTGGCATTGTGCTGAGCCTGTAGCCACTGCCAGAATTTTTGCGCGGTTACGTTGCCGTCTCCGGGCTGCAGTTTATCTGCCCAGAAAAGCACGGAATAAGCAATATTTTCAGAAGGTAATTGCAAAATTGCGGCGATATAAGGCGACATCGCCTGCAATAAGTCACTCTGGCTGGCATCAAAATCTTGCAGACCATTATAAACCGTATCCAATAAATTCTGGATCTCCGGTATCAGTGTCTGACTGTAACGGACTGTGGTCATGATAATTAACTGATAGACCGTCAATTTTCGGGATTTCAGCCAATTAGCCACCGCACTCAGTTTATTGATCAGTGCTGAAAGGACGTCATCCTGAATAGCGAAGAGATTTTTCTCTTCATTAATGGCAATCAATAACAAATCCAGCTCATCAATATTCAATTGATGAATTTCCGCCAGCAGTTTAATACGGTAGAGAGAAGACAGGTTTTCCAGATTATTCACCATAGACCCGTCTTTATTATCCCGCTGGCTTATTTGCAGCAGACGGTAAAGTGCAATATCGTCCACACCGAATGCACGTTTAAGCACCGCTTTATGCCATTCATCGGCGCTGCCGGGATTAAAATCAAGTTTTGTGTCATCCAGAGAAAAACTCTGTCCGTTAAGTGGCGGGTTATTAAACAAGCGATCAAATTGGCTTATTTGATTATCCGTCGCGCGTTGTGAAATAGCGGCATTGCAAAGTATCAGTGCGGTTTCAGCATCAATCTTATAATTCTGCATATAATAGATAACGGAGAAAACTTTCCCCAGCACCTGCGCATTAATATGCAGTTCTTTATTCACACTGAGAACAATACTTTCCAGCACCTCCGGTGATAATCCGGTTGTGCGGGAAAGACGAATGGCTTTATTCAATTTCAACAGGAAAGAGTATTGATTATATTCTTCAATTGTAAACTTCGCCGCAGTATGTGCATAACTGCCATTAGACAAAACTCTTGTGAAATAAAGCGAGAAAGGCTGGCTAACTTCGTCAGCGCTTAACGCAATTTCAGTAGAATATTCGGTATTTTTCTGTGGAATACCGGGAATACGTTTCACCTCTTTTGAATTATTCAGTCGAATAGCCAGATACGATACAGACCCAGAACTCCACGCCCCACTAAAGTTATAGGTCAGATTATATTGCCCTTCTCCGGCAAGAAATAACCCTGCTTCATTAAGCTGAGAGGAATTAACCGTATATTCACGTGTAATACGATAAACTTTAATCGAGCCATCACTTTGTATTTTTGGCGTAATAAGCTGGTTATTTAGGTATTTTTCCTGACCTAACCCACTTCCCATACCAATAAATAAACTCACCTCATCATCGCTGAGATTATAATATTTTTTCAGATAAGATTGGGTTGATAATAATGTCGGATCAATCGTGCCAAAGTTTTTTTCATAAAGTTCTTTGGCATTTTCTTCCGTCACTTCCTCGGTCAGGATATTAAATAATTCCGGCGATACCGATGCGTTTATTCCCAATAAAGACGCCGGACTCATCAGCCCGGCAACATCCGGCGCTGCCCGCATTTGTTCCAGCGCTGGGTCCTGTAACTGAATCACCTGACGAACATTTTCATAAGCGTCATGGTAAGGTGTCGCACCGGAAAGACGGAAAGTTGACAACATCTCCATCACCCCGGACTGGCTCTCCAACGCTGTTTTGGTTTTAATGCCTTCCAGCAACAATTCATTCGAAAGCGAAAGGGTAGACACTTCGCTGTCCATATTGCCCTGACTTAATGCCAGCGCCTGCAAATCCGGACGGCGTTTATCCAGATTGTACACAGATGTTGTTGCGTGCAGTTGGCGCGCCTCGCGGTAAAGTTCGGTCAGATAGGCCGCCGGCGAAAACATGGATGAAACAGCACCGGGCGCCACATATTGGTTGGCTCGGCCACCGAACTCATCTTCATAATCCCGCAATTCGGCATAAGGAACCGTAATGGCGAGGTGTACGGCACGCTGTAACTGAGGGTTGGCACGCTTGAGAATATTGGCTTCGTAGAGCTTATTTTCTTTCTGCTCTTGCACGGCCTGATCATAAAGGTAACGCGTTTCCGACCAGGAGAGATGTTCAGCAACCTGCTCACGAAACTCACTGAATGAGTAAGCACAAATATCCGTCAGGTCGTTAATATTGCACTGCGCTTTTTTCAATAAGTCAGTGGCTATCGCTAAAGAAGTTGAAGTATCCATATTTTACTTAGGTTCCTGTTAATTAGGGCAATCAATAGAATCGTGACGTTCTGTCTAATTCTTTTACTTCGGCCATTGTCGGGTAATCCAGCTTCGCAACGGCCAGACGCGCAATCGCACTTTCCAGTTTTGCCGTCGGTGAGACAGCTATCGCATGAGTTTCAGGCTGTTCCTCCTCCTTTTGGTAGACTGGGTAAATTGTTCTGAATACTGTTTGAACCATCAATATGACGGCCAACAGATAGATAGAGTGAATATAAGAAATGCCGGAAGGTTTTATTAAAACTTTCCTTTTTATTATTTAGCGTCAATAAATATCAAAAAAATGTCAATAAATAGGTTGATAAAAATTAGATGATATAAAAAATATGAAAGCTTTATTTAATAAATCATTTAAAAACGAAATACATTGATAATGATAATTTATTTCAGTTATATAGTAACTACACAATTATTGTTATTTATTTGAATGAAGAAATGCTACCGCCTTCCGTATAATTCTACAGAAAATGCACAAAATAACTATATCAGGGTATTGTAACGCCTGTGAAATTGCTTAATTGATAACACGCATCATTTAAGTGAGATTATTCATTGGCACTATAATAATAATCTAAAAATAAAAACAATAAGCATAAATTAATTTGCCAAACATTATCAGAAAAAAAGACCTAAAAATCAATAAGCAAATTACACATTAATGAGTTAAATTTTGTAATTATAGTAACTATTTTTAGCGTTTTATAATTAATAACCATAGTTATTAGTTTGGTTTTATATGTATATATACTCAGAGTCATTTAACTACCGGGAATATATTTTTAATAAACGTAGAATATTGATGAAGATCAAAACTCATTTTTTATTTAATTGAAACGGTGTATTTTATTGTTTTGTTTGAAAAAATATAAATATCTGAATGAATACTAACCTTACTTAATTTAGGGTGGTTTTGTTCTTTTATAAATCATCGCTTCATTAATTTTTTATTATAATAATAGTCTAAAAATATTATTTAATGGTTTAAAATTCTCTTATTTGATTTAAAGATGAACAAAAATGAATGCAATGAATTACCTAATTTAGGTATATCACCATTTGAATATATATCCGTCGCCTTGAACCTGCGCAAAGCTGCCACACTCAATACCTGTCACAAAACTGCGCAGTGCATCGAGGTCGAGCGTCACGGGAAGTTTTTTCATTATCATCCTGAAATATGGGATTGATTGTCTAAAATAATTTGATTTTCAGGATAGAAATATCACACCAGAATGACTTCACTGTCAATAAGGAGGAATTATGATTGTTATGCAATATCGCTTTACCTTGCCAGCCGACTACAATATGACAATCATTGAGGCACGCATTGCGGAGAATGGTGCAAAGCTCAATGGTTTTATCGGTTTGCTGTTTAAGGCATACCTCGTTTCCCGGTGTGATGAAGCCCATACCGATGAAAACCGCTATGCCCCGCTCTATGTCTGGAAAAATGCCGAAGCAATGGCAACGTTTTTACAGAGCCCGGGTTTCCAAAAGTTGACGCAGGATTTTGGATGGCCGCAGATTGATACCTGGCTAGCGTTGCGCCTTCCCGCCATTGATGAGGTAAGAAACGCAGGCTGGCTATCAATAACCAAACAGCACATTGCCGCGCACAGCGACCTGTCGGCACTGGCGCTGGACGGGCAACTTTGCGCTTGGGATGTCAGTCGCTGGCAGATATTGCAAATCGATTTTGGCGATGCGCCGCACGCAGGCCGGGAAAATTACCACATTGGATATGTGGCAAGCGAAGCGTGGTAATGGTCGTCGGATTAAGCAATCACAAGAGAATTTGGAGTGGATATGTTATTCTTTTTGATGATTTGAATACACGCCCGCTCCTTGGCACTTTTCAGGTTTTTACTTCATGGCAATTCAAATTGTTCAACAAAGCCGCTGGCGGCGGCTCTGTCCTGGCGTAAAGTAAATGTCACTCCTAAGATCGGAAATCAGGAGTGGCCTGAATCAAATCATTCAATGTTTTTTCGCAACTGACAGGATCATGGTTATCAAACTGCGCTTTGGCTAACTTAGCCATGATGGTCGGGTCATGAGCAAACAACCCGATCAGTGCTTGCTGATAATATAACGGCAATAAACGGCATAAATCAGTATCCTTGCTAAAAATAAAGAGTGTTTCAAACGTTGCTTATTGTACTGAATTACATTTTTTTAAAACCAGATGTAGACTGAAAAAGAGTACAATTGCATTACCCCAAGGTGAAGGTTTCTATTTTTGTTTCTCTTCTATGAGTTTATATATTTTCTGAATAGTGCCCGGGCGACATAAATAGGCCCAACACCGACAATGGCATAGGTTATTTTGATAATAAACTGGGAAAAAATAATAGATTTGATCGTGTCAGCGTCAAGCGTATTATAAAATGCTAATGTACCAAAAATAACACTGTCTAGCGCAGCGGCTACCGTTGTGCTGGTGATGATTCGGATAAAAAGATACCGCGAGTTAGTCAGTTCTTTTATTTTACATAACAGCCATGAATTGACATTTTCAGAGACAATATAAGCAACTGAAGAGGCAACAAGAACCGCCATAATACTCTGTGCAATTTCAGTATAGGCCTCCGTTAATCCCCATTCTTTTAGTCCGGGCAATATTGCAGTGAACATGAGTCCAAAAACAAACAGGATATTGGCAATAAAGGAAAAAAGAATAGCTTTTCTGGCCAGACGAAGACCATAAAATTCATTGAGGATATCAACCAGAATGAATGTTAAGGGATAGAAAAAGATTGCTGAGGGTATCACCATATTAATATAAGGAATATGGGTGGGTTTTATCCCTGCAATGGTGCAAAAAATATAGATAGTAGACAGGGAAAGTGCAATGAACAGATAGGCGAACCAAGAACGTTCATTTCTGTCTGTCAAGTCATAAGCAGTTACCGTTTCCTTATTACCATAAATTCGACGATATATTTCCCGAAGCTCATTTCTGTTGAGATCTTCTGAAACTTGACTACTTTCTAATTCTTTCAAGGGAATGCTAATACTCTTTCCGGTAGACAGAACCATTATATTCGCTCTTATCACATCGGCAGAGCGACTGAAACCCAGCAGTTTATATTTTTGGTTACCTGACACAGCTAATGCTCCTTTGTTTATGTAATACGTTCTTCAATGATGGTTCCAATTAATTGCTCGTTGATGGTGGGTGTTTTTTCTGTGATACCCGATATATCGTGGAGATAAAATCCTTTTTCAGGTGCATATATTAGCGACGGTTGATTTTTTGCAATAGCGGCATAGCGCTTAATGATTAATATATCACCGGGGAAAAAAATTTTATCAATTTCAGTTTCTACTTTCAGCGCAATCAGATTTGCTCCTTCTTCGAAGGCCCATATAGCTGGATATCTCATGATAAGCTGCCCAATCCGGTCTTCCATACAACCTAACACATCTGATTGGGGAATGAGCGGAATAGCGGAAGGGTTTCTGTTACCTTTAGCGGAGAGGGTATTATCAATGCGATCAAGCTCTTCTATGTCGTAATGTTCTATGACATCACATCTGACACCAAAAAAATCAGCAATTCTTGTAATAGTTGATTGTTGGACTTTATTAATTTGGCCATCAAGAATTTTATAGAGTGTTGTTCTTGTCACACCTGAGCGCATAGCCAGTGAGGATTTATTCTCACCATTTTTTCGCATCATGTACTCAATATTGCTAATAATGTTAGACTTTCTTTTTATTCCTGGTATTTTCATTTCGGAAAGTAATAATGTTGTCAAATTATCTTTTCGGATACTATATGATTAACTTGCGATTGGCTATAATATTTTTTGACACATAGAATGATCAGAATAATGGATATGCGTATTTTTTAAAAACAAGAAATATGATGAAATGCACAGAATGTACAATTTCATGGTCTTTTTGTTCATTTTTATGTTGACCTTGTAATCTAATAAGTGCTTAATTATCCTCGATGGTTATTTCTAAGTAAAAATATTAACTTATTTAAATTGAATTAATTTCAATGCAAAATGATTAGCGAAGCCACACCGGGTTATTTTTTATTTTCATCCATTGAAGTAAATGAATTGATTTTATGTTCACTAGGGAATCCTACTTTTTTAGTAAAATATTTTCTTCATGATAAGAACTTTAATAAAATGAATGTGGATACAATAGAAAAGCATAATTTTTTAGAGCAAATATTGAAAAATACCAACTTAACGATGTCTGTTAAGTTGGTATCTGTGGTAATTTAATTATTTGAGTGTGAGTGTGAATCTAAATAAATATAAGATACAGAGCGGTTACCTTTTGAGTGCCTAAATTCAAGTGTGAATAGCACTGATAAAGACCATCTATTAATAAGTTAAATAATTCAATGTAATTATCACAATAGTTTAATTTTGAGATTGCCGTCACGATTATTATGATTAATTTTTAATGCCGTAAAACATTTTTTCATTCCATGAGTAAATAACAAAATAGCTATTTAACTTTTGTCATGAATAAAATTTAAATCGTTGTTTTAGGTAAATTAATTTCACTATGAAATCGTTTTTATATTATCTAAATTAAAAGAGGGCTGAACTTCTTTTTTTTGACAAAATAAAGGTTCATATTCACTGAAAAATGATGCTGAGAATAAGGTCAGTTTTGTCATGATAAATGCGTGTAATAAACGCACTGAGCATCATTTTAACCGTCTGTCATAAATAAAAAACCCTTCTGTTTAAACCCGATTTAGCCAATATCCTTTTCTTATTTTCCTTTATATTCAGCACATTAAATTCTCAATTCCGCGTTTATCGGTATTTCACCTAAAGTAACCGTTTTTTCCTATTAGGCTTAGATGGAAATATGAACAATCTGTTACATACTTTTCTTCCACGATGCGTTTCACGTTGTTATTGAAAGAAAAGAGATGTTTTCCCTTTTTTAAGTTGAGAAGAAACGATGAAAAAAATTTTTTCCAGCCCGCCAATCCTCCTCACCGCGCTGACCGGATGGAGTCTCGGTGCTTTACCACCGGTGTACGCCGATGATCAAGCCTTTATTCACCAACAACAACAGCAACAGGCACAGGAGCAATGGCTGGAAGCCCATCCGCCCCGGGTGAATCTCTCAGAAGAATCCCCCGCAACCCCTGCCGCTCCGCTTATTTTTCCCCCTGAATCGCCCTGTTTTACCATCCAGACCGTCACGGTCGAGAACACGAATGCACTGCCCGGCTGGGCGCGGGTGCAGCAGCTGGCGGATAAAGCCATCGGGCATTGTCTGGGGGCGAAAGGGATTGGGGTGCTGATGGGGCAAATCCAGAACCGGCTGATTGCCCACGGCTGGGTCACCACTCGGGTGGTGGCGCCGGAGCAGGATTTGAGTCAGGGCGAACTGAAACTCACCGTCGTGCCCGGTAAGGTCCGTCATCTCAAATATGCCGAAGGCGCGGACACCTACGCCACGTTATCGGCCGCCGTGCCGGTGCGGGAAGGCGGCTTGCTGGATTTGCGCGACATCGAGCAGGGGCTGGAAAATCTCCAGTCCGCGCAGAACGTGCAGGCCACGATGGCGCTGGTGCCGGGGGCGCAACCCGGAGAAAGTGATATTGTCATTAAGCGCAAGCAGTCGCGCTTCTGGCATGTGGGCGCGTGGCTCGATAACAGTGGCACCAAAAGTACCGGGCACAATCAGGGCGGTATCCTGCTGGCGCTGGATAACCCAACCTCCCTGAGCGATTTGCTGTACGTGACCGCGACGCGGGATTTGTCATTTTCCAGCCGTAAAAACAGCCTCAACACGCTGGTGCATTATTCGGTGCCGTTCGGTTACTGGCAGTTTGCGGTGACCGGCAGCCGATACTCCTATGCCCAGACCGTGCCGCTGCTGACCAGCGAGGCCAAATACCGCGGGCGCAGTGAGAACCTGAACGCCCAGCTCAGCCGGGTGTTGCACCGCGGGGCCAATTCGAAAACGGCGCTCACCTATGGCGTGAATGTCCGCCAGACGCGCAATTTTATCAAAGACACCGAAATCGACGGCCAGAAGCGCCGCACCAGCCACTGGAGCCTGAAACTGGATCACCGCCAGTACCTCGGCGCGGCTGAGCTGGAGGCGGGCCTGCGTTACCAGCAGGGCACACGCTGGTTCGGGGCACTGCCGGCGTCGGAAGAAACCACCTACGCACCGGGCAGTGATTATTATGCCACCGCCAAATCCCGCATTATCCAGCTGTCGGCGTCACTCAATACGCCGTTTACGCTGGGCAGCCAAGCCTTTGGCCACCGGATTGAATATCAGCAGCAGTGGAGCCGCACCCCGCTGACGCCGCAGGAGCGGTTCAGTATCGGCAACCGCTGGACGGTGCGCGGGTTTGACGGCGAGCGTTCGCTCAGCGCCGATGCGGGCTGGACCGTGCGCAATACCCTGTCATGGCAGACGCCATTACCAGAGCAACAGCTGTATCTGGGTGTGGATTACGGACAAGTGAGTGGCAAGGGCACCGAATCTGAAATCGGCCGCCGGCTTTCAGGCGGCGTATTGGGGTTGAAAGGTTCAATCCGCCCGGCCCATCTGGCCTACGACGTATCGGCCGGCACGCCGTTTTCCAAACCGGACGGCTTCAAAACCGACCCGGTGTATCTGGCCTTTAACCTGAACTGGCAGTACTGAGGGCATCACGCATGATATTAACCGGCGATGATAAAATCCGTTCCCCACTGAGCGTGGGGCTGCCTGAAGCGGGCACCGCCATGCGCTGGGCGGCACTCTGGCGTGCCCGCCGCCGGATGCGTTTTTGGACGCCTGCCGCGCAATAAATCCCTAAAAAATCTTTTTCTAACGCGATGCTCGACTTTAACACCCTATAACGTTGGCTTGTTGAAGCCAGTCGCGTTGACTTTTACCTTGTTTAAAATTGGCAAAAATGCCCAACGT
>JAIRVT010000042.1 GCA_031253755.1 Enterobacteriaceae bacterium
CTCAGGCAATTATTTTTCTGCTATTATTTTTATATTATGAAATTCATTATTAAAAGAAATCATAAACACAGGTAATTTTAATGCGATTATTTTATTCGTCAGATTATTATAAGTGTGCCTGTTTTTATTATAGGAAAAGGTTTTTTTATTAAATGCAACTTAACTAAATAATATCATGTTGAATGATTTTTTTTGGTTGTTGATGAATAAAAAATATTTGTATAACAACGTAAAACAATGATAATTTAGATTATCTATATGAATTTAAAGGATAATTTCACTTTGATATTTGTTAATTAAATGTTTCATAAATATTAAATATTCCTTGCATTTAGTGCTTTATTGTCATTTTATATACAGTGACTGGTGAGATATAGATATTGTCCATTGGTACTTTCGTTATTGTTATAAAAGTATTCTGCGATTTTTAATTTATCGCAGGGATAATTTTTCGCGGCCAGTTATATATATTGTCATTATTTTAAATAATGAAAAAAATTCCAATTCCCCATTCGTTTCGTGGCGAATATGGAGACTTCACCATTATAAAAATAGGCTCATTTTTATGAAAAAAAATAATACTGTAAAACCTATATTTTTGTGGATGACATTATTTTGTGGACTATTACCTGTTCATGCTGCAATGGCAGATGGCGGGTATCAGGAACAGGGTAAGATAGGCGATCCCAATAGTTGGTTATCAACGGAATTTACCGACCAATGGGGGTTAGCCGCCATTGGCGCTCAATATGCCTATGCCCGCGGTTATACAGGGAAAGGCATTAATGTGGGCGTTTTGGATGAAGCAGTAACGCCGCATGTTGAGTTTGCGGACAAGCTGAGAAGGTTAAGCCCGGAAGACACTTGGAACTATAGTGACAATAAGCCTAGAGGCCAATGGTATACTGGGCTTATTGACTTCGGTGCCCATGGTAATCATGTTTCAGGCACCATTGCTGCTAACCGGGACGGTAAAGGCATCCACGGTGTCGCATTTGATGCGGGTTTAATTACCGGTAAATTTTTGCAGAGTGATTATAACCGCACAGAAGCTCTGATCCAGAGCAATGTTCGTGTTATCAATAATAGCTGGGGTGTTCGCCCTCCAGTTCCCAAAGATCAATGGAATGACCTCATACGTTGGCCAAATGGAACCGGGAAATATAAGCAATGGACTTTGCAAAATATCATTGATGATATGAAGCCGATTAAAGATAAATTGGAGCAAGCAAGCCAATTACCTACACCGGAGATAAATGACGATAACGGTGATGGGATCACCAGCACCGCTGGTTTATTGCGTGCTGCCCGTAATGATAAACTCGTGGTTTTTGCTGCCGGAAATTCCAACCATTATAACCAGACTTGGCTGCATGCCGGTATGCCGTATTTCTTCCCTGATGTGTTAAAAAACTACCTTAGCGTGGCTAACCTGACGAAAGATAAAGTTTTGAACTTATCCTCGACAATTTGCGGTTATACCGCCAGCTATTGCATATCAGCACCGGGCACCGATATTAAAAGTAGTACAGGTAATTTTATTTCGAAAACGGGTGGCAAAATCGATGAGAATGCGCTGAATAATGACGAGCTTGAGATTGACCAGACAACTTATGATACCTACACCGGTACATCAATGGCCTCTCCGCATGTCGTTGGTGCGGCGGCGGTGCTGATGCAACGCTTCCCGTATATGACCGCAGGACAAATCGCTGATGTGCTTAAAACCACCGCAACGCCTTTGACTGAGCAGCCTAAGCACGATGACGGGCTGTATACTTCAACTTTTTCGAGTAAGGACAGGATAAATGAGTATTTTGGCTGGGGAATGCTGAACCTGAAAGATGCCATTGATGGCCCGAAAATGTTTATTACCGAAGACGATATTCCTAAGCAATTCTATATTCCCGGCTCTTACACAGAAACGCAGTTTGTTGCCAATGTTCCCGGTATCGGCGCGATTGTTGAAAAAGACACGACTGTCGAGCGAGTGTGTGACAGCATCGAATGTGAATATGACATTTGGAGCAATGATATTACCGGGCATGGCGGTCTGACGAAGATCGGTCTGGGAACGCTGGAACTTGCCGGTAAGAACAGTACCTATAAAGGCCCGACATTGGTTGAGGCAGGCCGGTTACAGCTGAATGGTTCAATTACTTCGGCTGTTACTGTACAAAAAGACGCAACATTAAGCGGTAATGGTACGGTTGGTTCACTGACTTTCAATGAAGGTTCACGTTATCTGGTGAACGTTTCACCCAACACCAACGCGCTAAGTAACCGTATTTACAGTAACGGTGAAGCGACGTTAAACGGTGGGGCTGTGGAGGTCATGCTGGAAAATCGTGACAACCTGTTGGCAAAAACAGAAGTTCGCAGCTTGCTGGGACAGCAATACAATATCTTGCAGGCAAACAAACTTAATGGTCAGTTTGCTACCGTGACACCTAACTATTTATTCATCGGGACTAAACTGAGCCATCAGGATGATCGTGTCATGTTAGATATCAACCGTACCCAAAAATTTGCAGATGTCGCTAACACCGCCAATCAGCGTGCAGTCGCTGGCGCTGCGGATAATTTGGCTCTGGGTCATCCTGTCTTTGAAAGTATCCTGATGTTAGATACCAAAGAACAGGCACAACAGGCATTCCAACAACTCTCTTCCGGCCAGATCCATGCGGATATGGCCGCGGCACAAATCAACAGCAGCCGTTACCTGCGTGATACGCTGAATACCCGTCTGCGCCAGTCCAATGGCGGCGTGACATCTCAGGATATCAAAACCGACCAAAATGGCGTCTGGGCACAAATTACCAGTAACTGGCAGCGTGCGGATAACCGCAGTGATATCGATGGTTATCGCATGTCTGATTACGGCGTATTACTGGGTGCGGATAAAGAGCTGGCGAATGACTGGCGTGTCGGTGTGGCGACCGGTTATACCCGCTCTTCTCTGCGCGGCAGCGGTAACACCAAAGCCTCCAGCAACAATTTCCATCTGGCGATGTATGGCAGCAAACAAATTGATGCGTTGGCATTGCGGACGGGTGCGGCCTATAGCTGGCATCGTTTTGATACCGAGCGTTCTGTTGCCTATAGCAATCAATTCGATAATCTGAAAGCGAAATATAATGCCTACACCGGTCAGTTATTTACTGAAGCTGCGTATGGTATAACAACTTCCGCGCTGAATATGGAACCGTTTGCTAACCTGTCTTACGTGAATTTCCGCAATGACGGTATCAATGAACATGGCGGTGCGGCGGCATTGCATGGCAAGAAACAGTCGAAAAATGCCACTTACTCAACATTGGGCCTGCGTGTTGATCAACAATGGCAGGTTAAGGATAAATTGGCCGTCGGTGTGTATGGTGAATTAGGCTGGCAACATCAGTTCGGCAAGGTAGCGCGTGATCGCAAGTTAATGTTCAGCAACAGCAACGCAGATTTTACTATCAACAGCGTAGCAGCAGCGCGCAATGCAGCTGTGGTTAAAGCGGGAACGACGTTGAATCTTAATGAAAACACCAAATTCTCGCTGGGATATAACGGCGTTTTATCCAGTGGTCATAAAGATAATGGCGTCGCCCTGAATGTGAACTGGAATTTCTAAGCCGTAACATCAATAATTAATAAGTTGTTAAATTAACCGCTGGGCAATAGATTCTATTGCCCAGATTCATCCCGCTAAAACGCTACTTTCTATTCACCTCTTCGGTTTTTCCATCTTCCTTTATCGACTGTTCTTCACTTGACTGTTACCCGTATTCCTATTTTCAGGAGGCTTAAACATGCCATCACGTGTTACTTCGCCGGTAATTTCCCCTATGATTTTACCGGTGTTTTCGCTTGCGGTATTTTTTACTGGCGCAACCGAATTTATGTTATCTCCCATGCTCCAGCCACTGGCTACCGCATTTAAAACAACACCCGATAAAGCAGCTTGGCTGGTATCCGGTTACGCCCTCGCCTATGCGCTTGCCGCACCCGTTTTGGGTTGGTTGTCTGATCGGGTCAGTCGCCATAACGTGCTGGTGGCGTCTTTACTGTTTCTTGCGTTTGATGGCGTGGCATTGACTTTCGCTCCCAACCTAGAAACTGCCATTGGGTTACGTATTTTTGGCGGAATTGCTTCAGCGGCTTTAGTTCCGACTATTTTTGCGTTAGTGGCGGAGATCTTACCTTCAAGCGATCTACCTTCAAACGATCGACTCTCAAACAAGCAAGCCTCAGCGATGGGCGTGGTTATGTTGGGTATGACCGCAGGTATTGCTACCGGGCCTGTCTTTGCCGGAATATTGACGGAAGTGTTTAATTGGCGAATTCCATTTCTGCTGAATGCCGCAGGCTGTCTTTTGCTCTGCTTTTTAAGCCGGAAGCTGATTTTAACGCTAAAAAATATTCCGCCACGATCTCCCAAAACCCGCTTTCATGCGGAAAAAACGAAATCTCGGGCACTAACGTTTCACTGGCTATATCGGGAAAAAGTCATCCTGCCTCTTATCGCAAAAGGGTTTTGGAATGGTACGGCGGTATCTGCGTTTATTTTGGCCGGAGAAGTTTTGCGACAACATTATGATTTAGCCACGGGCGCGGTGGGTGTATCTGTTTCTGCATTTGGTATCGGCCTTGGCTTGGGAAACCTTTCTGTTACAGTAGTGAAACGCCTGCCTGTCCGGGATGAATCGCTTCTGCTGTCAGCTGTCATCGTGCTTTTGGTTGCCTGCTCTGCATTTATGTTGCTGCCGTTGTCCATCGCTTTTAGCCTGTGTTGCCTGATGTTATGGGGATGCACGCTTGGTTTTGCGGCACCTGTCAGCACATCTATTCTGGCAAACCGGGCACGACAAAATAAAGGCCAGATACTGGCAATATCAGAAAGTTTGAATAATCTGGTTATTTTGGTTTTACTTCCCATCGCAACGATGCAGCTCGTTCGGCATGGCGTTATCATCACAATGGTCATATTGGGAAGCGGCCTGATGACAGGAATTGTATTGATGATGAAAGACATTTCAGTGACACCGTCACCTTTTTGGAAGAAATAGGCGATTTTTATTTTTTATTTTCCAAATTACCTGTTCCAAAATCACAGGATGGGGTATTGCGCCGAATTCAGCGAAAAGTTCCATGAATGACATTAAATCAAATAAATTCAATTTATTATGGCTGTTGATGTTTTAAGGTCATAATTCAATCAACCCACATCGGCAACCAGACAACGATAAATGCCAGTGACACCATGCTGGCATAATTCCGTTCGTGAACCTGCCCCCCAGAAAATTCAAAATGAACGGGCAATCCTCCACTATCTATTCTAAATGGATCTTGGTTGAGCGTCCGCCACGGCTTTTACCAATGCTTCATCCTCATCTGACGCGACGCCCAGGCCCTAGTCTAAATAAGGTGATTACACGACGATGTGAACGATATTTTTAGCCAGAAAATTCACCATTTCTTCCAAAATTTCATCTGATTTTTCAAGAATAGGAATATGAGCAGCATTCCGTAGTATTACCAGCTTTCCCCCACGAGCAATCGCCAATTCTTGTGCGGCAGCAGGTGTAGCAACAAGATCATTTTCGCCGACTAACACCAGTACAGGAACTTTCTTATTCTTTGGTTGCTCCAGTTTAAGTTGCGATAGTGCCTCAGCGCACCTCGCATAACCTTCAGCTGAAGTACGACATAGCATCTGTTTCATTCCTCTCCCCGATGGTGTGTCACGAAATTTTGGCGTTACCCAACGTGAGAAAATGTCTTGAATTCGATGCTCTAAGCCGCGGTTGAAGATATCATTGGCCATTGTACTCCAGATAGACGGTGAAGCTGGTGCAAGATAGGTATCAATAAGTACCATTGACAATAGCCGATCGGGAACACTGTCGGCTAAATGTTGGGCGATCAATCCACCGATCGATACACCCGCTACCGAAAACACATCTATTCCGAAATAATTCACAACATCGAGTACATCTTTGGATAAATCCTCAATGAGAAAAGGAGTTGGCCCAACTTCACTAAGACCATGCCCTCGCATATCCAGACGCAATACACGATAATTTTTAGCTAAAGTTGAAATCAGTGGATCCCAAAGATGTAAATTCGTCCCAAGTGAATGAAGTAACACCAGAACAGGAGCGCTACTGGAGCCTTGTAAATTAACATGCAATATTAATTCACCGGATTTCATAAACATATTTAAATCTCCTAACCTAATTAAACAACACAGCCAAGAAGAGAAAGCTATTATTGAATGTCTAGGTTTCATGAAACACTCAGTTATCACGAACGGGAATAGCTACTTTTTTGGCAGTACGGTAGCGTAAATACAGGTTATTGAGGAGCAGTGCAGAACCTGTGATGCAAGCGCCAGCAATTTCAGGAGTACTTGGTTTTAATCCAGTCATCGCTGAAATTGAGAACGCGGTGATGGGGACAATATCCATGAATAAGACGCCGTTAAAGGGCGTTAAAATTTTATTACCAATATTCCAGCACAGGATCCCAATGAAGCCAGCAATAAAAGCTGTGTAGATTACATGTGGAATAACAAACACAAAATCACGGATGGCAGGTACGGGTACAATACCACTGGCATACAATATACCGTTCAACACCAGTATACTTATCACTCCTAGGCAAGTTGTCAACGCCGTGTATTTTAACGGTGACCAAGTAGGAAAAAATGAAGCGCCTACAGTATAAATCACCCAACACAATGCACCAAGAATGATAAGTCCGTTTGCTGTGTAACTGGAAGGCATATCGAACAAACTTCCATAATGACCTTTAGTAATAACGGTCATTACCCCGAAGAAAGACATCAGGATTAATCCAATAGATATGGCCGGAGGTGCGACTTTGCGTAATACCCAGTTCACAAGAATGCCAAGCATTGGCATAGTTGCCATCATGATGGAGGCTGTTAATGCGCCCGTTTTTCCCGACATTTGTTGGCCTAAAAAGACAAAATAGCCAAAACCAACGAACCCCACAGAACCCAGTAACCAGACTAAACCTATACGTTCACCCTTTAGGCTTAAACCTTGATTTCCTTCACGTAAAAATAGTGCGATTAACAATGCAATACCCGCGAAGCCATAGCGTAATAATGTGAATGTATAAGGATCGATACGTGTAAGAGCGCTGGTCATGATCGGAAATGTTCCTCCCCAGGATATGGTGGCGATCAGACAGCAGATTACACCCGTAGAATAAGAGTTTTTCATATCTCTATGACACCTATGTTTAGGTAAGCCGAATCATAATGCAGATTTTTTACTAGATAGATAAAATATCGAGCTAAGCTCGTTGACTTGGGCAGAGCAAATGAGCTCGCCAACGCCAGCTTGCAATAACTCTGTCATAATCATTTCATTACGGCGAACTTCACCGCACACAAATGTATGAACACCATGCTCTCGAGCACATGCAACGACTCTACGTAGCAGGCGGATATTCGCGTTACTGGTTGGTGACACAGAAAGAGCTTGATTATTGCGGCAAACTCCATTGAATAGGGAAAAAAGATCTGACGTACCAATAGCCATGAAATCGACCTTTGACGTCGTGAACAAATCATCAAGTTCTTCTGCGATTGCTGGAACTTCCAGTGTAAATCCAAGCTCAACATGAGAACGTTGTATTCCAGCTTCTTCCACCATATCGACGAATGAAGTATATTCGTCGATGGTAGAAATGAACGGCGCACTGATTTTAATAGGTGTGTCGAATTCTTCCTGAAAGCGACGAATAGCTGCTAATTCTGGTTTCCACTGTTTCATGCAACGTGGTCCACGTACACCCATGTCTGGGTTCATTTCTGAGGGAGTATTGATCCCAACTTCGGTAAGCTCAGATGTAGTAAGGTCAGATAAAACGCAGCGGATACTTGACCAGCCCTGCTTGCCCAGCTCGGTTAATTGCTCGCACAAAAACGCCTCAATTCGGTTAGGGTTATCATAAGCTGATGGTTCCTGACTAAAGAGTTGGAAAAGGCAGAATTTAAATCTGAAGTACCCTAACGACTTGACTCCGAATCTACGATAGATTGCAAGGTTTCTCTGATTAAGTACTGAGCAGATCGCACTGACTGGCACTTCCTCCTTAATAGTTGTTAGGCCATCTTTGTTGACAAGACATCTACTTATCTCGTCTGGCTCACTTTCGTTACACACAACTAATCCAATACCAGATTCATGGAGCATCTTTCGGGCGTGATCCGAAAATTCGTTCTTGGTTACAACAACAGACCTTATTGATGGGTCTGCTATAATTTTACTTGCAATCGCACAATCAAGGTTTGGTATAAAAAGAATATGTTCCAAACCATCCAAAAGTTCGCCAGGTGAGTGCGTAATGGTACCCACTGTTTCAGGCTCTGGGGTGATAATAGTTTTGCCTGCGGCTCTCCACGCAGTTGGTTTATTCATAAGTTCTGAAGTAATCATTTTTTATTCCTTAATAATTGTCAGGTTATGTGAATCAACAAGTGTGACGGTACCGCCGTGCAGGATATGATCGATAGCAGAAAGTATTGCAGCACAATAACCCAGTGTATTGTGGACAAAAGTTTGCAAGGTCACTTCGACGATGTCTCCGATGTGTTTAACTAAAATATGTTGCTCCGTTACGAGAAGTACAACACTGCAAGGC
This sequence comes from Enterobacteriaceae bacterium, assembly GCA_031253755.1. Classification (GTDB taxonomy): domain Bacteria; phylum Pseudomonadota; class Gammaproteobacteria; order Enterobacterales; family Enterobacteriaceae; genus Xenorhabdus. The sequence continues at coordinate 8,665 of JAIRVT010000042.1, forward strand.
AGGCAGGAATAAGCCCTCGATCCTATAGGATTATTGGTTACATAAATAAGTGATGGTTCAGCCGATTCTAGCGTTCTGGCAATATCGATAAGATCTTTTGTGCGAATATCAATCCCACGCAGGAAAAATCGTTGTATCTGATATCCTGGAGGCTGGGTAAGCACGCGAAGTGAAACAGTATTCGAGCTTGTAGCTGGACGGAAACGCAACATAGACTCAGCTACCTGAGAAACACCGGGTCGTAGGTTGTCTCTGGGATCTTCTGTACGTGACCCCACACGTTTGGTACCAAAATTGGAAGATGCGGTATCAGGGTGAACGATATCTACCTCCGTATGAATCAGAATATCTTGAAGGGTTAAGCCTCGGCTTGAACAATAATCTGCCAGAATACGCAAACCTGTAGTCCACCCTACACATTGACAACTACCTGTTGCATAACTTCCTGAGAGTTCAGTACCTACCGCTATGCGACTAGCAAGAAAGTGCCGAGGATTAGCGGTCAGAAGTGCAGGATAAAGGGCAGGAAGGTCAGAATTTTCTGCCGCACCAATGATTACCCGAGCAATGGATTCAAGCTTATCAAGGTGGCTCCGTGATCTAATGTGCCGACGACTTGTTGCCAACACAGCTAAATCGAAATAACCGAGATCATTCAAATCCCCATCAAGATCACGAAAATGAATACGGAATGAACGCCCATTTATAGCCAATGAGCAATTACTACTATCTGTGATAATTTTGCCGAATAAAAGCGGATTAGCCAAGAGAAGACGAGCTTTGAGCTCTTTGAGCGGTCCGCGATCCGTAGCACCAATGCCTTCACTGTCAATTGGGTGGGTCAATACATCCGTAATTGGATATCCGACATCTGTAGTTGCCGACAGATATAAGAGATTAGACCCAATATCTGCCCCCATACCAACAAGTAGAACCCTGCCTGTTTTCTCTCGAGCATCATCCGAAAACAATATATTCTCTGTTATCTGAGTAAATCCAGTGGACGGCTTGTCGAAATAAATGTCAGTCATAATCTTATATTTCCCATTCGTTGAGTTATTATGTCTTTATAGGCAGTTAGATCAGTCACAAGTGTAGGAAAGAGACTTAAAAGTCGCTCAGTTGAAAATCTTCCAGGTCGAACCAGATATGGTGGATTGAAAGAAAAATCCACTACCGTATTGCTCTGAAACGGTCCCGCAGTTTCATCCCAACCAATAGGGCCTCCATCAATGACCAGATCCACGTGCTGACCAAGATCGTTGATTGCTTGTTCGCGAGTAACTTGATGGCCTCCAGTCCCCGATATATTTGAAGACGTGAGGGCTATAGGTCCGAAGTCACGCCCAATTTCATACATGGGACTCATTCCATGGCAAAAAAGACCAACCGTAGGAGCTCCCATAGTCATTTGTTCAGGAAATAAAGCTGCTACAGGTGTCTTGAAGAAAACTGTCGTAGTTTTCCCTAAGAGTAGCTCGGCGATGAGTTCATCTGAGAACTCTGGTGGTATATCCGCATAGATCCTTGCATCACTTGGATGTCCGATACCCAATGTTAGTGGACCGAACTTAGTTCGCTCTTTCATTTTGAAGATTCGATCTATTCCGCTTGCACTTGTTGCAGAACAAAAAACACCATAATTTGTCACACTTGGTGCTACAATAACGCCATCATTCTTAAGCAACTCGAGCGCATACTTACGACTCTCATCGTTATAAGCTCTAATATCCATTGTTAAACCTCGTAGTTAATCTTTTATCGAAGATAAGGTGGTTTCGTTAAACACGCATCAATGATTTAATTTAATTAATTGTAATACGCTATATTTCCGAAAAAATAATAAAAATTAAGTTTTTTGGATTAGCATATATTAAGTGCAAAACCGTAATGAACGAAGTAAGTGAATTCTCGTACCTTTGAGTATGTTATTTTATCGCCATGATGTTCTAAATCGCTTTAAAAATAGTAGGGATAATCATTATTCCGTGTATAGCGCGAGGTAAAAATGCACTATATACTGACACTATAGTGAAAAGGTATATGATCAACATTACAATTAATATCCAAATAAATTTTATAACGTGTGGTGAAGCATTTGAAAAATTTAGATGGATTTGTATATTTTTAATATACTTTCTTGTCAACTATAAGTTAGATAATTTACTAAAAAATTAGAAATACTTTTTAATGTATCATTCATCGATGATACGAGATGATATACAAATACAAATAATTTGTACGTGTTTAGCCAGCTGGCTGGTAATTCTTCAAAGAAGAAATCAATAATAAATCCCATGGGCAACCAATTGAAAAGAAAGTATTTTTAAAAAAAAAGCGCTTAAAAAGTGGAAATTATGTTTTATAACAACAAGTTATTGTTTTGATGACTAACGGAAATGATCTTATCTTCTTCGGATATATGTTTTTTTACAATATAAAAGGAAATATCACTTCCAATTGAATCGGATAAATAAAACAACTCATTATGTTCACTCATGACAATAACTTTATTAATCCGGCGGCAGCTTGCGCCATCAAAAGTTTAAAGTTAAATTGAGGCTGCATAAAGTAAGAGTTAATTATCCACTACCTTAAGATATTGTTACCTTATTTATTATTTTCCATCCATTAAAAATTATAGATAGACACCGATTAATGTCAAGATAATGATATATGTTTTTTTTCGATAAACTAATCGTAAATATCTATTGATTCAACGAGATTTTACGAGAGTAAATATTTACACAAACTTTATTATAACCAAGATATTAATCGATTTATTATTAAATTGGCTCACGATGAACCCGCTTTTTTTTGTATATCAATATTGTAGTATGGAAAGAGCAACCGTGTTTTTGTCCATCAATAAAGGCCGACCGATAGATAAGAAACTGCACCAAAAAATCGAAAATCTTCTCAGGGAAGACAAAAGCTATGGCTATATTGTCGATTTGCTGGGTTACTCTAGACATACAATATCGAAAGAGCTTAAAATCATAGAATGAGTTTTATTGTAATACATTGAAATTAATTAATTTGTTTCCATTCGTGGAACTTTTCGCTGAATTGGGCACAATACCCCAGGATAACTCAAATGCCAATCGACTTTAATGCAGCAGAGAATCGACAGACTTATCTTGGGCGTGATGCACAACCTGAATGGTACGAAATGATCCATAAGCTGGTGGATCCCAACGGTAAAGACATTGCTGATATTGGTTGTGGCGGTGGAATTTATTCCCTCGCATGGGCCAAAATGGGCGCAAAGAAAGTGACAGGCGTTGATTTTTCACCACAAATGTTGGCGGATGCGGCAGAAAATACCAGAGGATTATCCAATATCGATCTCATAAAAGGAGATGCGCTAAATACTGTTCTTCCTGCAAACAGTCAGGATATTGTATTTGAACGGGCACTTATCCACCATATCCATCAGGAAAATAGAGTGTTGTGTTTTGCTGAAGCCTGCCGTCTATTGCGCTCAGGAGGAATATATATTTTACAGGACCGAACGTTGCAGGATATTCACTTGCCGGGTTCGCCTGACCATATTCGTGGTTATATTTTCGATGTTTATCCCCACTTACATCATTTCGAAAATCAACGAAGACCTAATAGCCATCAGGTAATAGAGGGATTGAAAGCCGCAGGATTTAATCACATAAAATCGTTCTCTTTTTTAGAAAAACGAACAAGTTATGTTGATTTTTCACAATTGGCTGAGGACTTCCGTTTGCGAAAAGGACGGTCTATTCTGCACGAATTGAATGATGACGAAATTTCTCGGCTTATCGGCCATATTGAAAAATCTCTTCCCTCTCATACCAATATTATTGAAAAAGATTACTGGACGATGTGGGTGGGAATAAAATAATAGATCTGTTAAATATAAAATAAGATTTCGCTGATCATGATAAAAAATTAAAACCCCAGCCAGATTAATAATAAATATCATTAATTTGGCTGGATTGGTTAATTGAGGAATCATTAAATTATTTTTTATTGTCAGTGTGTCTGTTGGGAATAATACATTATGCCTTTAGTGGATTTTATTCAGCTTTTCGGCGTAGATCGGATACACCGCACATTTTTGGGCTTGATAACGGTAAATTAGATTGCATGACTTCCTGATGTGTTTTTACTGGGTCAATAAATAATTCATTTATATTATCAATATTCAAGTCAGATAAATAACTGCTAATAATGCCCTGATAATTATTAGGGATCGTTGTTGTTGTGGGAAAAATAAGTTTATCCGGATATAAACGTCCGCTCCAAAAATCACGACCATTTTCCATTGGTCGGGTCATATTTTGGTCCACTAATTCAGCAATTTTAGTATCATAGGGAAATCGTAGACTATTTTCAGCAGCCGGATAATCATTATTCTTCATCCAATTGACAATATTGTTCTGCCGTTCCATTAAAGTAATATCTTTAAAAAAAGCCGTTAATACAATGGGAATAATGACGCCACCCGCACGACGATATTGCTCAATAAACTCAATCCGTCTTTTTAATTGTTCATTGGTATCTAACGCACTAACTGAAACCCTTATTTCAGTTTTAACAGCCACCAAACGTTTAAGGATATCATCCTGAATCTTTCTGAAAGATTTAGTAATAAAAATCATCAACAAATTGGCTTCCCTTGCTAATTCCGCCATCCGGGTTGATAAGGACCAATTCCATGAAGGGTCACTGTTCCATCCGCATCGGATATATTTCTGTGTCTCAGGTAACGCATGTAAATCGGAGATGAAAATATCTTCATCTAATTGGTTATCTATTCTTTTACCGAAATCGATACCCTCTTTCCAACTAGAAACCGCAGAAAAACACATTCCATAGCACGCCATACTTTCTGGCAGACAGCCTGTCACAACGTCGGAAGTTAAACTATTAAATGGTAACCCTCCTGCAATTCCGGCCCGAATCAGCATTGGCTTAGCTGGCTTAAGCTCAGTTTCTTGAGTATATTTTCTGTTGCTCTCTGTCACTAATTTTTTAATAATATTTTCATTTTCTTTCGCAATATGCATAATGCACCTCTTCAATTTCTTTGCCCGCTATTTTTGGCTGATAGTCATTATCCGGGTAAATTTTAAGCGCCTTAATAAATCTGTTTCCGCTAAAACATTCACGACGATGTAAAAGCTGACTGTTATCATATAAAATAAGATCACCACCAGACCATGAATGTGAATAGATATTTTCTTCTGATAAAATTTTCCCCAAAATGGATGCTTTCAACATTTCTGAATATATGACTGGGTTATCATCCTCAAGAAATTCAATCGTGTTTTCACTTACATAAACATATTCTTTCTCTGTTTTTTTGTTTTTAATGATTACAGGATGTGCAACAGTAATATGTGGCACATTATCGTGTGAAGTGGCGGGTTTTCGTGTTGACCAAAATGGATTTAAATCCGGCATTTTTTTATTGGCGTTTTCATTGGAAAAATTAAAAATATCGATGGACGTTGAAGCAAAAGACGTATTTCCTCCCTCGCATTGAGTCACTACACCATAAAGAATACTCACGGAAGCTGGGTTAATACGAAATTCCTGATCTGAATGCCAATAATCGGTTTTGCTACCAGGAAAGCCTAGTGGCTCACCGTCACTATCATTTAAATTTGTCAAATATGCGATATACCTTCTGTTTTCAGCGAGAGAAATGTTTCTGGCGGGTTCTTCTAGTTTTCCATTTCCGATTTTACGTGAAAAATTAATCAGTGCCTCATCATCCATTTGCTGATGATTAAAAATCAATAATCCATAAATGGATAAATATTCCTTAATCTTCATATAATCATCAGGTGATAATTCGGTAATATTATTGCAATCAATATAGGCGCCATAATGTTTTTTAATCGGCCTTAAGTTAAATAGCATACAATTGCTCCATTTTGAACAATTAAATACAATCAAAAGCATTCATAACTGGGGGTTATGTTGCACGGGCTGCACGGATTATTTATTTGATTTCAACTGTAATGGTTACTTAATGTTACTTTTATCATACTTGTTTAAATGCCACAAGTAATAAAAATAAATCCATAATTGGCATCACAAATAAAAATGATTTTTGGTTGCGTGTTTTTCTATGTAACTGATTTTAAATTATTTATGTTCAATTTTTTGGTTATAAAAAATAGCCTTTCTATTAAAGAAGGGCTATTTTATGGCTAATTTAATCTATTCTGTTTTTATATTAACTAAGAAATGAAATATCGGCATTCAATTTTTGATGTAAACTTTTTTCTTTTTCATCAACTATCTGTGTTAATTTTTTGATAAAGATAGATTTTAATTGTTCCCAATATTCTTCGAAATGTTCTTCATTGCGTAAACAATGTGTCATTACCGCTGCCCGCAATACATATATATTGTGTATATTTTCCCACTCATCGTAACTGAAGCCACATTGTTCAGCGTAATGCCACGGTGTATCGCCGTACTCTTTGTAATCCAGTATTGTTGCTGATGTGAGAAAATCGTTGGTGTAGGCTCGCCCGGATGAATAAGAGCAAAGTTCATAGATTCGTCGGTTTAGGGCATTGTGGTTCAGCAGGCTATTATTTCCGGTTTCCTTGAAAGAAAAATTAATCATATGAAAATCCGGTTCAGGCATGATGTGCATTTCAAATTGATATTTTCCAACCTGTATTGGCGGCATATTTTTTATTTTATGTAAGAAACGGTTAGCGGTAACAATCCCGGCAGCGATCACCTTGCCATAGCCATTCATATTCAAAGGCAATAACCTGTGGGCCGCCCATAAAGCTGCCGCTGTCGCCCCTGATTTTGAACCTTCCATTATAGAAGCGCCCAGTATGCCTCGGTTATTGGTTGGTGATTGAGTGTTACTTTCTTCAAAAACATAGGCCGCATGAGAAGAAATTAAATTAAGGATCCGTTTATCCTTCATGCAGATAGCCCCTGCTGAATATTGAATAAAGCCCATTTTGTGAGGATCTACAGTAATTGAATCAACGTATTTTAACGCTTTGAAACTTTCGTAAACGGCGGGTTTTGGCCAATTTATATTTTCCGGGATCATGCCAAGTTCATGATGATGTTTAGTCAGGGCGTCATATTCCATAAATTCTCCCTGTTCATTCAGAAGCAGAGAACAGGCATAGCCAGCATAAGCAGCATCAACATGGATATAGAACGATGCACCATAGCGCTCTTCACATTCGTTTCTCAGCGCGATGACTTCATCAATACGGTCAATCGCCCCTACTTCCGTCGTCCCCACCACTGCGATCATGGCTAAAATAGGTTCTCCTTTTTCAATCAGAGCAAGCGTAATTTCACGCATTTTGGCAATATCGGTCTGGTAATGTTCATCGACAGGCAATGGAATGATATTTTCCTGACCGATACCAAAAATATCTGCGGCTTTTGTCCACGAGTAATGTTTGGATTGAGGTACAAGCAATTTGCCTAAAATTTCGGGTTTAACCCCGACGCCACGGCAGGTTATATCGCGTATTTCATTGAATATTCCCTGATGTTTCAGCTCACTGATTAAATCAAGAACTTCAGCCGTTGGCATATTTACCCGCTGTTTTTGTGATTTATGATTCAGCAGATGTCTTGTTTCTGGATGTTGGGAAATGGCAAACGGCAGCGTTTTTAAATTTCTGGCAACCCACAGGCTTTCATAGTTAGCAATCGTTCCTCCTGAAGTAATATGCCCCCATGCTTGTTGTGGGTTATAACCAAACATCCGACAGAGATCCAACCCGGATTCAAGTTCCAGCTCAGTTGTAGTCGGTGATGCTTCGTAAGAACAGTTGTTCGGGTTATATATCATCGCCATCACATACGCGAGATTAGAAACCATCAGGGTATCGCTATTAATGTGGCCAAGATACCGGGGAGAAAAGAACGGAATCGAAGAGTTTTTTAATTTCGCTGAAAGCTGATTTAATATCCCTTCTGTTCGATACAATGTTTCTCTGTAGTTATGCTCATAGCGATCAACCGACGTTACCAAAGCGGCATCTTCCGGGTGGAAGCCAGAACGCCAATGCATATGCTCACTGACTGCGTAATCCATCATTTCTCTGAAAAATACAGCATTTTCTGACTTTGGGCCTAGAAATAAAGCATCGACATTTACGTTAGAATTAGATGGCTTAGTCATAATTAAAATTTCCTCAGCTAATTATTAATTATTTCATTTACTAATTTTCTGCTGAGCACAGATATAAAACATATGGTTAAGAATATTAATAACAATTTAATAAATACTTTAAATCTGTGCGCTATCACAAAAAAATGATGAAATAATGAGAAAAGCCAAAACGGTGAGTTATTACTTTTTTTGTTATGTTACCTTTTGGCGTAATGCCTTCCAGTACATTAGCAGGGGAAATCAATCTCTTATCAGGGCAGCTCAAATATGATAAATTGGCAAACAGTCAATCATTCTCACACTAACGAGCATTTCCTATGGTTTCGGAAAAACACATTATCAGGCGGGTTCAATTAGGGGGTTGTGCAATCCATTGTCAGGATTGCAGCATTAACCAACTCTGTATTCCTTTTGCTTTGAACGAATTCGAACTCGATCAACTCGATAATATCATTGAGCGCAAAAAGCCAATTCAGAAAGGGCAAACACTTTTTCAGGCGGGTGATACATTAAAATCACTTTACGCTATCCGTTCCGGGACTATCAAAAGCTATACGATTACCGAAGAAGGTGATGAGCAGATCACCGGCTTCCACCTTGCCGGTGATTTAGTCGGATTTGATGCCATCATTAATACCGAGCACCCAAGTTTTGCTCAGGCATTGGAAACGTCAATGGTATGTGAAATTCCATTTGAAACGTTAGATGACCTTTCCGGAAAAATGCCGAACCTGCGTCAACAGATGATGCGTTTAATGAGTGGAGAAATTAAGGGCGATCAGGAAATGATCCTCTTGTTATCCAAGAAAAATGCAGAAGAACGGCTGGCTGCATTTATCTATAATTTATCCTGCCGATTTGCCCGGCGTGGGTTCTCTCCCCGCGAATTTCGTTTAACCATGACTCGTGGTGATATCGGAAATTACCTCGGTTTAACCGTCGAAACTATCAGCCGTTTGCTTGGCCGTTTTCAGAAAAATGGCATTCTGGGCGTGAAAGGTAAATATATTGCTGTAGAAAATATGGATAAGTTGTCTGAGCTGGCAGGTAAAGCCGTTCACGCGGATATCGCTTAAATTTTTCGTAAAATGTAAGCCAGATCACGTTATTTTACCGTTCTGGCTTTTTATTATTGTCTATCAACTCGACATAATGGATTCCGATCTGCACTTCCAGCCTCTGTGAGGAATTAACATGGCAAACTATCAAAACCTCTTAGTTGCAATTGATCCAAATCAGGATGATCAGCCAGCGTTAAGACGCGCGGTATATATCGTGCAACGTAATGGTGGCCGGATTAAAGCGTTCTTACCCATTTATGATCTTTCCTATGACATGACAACCTTGCTTTCTCCTGAAGAAAGAAACGCCATGCGCAAAGGTGTCGTTAGTCAGCGAGTTGCCTGGATAAAACAGCAGGCACATTATTACCTCGAATCGGGAATTGATATTGAGATTAAAGTTGTCTGGCATAATTGTTTTTATGAAGCGATTATTCAGGAAGTGATCGCAGAAAAGCACGATTTGTTATTGAAGATGGCTCATCAGCACTCTTTATTCGAATCGATGATTTTTACTCCACTTGACTGGCATTTGTTGCGTAAATGCCCTTGCCCTGTCTGGATGGTCAAAGATCAGGCGTGGCCGGAAAAAGGCTCTGTTGTCGTTGCCGTTAATTTGTCCAATGAAGAATCTTACCATCATGACCTCAACCTGAAACTGGTTCAAGAAACGCAGGATCTTGCCAACAGAATTGTAAAAGACCCGCTTATTCATCTGGTCAGTGCTTATCCTGCTGCTCCGCTGAATATTGCAACTGAACTGCCCCATTTTGACCCGAATGTTTACAACCGGGCACTACGTGGCCAACATCTGGTTGCCATGAAAGAATTGCGCCAAAAATTCCATATCAGCGAAGAACAAACTAATGTTGAGGAAGGGTTACCGGAAAAAATCATTCCTGAAACCTGCGAAAGATTGAATGCCGGCGTGGCTGTTTTTGGCATTCTTGGGCGAACGGGTCTGTCTGCGGCATTTTTGGGCAATACCGCAGAACATGTTATCAACCACTTGAAGTGTGATCTTCTGGCAATAAAACCTGATGGTTTTGTTTGCCCGATTAATTTTGATGAAGAATGACGCTGATAAATTGCCCAAAATAGCGCATTTTGGGCAATTTTACATTTGATATCAAAAGTCCCATATCAAAACACATATTAAAAATCCAAATTTCTGGCAGCATTTCTCAAGCGTTCATCGCCACGGCGATCATATTTTTGGGTTGTCGTGATACTTGAATGCCCCATCGCATCTTTGACTGTCACAATATCTTCGCCATTGTCCAGCATGGCGGAAGCAAAGGTTCGGCGTAAATCGTGAGGGGCGAATTTTTCAATTCCGCTTTCGATTCTGCGGGTTTCCAGAATATGATAAATGGCCTGATCGGAGAGCCGGGTTTCTGTGACATCATCATGTCGGCGAATACGGGTGAATAATGGCCCGCTATGATCACCGCGAACTTCCTCTATCCAGCGATTCAACCGTTTCCATGTTCCCGCCGGCATATAAGATAAACGCTCTTTATTTCCTTTCCCCATCACTCTTAATGCCTGTTCACGATAAATCACGTGTTTCAAATCTAACGACACAATTTCTGACCGGCGTAAACCGCAACCGATCAGAATGCCGATAATCGCGGCATCCCGTAATCCTTTGGTGCTGAGATCACTTTCGCAGGTAAAAAACAGGTCTTTAATTTCATAACGCTCAAGCGCCCGGCCTTTAGGTAAACGATTTCCCCTCACCGAGCGAACCTGTTTAATGTGTTGAAAATTATCCGTATCAAGTTGTCTCATCGTCCATGCTTCTAACGCAACACCTTTCAAGGCTGAAAGATAAGTATTGATTGTAGCCGGAGCTTTGCCTGAATCGGAGAGCATTTCCATCACTGCCTGAACATGGTGCCTGCGCAGCGCGCTCCATGAACAATCCTGTACATTTTGGTATCCCAGCATTTTCGCCACAATATTCAGAAATGATTTCATCGTTTGACGGCTCCGCTTTGAGCCGAGACTGACAAGGTATGCAACTGCGGGATTATCATACAGCCGATTACCCGGCATGTGATTCTCCGAAATAGTTAATGACATCCCCTGTTTCTGGTGAACCGTGGAATTGATTAACTCATAAGAACTCCGCGATTTTGCATCTTCATTTTTATCGCCCATATTTCTGTCGTCCTGATTTTTAGCACGCATAACTGCTCCAAAATACTATTTTTATTGATCGCACTGTGTGAAAAGTGTGGCTGATTACTCACACCATATTATTTGGTAAATCTTACTTTTTCAAATGTATATTTTAATAAGTAGAGAAAATTAAAGTGTGGCGTTAAGGTGTAACTTATTGTTATTAAACAGTTATTGTTCTTACGCAAGTTGCATGTAAGAACAATAAGTTCACTTAGCCAGAAGTTAACATTCCGAAGATGTTCAAATTTTCTCGCGCCCTGAATGGGAACAATTAGACTCGCCTCTTCCATGAGGCATTGTTTGCCGCCGCGATGCAACTCGAAATCCATAGGGTATATTTATTGGTGAATTAAAAACCCCGGTCATAAAAACAACGGATACTCTCTTTTTCCTGTCCCGCGACAATCGCATTCATTAACCGATCAAAATACCGGAGTAAACTATCAATTTCTTTTTGGGAATAAAGCTCTTGGTTATAGACAAATTCACAGAGAGTATTTTTAGACCTGTTGAAAAAAGTCATGCCGAGTGATTCAAAAGGCGTTGGCATAATTTGTACGGGTTCCATACCAAGATGGGTGAAGAGTTTTTCATTTTCATCACTGTCGATATCCATATAATTAAAGACAATATTAAACAGAGCATTCCTTACTTTTTCACCGACAGAATCAATCACCAACGATATATGCACATCCGAGTTTTGCATCGAGTTATAAATATACTGCCTGATCTGCTGGATAATATCATGCAAGCTCATCTCGTTATTTATCGAGGTTTCGACCAATAAAGCGTTTAAAAATGCCCCGATCGCCTGATGGCTTTCTATCCGGTCACGCTCAAAACGTGGTGAAGATGTTATCGTCTGCGACACACCTGAGTGCATAAATATACAGGTATGGAACAGCGCCATAAATAACATGTACGGCGTCGTATTGTTGACTTCACAATACTTCGCAACCGCTTTCGTAACTGAATGAGGTATATCAATGTAGCTAATTTTAAATTGGCCACATGAAGCAATATTTCGGCTGAAATCTGCCAGAAAATCATGCTTCATATTGGTTTTTGCAAGCTGTTGTTGCCAAAATTTAAATTGCCGCTGATATTCCTCTTTTTTATGACGTTCCTGTGCATCATAAACATAATCAGAATACTGCATAACAATTGGCGGAAGTGCCGGCGCCTGTCCTTGTGAATATGCGGCATATAATTGTAAAAATTCATGCAGAAAGACATTGACTGACCAGCCATCAAAAATCATATGATGAATATCAAACAATAATCCGGTATTTTCTTCAGAAATGGATAATAAATAGGCTCGTATCAGCGGCTGATTATAAATATCAAACGGCTTTCTGTTCACTTCCTGCCAGAACTGCTCCATTTTGCTGAATATTTGCGCTTTATCTAGATCTTTTGCCTGTAGTTTGGCAGTTTGCAGCTTGGAAAATGGCAATTCGACAATTTGTAAATCGAGGGTCATATCATTGACAGGTTTCATGACAACCTGATCCTGTTCCTGATAGAATTTAAAGCGCAAACTTTCATGCCGTCCTAACAGGGTATTCAGGCTTTTTTCCAGCGCTTGATAATTAGGCTTTCCATTAATCAATAAAGCAATAGGAATATGAAAGCATTGCTCCAGCCTTCCCATTTGTGTCAAAGGTAAAAATATTTTTTGAATATAAGACATCGGTATTTTTTTGTCAGGCCAAGTTTGTCTTAATTCAGATATCGCTATTTCAGATTTTTCTGCATCCTTAATGAGTTGGGGCTGTATGATAAGCGCAATTTCTGCAACAGTCGGATAGGTGAACAATTGATACATATTGAAACTATCGTCCAATGTATGCTTAATCGATGCCGTTATTTTGGCGGCTAACAGTGAATGCCCGCCAAGTTCGAAGAAATTATCGTGAATGCCAACTTGATGAACTTTCAAATTTTCTTGCCATAACAGACAAAGCTTTTCTTCGAGTTCATTTCTTGCTGCAACATAATTTTGCTGACGAAAATTGTTTTTATCCGGTGCAGGCAAGGATCTTTTGTCCACTTTGTTGTTAGGTGTGAGCGGCATCCGCTCCAGCGGAATATAAATATAAGGCACCATATATTCAGGTAATTGCCGTTTCAGGAAAGTTTCAAGCAATTCGGAAAGTTCACTGACCAGAGCAGCGGCATCAAATTTTGCCCCCCTTGCTTTTGTTGTTTTCCGTTCTTCCAACCATTGCACATTCGGGCAAACATAAGCAACCAGCCTTTTATCTTCATTGCCCTCACCGTAAGCAATTACCGCCGCACCGCTTAATGACTCATGCTGACTTAAAGCCTCTTCTATTTCACCCAGTTCAATGCGGTTACCACGAATTTTGATCTGCGAGTCAGCGCGGCCAATAAACTCCAGCCGGCCATCTGCTGTCCAACGCACTAAATCCCCTGTCCGGTAGAGCCTTTTATCAGTATAGGATGGGTTGAACGGATCACGGATAAACTGTTTTTCTGTCATTTCCGGTGCATTCAGATAACCTCTCGCCAGTTGAGGCCCGCCGATATGCAGCTGCCCAATAGCGCCAATCGGTAACAGCCTGTCTTCAGGATCAAGTACACGAGCCACAATATTCGGTGTGAGTTTTCCAATGGTAATCCGCTCATCAGTGACCAAACCCACAGTGATCATTGAAGCCGTTTCGGTCGATCCATAAGCATTAAATAATTTTCTGCCTGATTTCCAACGGGTAGCGATTTGTGGCGGTAACGCTTCTCCTCCCATTAATAAGTTTTTGACGGATTGCCATTTATCGACGTTCAGGTGTGGTAATAGTGCTTGCGGCAAAACAGCATGTGTAAGCTGGTATTGCTCAACTAAGTTGTCCAGCAGTTCCGGGCTGCGTTGCTGTTCTTCTGTAATTAAATATAACGTTGCACCACAATGAAAAGTGGTGGAAATTTCCGTTGTCATAGCAACAAAACTCGGCGAAGCAAACTGCAATATCCGGCTGTTTGCATCAAGTTTAAATAGGTTCGCCTGCGATAATGCCAGATTAACCCAACCTTTATGTTTTGCCATCACGCCCTTCGGTTTTCCCGTCGAGCCAGATGTATAAATCGCATATGCCAGATTGTCTTCTGTCAGCGGAATTGGGCGTTCAGTAATATTCTCATTGGGCAAAGTTTGCAGGTGTGTTTGTACCGCCTGCGTATTCAGGTAAATTATTTTTTGCTGATTGGAGTGCTGATTGGAGTGCTGATTGGCGGGCAGTTTTTCGGCCAGATGTGTTTCAGACAAAATAAGCTCTGCCTTACTGTGTTCCAGCATATACTGAAGACGTGCCTGTGGATAACTCGGATCTAGCGGTACATAAGCTCCGCCCGCTTTCAGGATGCCTAATATTGCGACTATTCCTTGTAATGACCGCGGCATGCAAAGCGCGACCAGCATATCTGGCGTAACACCCAATTCAATCAAATAGTGCGCCAATTGGTTAGCTTGTTGATTGATTTCCTGATAACTCAGCGAATCGTCGCCAAAAACCACTGCGATATTTTCAGGCGTTCGTGCAACTTGCTGTTCAAATAATTCGTGAAAACATAATTTGCGGAAACCGTGCCCTGTTTGATAATGAGTCTGTGGCCCTCTCCATTCATGCAGTAAAATGTGTTTTTCAGCATCTGACAGAAATGGAATGTCATGGGCAAAAGGCTCTGGTTCTGAATTTATCCGCTCATTCTCTGTACGAGGTTTTATCGCATCAACGATATTAGAAAGCAGTGTTTCATAATTTGCCATTAATCGTTTAATCGTGACACTTTCAAATAAATCCTCGTCATAACACCATGAAATCGATAATTCACCTTTTTCATCAACATTCTCGTCATAAAGATAAACCGCTAAATCAAGTTGATTTTGCTCATTTTTAATATCATTATCCTGCACCAAAAAATTATTTTTTTGTTCGGCACTGCCTAATGTAAAGGCAATTTGAAAAATCGGATGATAATTTACGTTCTGATTGAAGGTAATTTTTTCTGCCAACCTTTTAAAAGGAAGATCTTGATGAGCATAGGCATCCAAAATAGTGCGGTGATTTTGTTTTAATAATTCACTGAATGTAGGCTGGGCAGATAAATCCGTTCTGATAACCAATGCATTGACGAAAGATTCAGTGCCATTTTGTTTTCTTTCAGTAATGAGTGTTCCGATTAAAATATCGTTATCATCACTGTAATGGCTAAGTAACACAGCAAAAGCTGTTTCTAAGAACGAAAACAGTGTGACCTCGTACTGTTTACATAACGCACTGATTTTTAGCGTAAGTTCCTTTGGAATATATTGCTGATTTATTGGTTTTGCTTCAATTTGCTTTTCTAATGTTTGTTTTTCTGGACGTGGATTATCTAAGGGAAAATGATGCAGTGGAGCAATATCAACCAACTGTTGTTTCCAGTAATTAAACTGTTCAATTAAAGTATCTTTAGTAGATTGAATTACGTTTTCTTTTTGATGGAGTTCATTCTTCATGGTTTACCTTCCAATATTTTGGACTATTCCCTGTTTGGAATAAAACATTTTTCTTATAAAACAACGCATAAAAACTCGTGAAAATAACAACGAGATGTGCGTGTTTTATAATAAATGAGAAACCATCATGTAATTTGAAACTTATTTTATGTGTCGTGGAATAAAAACTGGAAAAGAGCTTTTCACTATTTAGCCTTTCACCATTAATAAATACAAAGCTCTTTAATTTTCATTCTTATTCTTATATTTCCCCGCTGTGCGAGGAAATATAAGACGCATCATTAAATGGTGATTACAGTGCCCGTAAAATTGCATCGACACTTGTTTTTGCATCACCGAATAGCATTTGAGTGTTGTCTTTAAAGAATAATGGATTCTGCACTCCTGCATATCCGGTATTCATCGAACGTTTAAAAACAATAACGTTTTGTGCTTTCCAGACTTCCAATACAGGCATTCCGGCAATCGGGCTGTTTGGATCATCCTGTGCCGCCGGGTTTACTGTGTCATTGGCGCCAATCACCAAAACCGTATCTGTTTCAACAAAATCATCGTTGATTTCATCCATTTCCAACACAATGTCATAAGGCACTTTGGCCTCAGCCAGTAACACATTCATGTGCCCCGGCAAACGCCCTGCTACCGGATGAATACCAAACCGAACATTGATGCCTTTTTCACGCAATTTTGCCGTGATGTCATGAACCGGATATTGTGCCTGCGCAACCGCCATACCATATCCCGGCGTAATAATGACTGAAGTTGAATTTTTCAACAGTTCAGCAACGTCTTCCGCTGTTGTTTCATGATGCTCTCCCGTTGCTTGTTCTTCACCAGAAGATACGCCATCAGAGCCAAAACCTCCGGCAATAACACTGATGAAAGAACGATTCATGGCCTTGCACATGATGTAAGAAAGGATTGCGCCGGAAGAACCCACTAACGCGCCAGTGACAATCAACAGATCATTATCCAACATAAAGCCTGCGGCGGCGGCGGCCCACCCTGAATATGAGTTCAGCATGGAAATCACCACTGGCATATCGGCTCCGCCGATGGATGCCACCAAATGCCAGCCGAATGCCAACGCAATGACAGTCATGACAAGAATGGCGAAAACCTGTAATCCGACAAATGCCGCTTTGATATAGATAATCATCAGGACAAAAGAGATAACCAAAGCTGCCAGATTAAGTTTATGGCGATGCGGTAGCATCAGTGGCTTGGAGGAAATTTTTCCGCGCAATTTACCAAATGCGACAACTGAGCCTGTAAAGGTGACAGCACCGATGAAAATGCCAAGGAAAACTTCTGCCAGATGAATGTTTTCCATCACCGAATTAGTGAAGCTATCGCCGGTAAGAGTGTCATAGGTAATAAAGCTGCTGAACCCAACCAGCACCGCCGCTAAACCGACAAAACTATGCAGAATGGCAACTAATTCTGGCATTTCAGTCATTTCCACTTTTTTAGCAAGGCGAGTTCCAATGACTGCACCAATAATCATCGCCAGAATGATCCAGACAATGTTACCGGAGTCAGGTCCTAGAATGGTTGCGATCAAAGCGATAGCCATACCCGCAATACCGAAAATATTGCCCCGTTTGGCACTTTCATGACGGGAAAGACCCGCCAGACTGAAAATAAATAAGATGGCGGCGACAATGTATGCCGCAGTGACGACCCCGTTTGACATAATTCCGTTCGACATAAGTCACTCCTTACCCTTTACGAAACATTTTCAGCATACGTTGTGTTACGGTAAATCCGCCAAACACATTGATACTGGCGATCAATACCGCAATAAAAGACAGAAAACTGACCCATCCGCCTTCCCCTATCTGCAACACTGCGCCAACCACAATGATGCCGGAAATGGCATTGGTCACCGACATTAATGGCGTGTGTAATGAGTGGCTGACATTCCAGACCACGTAGTAGCCCACCACGCAAGACAAAGCAAATACCGTAAAGTGAGACAGAAATTCTTTCGGTGCAACGTTTGCCAGCCAGCCAAAAAGAATAATGAACAAGGCCAGTAACCCGTACTTCAGCCACGGAGATTTCGGGCTTTCGTCCTTCGCTTTTTCGGTTTTTTTGCTGGGCGCGGTCTTGGCAAGATCGCTTTTGACAGGCTGAGCGGAAACCTGAATGGGTGGTGCGGGCCAGGTAATTTCCCCGTCTTTGATCACGGTCACACCACGGATAACAACATCATCGAAATCAACGATAATCTCACCGTTTTTTTCTTTGCACAGCAATTTCATCAGGTTAACCAGATTTGTACCGTACAGCTGGGATGATTGCGTGGGTAAACGGCTGGGCAAATCCGTATAGCCGATGATTTTGACGCCATTCTCTGTGACGGTGAGTTTATCTGCTACGGTCAGTTCACAGTTCCCGCCGTTTTGGGCGGCCAAGTCAACAATCACACTGCCCGGTTTCATTGATTCCACCATTTCTTTGGTGATCAATTTTGGTGCCGGTTTCCCCGGAATTAATGCTGTTGTGACAACAATATCGACTTCTTTTGCCTGAGCTGCAAACAGTTCCATCTCAGCCTTAATAAAGGTTTCAGACATGACTTTTGCATAACCATCACCGCTACCGGCTTCTTCTTTGAAATTTAATTCCAAAAATTCCGCGCCCATACTTTGAACTTGCTCCTTAACTTCCGGGCGCGTATCAAAAGCACGGACAATGGCACCAAGACTGCCTGCTGCACCAATCGCCGCAAGCCCGGCAACACCGGCGCCGATAATCATCACTTTTGCTGGTGGCACTTTACCGGCTGCTGTGATTTGACCGGTAAAGAAACGACCAAATTCATGAGCCGCTTCAACAATCGCGCGGTAACCCGCAATATTCGCCATTGAACTCAGAGCATCTAATGATTGTGCGCGGGAAATTCTCGGAACGGAATCCATTGCCAGAACAGTTATTTTTCGCTCTGACAATTTTTCCATTAATTCAGTATGTTGAGCTGGCCAGATAAAACTGACTAACGTTGCCCCCTCCTTCATCAATGCGATTTCTTTCTCTTGTGGGGCGTTGACTTTAAAAATGACATCTGACTGCCAGATTTCATGCTGTTCTGCAATATTAGCCCCTGCTTTTTGATAAGCAACATCATCAAAACTGGCAAGATGTCCTGCTCCTGTTTCGACTGTAACATCAAACCCCAATTTCCGTAATTGCTCCACCGTAGAGGGCGTGGCAGCAACACGAGCTTCATTGGAAAGCTGTTCTTTTGGTACACCGATACGCATATATGTTTCCTTCTGTAAGGATGGATATTGCCGATTATTGCTTGTTGAAGCCAATTTAATACTCAAAATGCTCTTAATAACTATATTTACAAATAGAATCTACCAGTAAAACCTATCAATATGGGCTGACGGAGGAATAACAACAAATTAAATAATTTAAAAAAATAATCATTTCAATTGGTATTATTTGATTTTGAAAAAAAATTTTTCCAAAAATAAACGAAGTTTCAATGTAAACGATGATAAATTTTATATAAATCGCTATTTTCATTAAAATTATTGGTGTCATGTACCAAATATAGATAAACAGTTATTTAGATAGGATAAATTCTTGCGACAATCGGCATTGTTACATGCCATAATTGCGGCCTATGTGATACAGAACAATGTTCAGCACGTTATAAATATTTTAATGCGTAAGGCGAAAGGATTTTTTATGAAGCTGAAAACGACGATCATCGCAACGGCGATGTTCTCATTAACAACAATGGCTACAGCAGCACATGCGGCTAAAGAATTAACACCAAAGAAAGCTGCCGAACTCAAACCCTTTGAGCGAATTGAAGTCACCGGGCGTTTTAATGCCATTTATGAAGCCGCAGAAGCCGTTTCTCGTCAGGCGGATAAGAAAGGTGCTGATGGTTTCTATATTCAGAGCATCGATGATTTTAATGGCAGTGGCAATTCACGTGTTGTCGCCGATTTGTATCATAAAGATGCAGAAAAAATAGACCCTGCCACACAATACCGTGTTTATCGTGAAATTAAAGAGTTACCTAAACACGAAGCTATCTCTCTGGAACCTTTTGATACCGTCACAGTAAGCGGTTATTTCCCGACGGATCCTGATCTGAAAGAAGCACTCGCCAAAGCAGCGAATAAGAAAAATGCCGCGGCTTTCTTTATTGTCCGTGATATTTCCCCGAATAATGGTGGCAATCAAGTCGTCACTGCTTACGTCTATAAGAAAGATGCGCCAAAACGTCAGGTTCAATCTGATAAAGCAGTGATCCCCGCTGATTCTGATGCCGGACGCAAAGCCTTAGCACAAGGTGGAGAAGCGGCTGAAAAAGTAGAGATTCCAGGTGTAGCATCTTCAACATCCACCAGTTTTATCGGTAATTTTTTCGAAACCCAGTCATCAAAAGGTGGCCGTTACACGGTAACGTTGCCGGACGGCACGAAAATTCAGGAATTGAATAAAGCCTCGGCAGCTCAAATGGTTCCTTTTGATTCCATCACGTTCTCCGGTTACTACACCACTGCACCAGATGTGTCATATCAAGTTGCTAAACGTGCAGCGGAAAAAGGCGCAAAATACTACCATATCACCCGTGAATGGCAATCCAATGGCGGTAATGTCACCATTAGTGCCGATTTGTTCAAATAATAAGTCACATAAGGCAGCGGGCTAAAGGGATTCCACCGCATTGAAAAAGAGGGACATGCAACACGGTGTCCCTCTTTTTTATAGATCTTTTTCCAGAAAACCATGCAAAAAACCACGCAAAAACGCTATTTTTATGCATAAATTTTATCTTTTTTTGCATAGTCACCCATTGCATACACCCAGATCACTCCGTAAAATCTCCCCATTTTTAAGATTTAACTACCGAATATTTCTGCACTCCATCGCATGGATGCAATAGTTCACCTTACTTTTAGGAATGTCTCTTTGGAAAAGAAATTAGGCCTGACGTCTTTGACCGCGCTGGTACTCAGTTCTATGGTTGGCGCTGGTGTATTCAGTTTACCGCAAAATATGGCTCAAGCAGGCAGCCCAGCTGCATTGATGATTGGTTGGGGAATAACCGGCATAGGTATTCTCTTTTTAGCCACTTCCTTATTGTTACTTTCTCGCCTCCGCCCGGATTTAGACAGCGGCATCTTTACTTACGCCAGAGAAGGATTTGGTGAATTAGTCGGTTTTTGTTCTGCATGGGGATATTGGTTCTGCGCCATTATTGCCAATGTCTCTTATTTGGTGATTGTCTTTGCCGCCCTGCGCTTTTTCACTGACACTGAGGACTCGGTGATTTTCGGTGAGGGAAACACTTGGCAGGCATTAATCGGTGAATCTATTCTGCTTTGGTTTGTCCATTGGCTGGTACTCAGAGGAGTCCAAACAGCAGCGAGTGTGAATAAGTTAGCCACAATAGCTAAGTTGTTACCTTTAGGCATGTTTATTGTTCTGGCCGCCATTGCTTTCAAAATGGATATCTTCACGTTCGATTTCACCGGTATTGAAATGGGCGAACCGGTCTGGCAGCAAGTCAAAAATACCATGTTGATCACACTATGGGTTTTCATTGGTGTGGAAGGCGCTGTTGTTGTTTCGGGAAGAGCTAAAAAACGCAAAGACATTGGAGCTGCAACGATACTGGCTGTTATTTCAGCATTAGGCGTTTATATACTGGTTACCCTGCTCTCACTGGGTTTAGTGACCAGACCGGAACTCGCGGCAATTCGCAATCCGTCAATGGCAAACTTGATGGTCGGGCTAATTGGCCCGGCTGGTGAAATTGTGATTGTTGCCGGTTTAATCATTTCCGTGTGTGGTGCTTACCTGAGCTGGACAATCATGGCCGCAGAAGTTCCCTTTATTGCGGCTTTACATGGTTCATTTCCTAAAATATTCAGTAAGCAGAATGCCAATAAGGCACCGGAGTCTTCATTATGGATCACAAATGGCGCTGTTCAATTGGCGCTGGTTTTAATTTGGCTCAGTGGCAGCAATTACAATACATTGCTTTCCATTGCGTCAGAAATGATCCTTGTTCCCTACTTTTTGGTCGGTGCATTTTTGGTAAAGGTTGCGTTCGAACGCAGTAACCGACTTTTGTTGTTTATTGCTGTTGGTGCTTGTACCTACGGATTATGGCTACTTTATGCCTCTGGTTTAATGCACTTATTGCTTTCAGTTGTATTGTATGCGCCAGGATTACTTGTTTTCCTCTATGCCCGCAAACAAAATGGTGATTGTAATACGATGAATCTCATGGAAAAATCAACTATTTTTGTTTTGCTGGTGACAACCGTTCCTTCCGCATGGTTACTCATGCATTAATGCGTCAGTTAAACTGACCTACTATTACCTACTACTACCTACAAACACCGCAAAAAAATTCCCTAATGGAGAGAGGCTTATGCCCTCTCCTTTTTGTTTTCAGTGCCGGAATAAATTGCCTGGTTAGCTTTTTTTGTTCGGTGCTTTTTGGTATTTTTTGTTTGTTTTAATAAGTATGTTGTAACTAACATAGGAATAATGAGATCGTCCTGTGAGCAAATCATAAGTATTTATTTTGTTTTATTATAATTCCATTTGTTAAATTTATTTTAGAATAAGAAATATTCTGCCAGTTATTATTAACGGATAGTTAGCTATTGTTGGCGATAAAGTTTAATCGATTTTATAAAATGTAGTTAAAATAGCTAACTAATATGAAATATTAAGAATTACCAACCAATCGATATCACGAATAACAAATAAGCAATATTTAGTCAAACTAATGATAAAAATATAAATACAAAAATTAAACACGCTTATATTCACATTTATTCCTTCAAATTTCACCCATTTAATAATTAATCTTATAAAACAGAATAAAAGTTCATTATTGCGTGAAAAATACTCTATTTACTGAATGACATGCTATTAATGGTAAATTAATGGATTAATGCTCTGAATATTGTGCTTTATGGAGTTGTTATCTTTAACTTTGCTAATAAGTCGCTACTATATTCTCCGTCTTATCTGTTAGGCAGTTAATATCAATAGTATTTTGTTAACATCTTGCAGATATCATCTAATTATTTAGGTGCTGTATTATTAGTATGCAGCGTTAATATTAATTCATTGTCGATATCCCTATGTATAAATACATCAGGGATGGGAATATGTTAGAAATGAAAACCAAATTAACAATTTCATCTTTATTCTTTTCATCTTTCTTTATGCCATTAGCGAATGCTGAAGATGGTCAAATCGAATTTAAAGGAAAAATAATTTCTGAAGCATGTACTGTTGACACAAACTCTCAAAAACAAACTGTTGATATGGGAACTATCAATACATCAGCATTAAATGCAGTAAATAAAACAGCAGGCGCAGCACGTTTCACTATCAAATTGACTAATTGCCCGGGATCAATTTCAGGTGCAAGCGCTAGGTTTGATGGCCAACTTGATGCTAAAAACAAAAATTATTTGGCATTGAATAATGCTGATAACAAAGCGGCTCAAGGCGTTGCTATCGGTATTTATGAAAATGACAGCAATACACTTATTCCTATGGGAACAACTTCAAAAAGTAATCCGTTAGGAAAAATAAAAGGCTCATCAGCCGATCTGGATTTTATGGCTAAATATGTTGCTACTTTAGATCCAGCAGGTATTACAGCTGGTTCTGCTAATGCCGTCGCTAACTTTACGATTGTTTATAACTAATACGGTTACAACTAAATAGATTGAGTAACAATTTATAATTAATAACTATTACCATTTACTGTAACCAGCAAATGGTAATAGTAAACTTACTCTATTAATTAATCTGTCGTTATAAAAAATAATATTATTCGGAGTTTCTATTTTGAAATATTTTCGTATTTTGATTTTCATTATCATTGCCATATTTAACATCAATATTGCTTTTGCCGGTGTCATTGTCGGTGGCACCCGCGTGATTTATAGCAGCGATCGGAAAGAAACATCAATCTCTATCAGCAATCCGGAAACAGATACGTCTTATCTTATCCAATCCTGGATTCAGGGAGAACATGATGAAACTAAAGTACCTTTTATTGTGACTCCCCCGCTATTTAAATTAACTGCCGAAAATGAAACAGTATTACGGATCGTGAAAACCGGCAATGATTTCCCCAACGACAGAGAATCTTTGTTCTGGCTTAATGTTAAATCTATTCCAGCAACCGTAAAATCTGAGCAAAACCAGTTACAAATCACAGTAAGATCACGTTTTAAATTATTTTATCGCCCTGCTGATTTAAATGAAAATGCCGGTGATGCGTATAAACAACTTAAATTTAAAATCGCTGGTCATAAGCTGACGGCTGAAAACCCAACGCCCTACTATATTTCATTTTCTTATTTAGGTGTCGGTAGCCATGAGATACAGTCAGCAGGAATGGTTGCGCCTTTCGGTCAATTAAGTTGGGATATTCCGGTTAAAAATGCAAGTTCTGTTTTCTGGAAAGCTATCAATGACTATGGCGGAATAACACCAGAAGAAAAACAGTCACTTTAACTTAATTTTCATACACCCTACCTCTTTTACCTAAAAAGATTAAAAATCATTATGGATAACAGCCGGTATTATCTTCAACGTAATATTTTTGATAATTTGGTGTTATTTTTCAAACCAATGCAAGTACCATTATGTGTGCTGGCAACGTTATGGGCTTTGACACCCGATAAAGCACATGGAGAAGAATATTTTAATATTAACGCACTAGAAAACCTTTCTGGTTCTCCTGAAGATATTGATCTGTCAATTTTTATGGAGGGTGATCAACAACCGCCGGGACGCTATTGGGTCGATATTTACCTCAACCGGGAAAGGGTTGATAGCGGGAACGTTGATTTTGTTCTGGTGAATAATAAATTATTGCCCAAACTCACCGTAAAACAGCTCAAAGATATGGGAGTAAATATTGATATATTCCCTGCTTTAGCAGCTTTGCCACCAGAAACTGAAATCACCGATCTTGCCAAGTATATTACGTCGTCATCTTCTTCTTTTGATTTCAATAAACAACAGTTGGATATCAGTATTCCTCAGGCGGCGATGAGCATTAAGGTAAAAGATTATGTTCCCCCAAAATTATGGCAACAAGGGTTAACTTCCTTACAGGTTAATTATAGCTATAGTGGCTCAACTAACTGGATAGATAATCATTCAGGTTCAGACAGCAATAATTTCCTTAATCTCCGCAGCGGCGTCAATTGGAAAGCCTGGCGGTTGCGTAATTACTCCACTTACAGCAGCCAAAATAATAAATGGCAGAGCCTGAGCACTTATTTGCAACGTGATATTCATAGCCTAAAAAGCCAGTTGGTATTGGGTGACAGTTATACACCCTCGCCTATTTTTGATGGTTTTCAATTTCGCGGTATGCAATTAATGTCAGATGACAATATGCTGCCGGAAAGCCTGAGAGGGTTTGCCCCGACAATACGGGGAATTGCGCAAAGCAATGCACAAGTTACTATTAAGCAAAATGGTTACACTATTTATGAAACTTATGTTTCCCCCGGCCCATTTGTTATTAATGATCTGTATCCGACAACCTCCAGTGGTAACTTAGAAATAATCGTCAAAGAAGCGGACGGAACCGAACGCCGCTCCGTACAACCGTTCTCCGCATTGCCTGTCATGTTACGGGAAGATAACCTGCGCCATTCTCTGGCAATCGGAAAATACCAATCCTCGAATCATCGAGGTAAAGAACCTTATTTTATGCAGGGAACGGTCACTTATGGCCTTTCCAACAGTGTCACGCTGTATGGCGGAACCACGTTCTCTAAAAATTATCAATCTGCCGCGCTGGGGACAGGTTATAGCTTGTCGGATTGGGGTTCGCTCTCCTTTGATGTCACTCATGCAAGGTCAGAACTCACCTCAAAAAGCTATATTTCAGGGCAATCATACCGGTTTCAATATGCCAAAGATCTTCTCCGGACGGGCACCAATTTTACGGTAGCCGGTTATCGTTACTCGACACGTAATTTTTATGATTTCAGAGAAGCCAATGAGTTTGATATTACCGAGAATAGCCACTATGCCAGCAATAAACGCAACAAGCTGCAACTCTACATCAACCAATCGCTGGGCGATTTTGGTGGTGTTTATTTATCCGCTTATCAACAAGATTACTGGTCGCAGACTGGCAACGAAAGAAATATCACTGCCGGTTATAACACCAGTTACCATTCGGTTAATTACAGCCTGAATTACTCATATAGTAAGATGCCGGGCGCGGCCAACAATGATCAAATCCTGTCATTAAATTTACAAATACCGCTTGATCGTTGGCTGAAAAATAGTTGGGTCAGCTATAGCCTGACCAACAATAAACAGGGTGACGCCTCTCATCAAGTCAGCTTAAGTGGCACGGCGCTGGAAGATAACAACCTGTCTTACAGCATTCAGCAAAATTATGCCAACCATAACACAGGCGCTGGCGGCAGCATCAATGCAGACTATAAAGGCGCTTACGGTCAGGTAAATGCAGGCTATCGCTATGATAAACAGTCCAAGCAATTAAATTATGGTCTCAATGGCGGGATCGTCGCCCATCCTTACGGCATTACGCTATCCCAATCATTAGGCGACACCTTAGTGTTAGTGCGAGCCAACGGTGCGAAAGGGGTTAAAATCCAGAATTACACCGGGATCACCACTGACTGGCGCGGTTATGCCATTATTCCTTATGCCAGCAGTTATCGTAAGAATCGCATTTCGTTAGATACCTATTCGATGGGCGATAATGTTGATGTTGATGTCAGTACCCAGACGACCGTTCCCACTCAAGGCGCGCTGACACTGGCCGATTTTCAGACACGCATTGGTTACCGCGCCCTGTTAACCCTTTCCTACCAAGGAAACAAAATTCCATTTGGCGCGACCGCCACTTTGGTTCAACCGGATGAAAACAGTGAGCCTAACAGCACGATTGTCAGCAATGACGGGCAAGTGTACTTCAGTGGTATTCCTGAATCCGGCCAGATATGGGTGAAATGGGGACATAAAGAGGCTCAGGAATGCCGGGTTAATTATCAGCTGCCGGAGAAAATCCCTGAATCTGGCTTGTACACGCTGAACGCAGTTTGTGAATAATAGGCGCATTCAACTTCAAAAGGCGTGTTATCTCCTCTCCCGCACAGCGGGGAGAGATAAGGCTTCGCGGCGTTTTGCAAATGGCAAATTAAAGTTCAAAAGAGATAAGAACAGAGATGGAAAAGAACTATGGCTAACAAATTAAAATTATTATGGGCGAGTATATTTATCGTCGGCCTGATGAGCAGTTGTCCGGGTTGGGCGGAAGCGCTTTATGGTGGATGCCGATTTTTTCCGGGTGAGGATTCCGGCCTTACACAGGTTTCGTTTGGTTCTCACATCGTCATTCCTAAGAATCATGCTATTGGTACAACGATCAAGGAAGTCTTTTTAGATCAGCTATACAGAAAAAATTATATTGCCTACTGCAATAAACTCATGCCTGTATCATGGGATGCTCCGGATTTTTCTCGTGCCCAGTATAATAATGATGCTATTTATGACTCCGGCGTGCCGGGTGTGGGTATTCGCATCAACAATTGGCCAGATACACTTGGCTACGGTATTGATTGGTTTCCCCGAATATCAAATAATCTATTGCCTTGCTCACCGCCTCCCAAATATCCTGGCTACTACATCTACTATTGCGGCCCTACATGGGGTTTTTTAACCGTTCAATTAATTAAAACGGCTCCCACTACAGGTTCAGGAACAATTAGTCCATTGATCCTGACCAGAGCCAGATTAGGCAGCAATATTATTCACTCTTTTTATGTGGAAAGCACAAAAATTGAAAGCCCTACTCCAAGTTGTGCCCTTACCAATAAAATCACTCATGTCAATATGGGTGATGTCAAGGCAAGCCAGTTTGTCAGTAGAGTCACAGCACCCAGAGACTTTAATTTAGAATTAGATTGTGAAGCAGGCGCTGCGGCCACCATCTTGCTGGATGGAACGCCACAAGATGGTTCGAGTACTGTCTGGGCATTGGATAACATTGATGACAAAGCCACGGCAACCGGTGTTGGCCTACAAATTTGGTATAAAAACCGATTTTTAGCCATTCGCGATCCCAATGCATCCATCAAAGTCAGAAGCAAAGAAGCTGCACGGCATTTTTCGCTGCCACTGTCAGCGCGCTATGTTCAAACCCGTGAACGAATCACACCGGGCAAAGCCGATGTGACCGTCACCGTGACGTTGACTTATCAGTGAGTCACTGTTCTTTTTCCCTCTCCATTTCTGCTGGTAGCACATGGATAATATTGGTGCTATCGGCAGGAGAGCCTCCCTGCCTCCACCATTTTATTCTCCAGCAGCACTTTCCGGGCTGCCATTAATGTTTTAAAAGTAATTTTCTATATTCCTGAATTAGGCGCGGAATGACGGATGATTCACCGTCAAAACATATAACGCACGCCGAAGTTTCCATTCAGGTTATTAAAACCATAATTATCCAAACGTTGCTGCTTACTCAGCTCTCCATATACCGTCAATTGTGGGGTGATTTGCCCGTTAGCACCTACTGCAAATTGCATAGCACTACCAACTTGTCCGGCGTTAAATGATTCTTTTGACAACTTAACTGTCGGATTATTATTCCACGTATGCTGATAACTGATACGGGCATAAGGTTCCCATGTTGTTGTTCCGGGTATTGGATATGACAGTCGTACGCCGGTACGGCTGGTTAAATAAGACATGGTATCCATTTTCACGCCAATACCATCTGAATCTTTGTGATTTTTATAATGTATTTTTTGGCCTATTAACTGACTTTGTGGCTGTATCTTCACCCCATTGGTAAACTGGATGCTTTTACCTCCTTCGAGTGAAAAAGACATACTTTTAGCATTTATCTTACCTGCATCATTATCTTTGGCAGTAGATATAGTCCCGTCATACTTATCAAAAGAGACAATGCCATCTGCATACCAACCATTATTCCCTTGCCAACTTGCTGTTAAAGCAATACCGCGTGCATCAAGTGATAGTTTACTGTTCTCAATATGTGTGGTTTTGGGTTGGACTTTCGACGTGCCAATAGTTCCAGCTAACCCTAAGCGTAAATCATTATTGCTATCAGACAGATGAATCCAATTTCCGCCAATTTGTAAGGCATTTAGGCGTTGATCAAAATCATAACCATGCTCATACCAATTTAGATTGCTACGATAGGTGCCATTATTAAAAATGGTTCTGGCGAATACTTCAGAATGTCCATCATAAACATCATTCAGTTTATTGCGCCGCACTTCTCCAAGACGGTTATTGAGGCTATCCATCACCATCGAATGATAATTTTGCAATGCCAACCCTGTGACAAGATAAGAACTAGCTTGGGGCACAATCGCAATTTTATGAGAAGGCTTTTTGTGTATCCCCGGAACGGGTTGACCATCTGCATTAAGATAAGCAGTTTCTAATCGGTAATCCCAGAATAACTTGTGATTTAACAGATTTTGATCTTGATCCAGTTTATCCGGGCCATAAGTGAACAGACGATATTGATATGGGCTTTCACTGGCAACAACATAGCCATCTACAAGACTAAATGCGTCTGGCGAAGATGAGCCTGCCACCTGAACCAAGGAAATGCCCTCACTTGGCACTTTCTGGTTGTTTAACGACGTATTTGTGTTGCCACCACTGCCACTCGTTTTCAATACAATTTGTGTCTGGCCTGAGACATTTCCGTCAATTAATAGACGATCTGTATGTTGATTGGTTAATGCACCGCCAACATTGAGTTCAGTATTTAACTGAATTTTACCGCCGCCACTATAATGACCATTTATTTCAAGAGATTTATATTTGTTATCCTCAGGCGCTGAAAAATCAATCATCCCCCCATTGGTCAAATTATTTATACCTGTATTCTCATTCAGATGCCAAGTACTGCCAGCATCTTTAAGGTGAATGTCAATCGCTCCCCCATTCGTTCTTTTTAAATTTCCTGAATAACTACTGCCATTAGCCAGATTAAATCTTAAATAACTGTTAGCTCCATCAGCAATGATATCCCCTGATAATATCTGCTTACTGGCATTTAAAATTCCATTTGCGCCATTAGTTAAGCGATATAATGCACCACCGGATTTAGCAATCGTAGTATTTGATAAGTTAACCGTACTATTACCATCAGCAACAATGACATCACTGTTGCTATTGATTTTTCCATTATTCAGACTAAAAATCCCCTCATGTACCGCAATTGCGGGAGCATTACCTGAAGAGATCGTTGCTTTCTCCATATCAAGCGTGCCTTTATCCACAACAATCCCAGCTAATGCACTGGTATCCTTGAATGCTAACCGCCCCTCACCTTTCTTAGTCAGTATTTGGTTGGAGCCATTGACTCCGTGCCATACTGTATCTATTTTCTTGTCATCAACGGTAACCGTTCCATTTTTCCGTAGCTCCAATAGACGATTTGAATTAAAACTCTTGGATATATTAAGTTCCCCACCATTGAGCACCACTTCTTTTGCAGCAGTGGTATCTCCTAAGTTGTTATCTGCTGAAATTTTTAATATCCCATCTTCAATACGAGTATTTCCCACATAATGATTATTGCCTGCCAGCTCTAATATGCCACTACCGGTTTTAACGATAAATATTCCTTTTCCCTTTTGATCTGTCGGGCTTCCAATCACATAGTCAACTATTTGAGCAGAGCCAGATGGGACATCATAATTTAAATTATCATTACTGCCGATAACACCTCCTTGAATAGCCTTACCGCTATTTCCATTAGTCAATGTAATACCTTTCCAGTTATTTGCTGTTTTTTCATCGGGTGTAATACCAGATTCAGATAAATCTAACCATCCGCCTGCCAACGTGAATTTTTTCTTAAAAGTATCAGGATTTAAGTTACTCAATACTAATACACCACCATTAATGATAGTGTCTCCGCTGTAAGCGAATGCTTTTTCACCCGATAATTTTAATGTCCCTGTATTACTTTTTATTAATGAACCTGAACCATTTATAGCACCTGAATAGACTCCGCTATTAGTGCCATCTACAGTTATATTCTGGCTGCCTAAATGAATATTGCCATTGCCAGAAATCATCCCCAGAGTAAAACCTTTTGTATCCGCAATATCGAGTGAGCCAACTTGGTTAATATTAAAATCTTTACCGCTGGCATTGACATTTAAGCCAACCTTTAATGTTCCGCCATTGACAGTTGTAGAGCCTGTGTAACCAAAAGCGTTATTATTTGATAACGTTAACGTGCCAGCGTTAGTTTTTATTAATGAACCTGTGCCGCTTATATTGCCTGAATAAATGCCATCCTTCGTCCCATCCACCGTTAAATTCTGACTACCTAAATTAATATTACCGTTGCCAAAAATCATGCCCAGAGTAAAACCTTTAGTGTCCACGATATCGAGAGTGCCGTCCTTATTAATATTAAAATCTTTGCCGCTGGCATTGGCATTCAGTCCAACCTTTAATTTCCCGTTATTGATGGTTGTGGAACCGGTATAACCGAAGACGTCATTACCTAATAACGTCAGCGTGCTGCTACCATTTTTAATCAATGATCCACTTCCCTCAATTTTACCTGAAAAATTTGAACCACCGGTGTTATCACCATTAATAGCCAGCGTTGTATTACCTAATTGAATAACACCGCCTCCATTAAACTGACTATTTATGCTACCCAAGGTAAAAGTATCCGTGGATTTTGATATATCTAATTTTCCGGCATTATCGAAATAAAACGTTCTATTTTGTTGATTATTAACCCCCTCCACTCCCAAAGTTCCTGAGTTAATATAAATATCACCGGTAAAAGCAAGTGATTTTTCACCCAATAACGTTAATGTTCCCGAGTTATTTTTTATAAGTGATCCAGTACCATTTATACTACCTGAATAGATACCATTGTTTGTGCTATCCACCGTTAAATTCTGACTGCCTAAATTAATGTTACCGTTACCGGAAATCATACCCAGAGTAAAACCTTTCGTATCTGCAATATCGAGGATCCCGGTATTATTAAGGTTAAAGTCATTACCACTGGCATTAGCATTCAGGCCAACCTTTAATGTGCCATCATTTACGACTGTAGAGCCATAATTGAATACTTTTTTGCCTGATAAGGTTAATGTTTCACTGCCATTTTTAACCAGTGTTCCACTTCCCTTAATTTCCCCCGAAAACGCTGAATCACCGGTATTATCGCCATTAATCGTTAGTACTTTATTACCTAATTCAATAATACCGCCTCCATCAGATTTACTATTTATGCGACCCAAGGTAAAAGTGTTCGTTGATTTTGATATATCTAATTTTCCGTTGTTATCGAAATAAAAATTTTTATCCAGTGCCTGAGTGGTTCCTGCTGTTGCTAATATTCCTGAGTTAATATGAATGTCGCCGTTAAAATTAAATGCCTTGTTTCCAGAAAGCGTTAAAGAACCTCGACCATTTTGTATCAGATCGCCATTGCCAATTATAGAACCCGCATAAGTTGTTTTTTCAGTACCTTTTATTGACAGATGTTTACCTAATGTAACCTGACCACCTTCATCCCCAATACTACTCTCAAGTGCCGCTATTTCTACAGTGGATGCTACTAGTTGATTACTGATATCGAATAATCCAAATTTATCTACCCGAATAAGTGATTGGGAAATATCATAGGGGCTTTCGCTTAATTCTATTACACTTACATTTAAATCAGAATACCCTTTTACCCATAACGAGTTGCCATTAAAGTTAACATCATGCTCTAATCTTACCAACCCACCATCCTCAGCCAAAAGCCCCCAAGAGTTATTTGATTTTGGACTGAATTTGATATTTTTTAAGGTTAAATGACTCCCTTCAGTAACTTGTAGAATAGAAGATCCAATTCCCGTAACTGAAATATTATCTGGTAAATCTGTATCTGAAAACTGGTATGATTTTCCTTTTTGTAGAGATATACCATGTGATTGTGTACCTGTGGTAGAAAGAACCGAATTTTTGCTTAGTGATATATTTCCTGGTTGTTCCATAACTACTGCACTAGAGTTATTACCTGTTGTGCTAATTTCGACAGCATTACCATTAATTTTACCTCCACCATTTGTTGCAATTATCCCTGCTGAATTATTGCCATGGGTGGTGATCTTCGTTCCTGTTAACGAATTATTTCCTCCCTTTACTTTTAACCCATTTGAGTTTTCACCATATGTAGTTATTTTCGCGCCCTTCATTACAACACCTCCTCCTTGAGTCACCAACTCATATATTTCAATACCAGGTGTGTTTTTTCCATGAGTTGTTATTGAAACAGTTTCACTATCAACCTGTAGCAATGCTTCCGGTAAAGTTAAAAAAATACCACTCGCTACTGCATTATCTCCTGTATAATCATCACCGTGTGTTTCTATTGTAGTGCTCCCCAAGAGAGTAAGTGTTGCATTACCAAGTACTCTTACTCCGCCTCCTGTTCCTTTATTGATTATATTGGCATCTTTCATTGTTAATTTAGAATTACGTGTGACAGAAACAGTTGCTGGTTCATAAGTACTCATATCCATTGTTCCAGAAGAAATAAAACTACCTCCTGTAACTTCTGCTATTAATTTGTTGCTACCTATGTTTTCAATAATTAATGCTCCAGAATTCTTACCTGAAACATTAATATCTGTGTTAATTAATTTCAGTAAACCTGATGAAGTCATCTTTGGGTTCATTTTAATTCCATAACTAGACGAACCTTTTGTTATGATTTTACTATCAGTTAATGAAATTAATAACGGAAGATTAGCCGGAGCATGTATGTCAATGCCATTGGAACTATTACCAGATGTGTTAATCGTCAAACCTAAAGCTGTAACCTCGTGTTTTCCATTAATGGCAGATAAACTCAAACCATAAGCTAAATTTCCAGTCGTTGTAATATTATTATTTCCACTCCCTTTTGCAATTTCAACATTACTGACATCCCAACCCGGCTCACTATCTGTCGTAATAGTATCTCCAACATCCAAAAGACTACCGGTAAATGTCGAATCATAATCTTTGGCATAAACTGGCTGGACGCTTATTGAAAGCAATAATAAGCTCCCAGCCTTAAAAAAATGTGAAAAGAATGCAGAATTGATAACACGAAATAGCCTATTCTTAGTATACATAACAACATCTGAGCTTCTTGCCAACTCAGATGCAACAACGATCACACCAGAACTCCTACTCCTGACCAATTTGTATATTTTATTCATGATAGCGACCAATATATGAAATGTTCAATGAACTGAAGATAGAGATTTTGTTTATATCAATCGCTAAGTGTAGTCATAAAATTACTTTTTATCATTATGATGAAGATAAAGATGCATCGTTCAAACGTAACTGTAGAATCTGAGAGTAGTTTTCTCCATTAACTATGTACTGAGCCTGAAATGTGCCTTCTTTACCACTCTTACTCATCGCAAATCCTTCCAAATCAACTTGCTGAAATAATACGGTAAATCCATCAGTTAATTCAGAGTCAATGACAGTATGTGTAGCAGTCAGCAGTGCTGTTTTAGGTGAATTAGAATTAACAAAATATGCATTTAGATAAATGTTAGTGATAACCTCATCCCCCTTTTCAATACTATCATAACGTGGAATGTTAATTTCTAGTCCACCAACAATGTGTGCATAATTAACTACGGTTCCAGGTTTGACTAAACATGGAGCTTCTAAATTACCTAATTTTTCTGGCCTATACTCCCCCACACTTCCAGTTACTTTAAATTTCAGCGTTTCTGAGTCAGAACCGTTATCATCTCTATCATTAAGAATATAAGCAATAAAATTATCAGCGTAATTTGTTTTAAAAAATTTTTTATTAACATTAAAGGAATATATCCCATCAATTTTTTTAAAATAAGACACATAAGGAATTTGATTATTTATCATGATTGCAATTTTAGCTCCATGATATTCTATATCAGGCTCAGGAATAATAACCTCTACTAAATCACCTTTTATTTTATCTAAATCCAACACTCCATTGATATCAATATTAGATAAACTAGGTGCTCCAAATAATCGACTTGATGCTATTTTATCACCAATATAAGTAAAAACAGCGTAATATGACTTAACAAATGAACGATTATATGCTCCTATATTAAATTCAATAATAGCTGGGGATGTATTCGAAAGATTTATCGTAACCTGACCATTTTCATTAGTCTGAAAAACATATCCATTTATTTTTTCATCATATTTAACAATATCCTTAGGATGAACCTCAATCGGAAGAGTTCGTTGGCCTTTTAGTTTTAGTGGGTAATTGTTTAATGGAGTATTATCGTCATCAACAACATGAATAGTGATAGCAATAGAACTTTTTACATCTTCCGGATCGTAATTTTCAGTTGGAGTACAATATGTAGAATTCAAACTGGACGTAATCGTAGAATTTACCATTTTATATATAGCACTATAATGATCAGGATCAGTGATATCATTTTCTACATAAACCGATATTAATAAATTATTATCTATTTCATCACCTGTTATTAAATAATTTGTAGAGAGGCCATTTTTATTTATCGGTGTGGAATTCTTCGTAAACTTAATATTACCAATATCTGAACCAGATGGAAAGGTTAACCACTTTACCATTTTACTATTTATATTTCCATTAACTTTGACTGTAATAGCCCTTCTTGATTCGGTATCTAAAACATCACTGGATAATGGAGAAATAAAGTCAACATCATATTTATTCATACATATAAATCCTGATTTTAATGTTAAAATGAGTTATTACATTTATCTTCTGTAACAGAAACCGTCGCCGATGTGGCATGTTGAATTATATTATCATTTTTATCAAAAGCAAAAAGTGTAATGGTACAATAATCATTAGTTTTCATAATGTAAGGAATTTGACAAGATACAGAATTAGGATCATGAATAAATATATTAGTTAAAGAACCTCGAGAAATCCTTGATCCTATTTGAGCAATAAAACCAGCTCCATCCGTAAATCGAATGCCATGCCAAAAAATAAAAATAAATCCTTTATCATTATAAGTTGCTTCGTTAATAATAATAGACATTTTTAATATCCTTGTTATTATTGATATAAAAAAGGAAAGAAGAATTATTTAGTTACCTCTTTCCTTTCAAATAATTAGTCTTTTACAGATAATTTACCTTGTAAGATATTATCACCAACCAAAACACCTCCCGCATATAACAAAGCATCATCTGGAAATAACTCATCATTTTTTGTTATATTTTCCAATACAAAATTATAAACATTCTGTGATTTGGTTTTCTTTTTATTAACTAAATCGAGTGTAATATTTCCATTACGAGAATAGATGACATCACCCTTGTTTAGGTCTTTTGCACGAAGAATTCCACGTTGAGTTAAGACAGGGTGTGTTGGAGTTAGTGTTACTTGATTTTCATCACTTCCAATCTGATAATGTAAATCTACAAAATCAGTATCAAATCCTACAATGCGACTTTTTATTCTTAATATCTTATCATCTTTACTTAAAACAAGATCACCTTCTCTAATATTTTCAACTTTTTTCTTAGAACCATCAGCCATATCAATTAATGTACCTTCAATAATGCAACCATATTGAATAACAATAGGATGATATATATATTTATTGCTGCTCTTTATTTCATTTGGTTCAGATGTATAAGTAAACATAACCGGAACTGTACCTTTAGATAATTCAGTCCATATCGTACCCTGAATAGTTAAAACATACTCCGAGTTACTACGCCAGCAAATATTACCGAAATTTGCATAATCATTATTTTTAATATACGTTTTATTTTTTGAAAAATCCCATGTAAGCGCATCTCTTTTTTCATTAATCATTATATGATTATAAATATTATCATCATCAATAAATCTGACTTGGCATGCTCCGCCTGTATTTTCACCTATTAAGCTTATAGTAATGTCATGTTTATGTTCTAAAGAGATAGGATTTTTAAACATGACTGAACCAATTAACTCAAGTTGTATACTTATACCATAGGGACTCAGATCCGGACTCATTGGACCATAATCACATGCATCCTCATTAATTGAGGTAGGATCCGCTCTGTTTAAACATATTACAATAGGCTTATCAGATCTTTTATCTTTTTTCTCAGGAGATTCATTATACATATATTTAGGGGTCAGATCATCAATATAAGCGTTTGTAATATACGGTCCATATGGATAGCCACCGATATTAAATTGAGTTGTTGATATTGCCTGAATGGGAAATTTATCTATATTATTTGGTTCATTTGGAGTAACGGATTTTGCTATTGTTTTGACAAACCTGATATCTTTATTCATTTTTTCATTTGAGCCACTAGCAATAACTTTAACAATTTCTCCATTATTCTTACTTAATTGAAAAAGAGTTAATGCATCTTGAACTGATGCAAATTCACTACTATTTGGATAGTAGAATGTGTGAAAAATTTCACCTGTAACATTTTCATCATCTTGCGAATAGTTAATTATAGGTCTACTTAAAAAAGTAGAAGGTTTAGATGCATCTTCTGTAATTTTTATACTTCCTTGTTTCCTAATCATATTAATTTGCTTTGTTTTTATAACATCTATATCTTGAAAAAATTTTGGGTTATTTGTTTTTGTTATACCATTTACCCGCAAAAAAATAATATATCCCTGTTCATTTTCAGGAATTGTAAGATCGATAACATTCAACTTACTATTATCCATTTTTGATATATTATTCATGAATTTCATTAAAACATTTTTTTCCTTCGATGAGAGGGTATAATCATTATTGGAAGCATGACAATAAGATACTGTTATAAAAAATAATAAGCATGATGTCAAAAAACGACTAAATAATTTCATGATATTTATCCTATTAAAATAACAAACGTGTGATGGCTCAGATAAGTGAACTCTGAGCCAATATCATTAATATGTTAAATCACTCTAAAGATATATTCCAACCATAAGTATTTATACGCAATGACAATATCTGAGAGTATATTTTAACATTTGGCTTTCCATCCTGCACAACTGCATATTCAGCTTGAAAAGTGCCATACGCATCATCTGCACTTACAGAATAACCCGATAATCCCTCTTGTGATACCGAGACTTCTATTTCATCGTGTAAATTGCTATCTAAAATATCTATAACTGATAATTCAAAGATATTATTTTTAGGAGTGTTTGTTCGGTTTTCATAACCGTTCACGTAAACAGTAATATGTATCTTATCACCTATCATTTTATTTTTATAGTTAGGAATCTTTAGTTTTAATCCCTTCCTAATAGCAGCAATATTTACTAGCAAAACCGTTCCAATTAATGGCTCCAGAGGGCGTGGAATATTATCATCTGGACCTGATAGTATATTTCCAATCACAGTAAATCTTTGCGCTTCACAAGACCAGCTATTTCCATCCTTATCAGTTAAAAGATAATAAATCGAATTTTCACCCTCTTTATCTAAAGTATCTTTTGCCAATGATATGTCAGTCAACATAAGATTATATAATTTTTTATTTTTTACTACATTGTCGTTTACAATAATTGTGCATGATACGTTTTTTACATCAAAAGGCCAAGAATTATTGGACAAACTTGTCGGCAATTTTACCTCATAGTATTTTCCAGGATAATCATCTAGATCTAATACATTATGCTTTAAATCCAATTCAAGAGGTGGTAATTCCCCATAAGGTTCATCATCAATAAAATAAACATCAGTTGAATCAATTCTATCATTCACATCTATTGCAGAATATTTAGCCACAATATTAAATTCCCCTGGATTAAGAGATCCTAGGTAGACAGTGGCTAAACCGTCATTATCTGTTTCAACAAAAACACCTTTTCCACCTCTATTCTCCAGTAAAGTATCTTTGGTCGTTCCTGAAAAAAACTGAATTGGTTCAGGAGCATTAAAATTAATTTTCACATTTTTCTTTGGAGTTATATTATTATCAGTTACCGTTGTTTGTAATTCTAGATAATAGTTTTCTTTACCAATATCAACGGTATCACCATAGGTGCTATAAGCCTGTGCTCCAAGTGGATTTTCCAAACCAGACATAACTATATTCTCAAAAATATAATTAACTTTCATAACAAGTAATTTATTATTTTCATCTGTTATATCAGTAATTGTAAACGTAATTTTATCACCCGACTTTGCTCCTAGCTGTGGGCGTATAAAGTTGGTTGCATCTCCAGCATTTGGACTTCCCTTTGGATCAGTTAAAATTTCTCTATAACGAAATTTAGCTAATTTTTTAGAGTCATCATCCAATTCCCATTGCAGTTTTTTATCTACCTGAATACCACCTGCATTATTTATATAGCGTATTTTTACTTTTAAGTTTTTATTTTTAACATCAACATGAGAGTTATCAATAGGTGTTATAGTAGAAGCCATAACTATCTCCAATTCATTAAGTTGAAAAGTTTAATTTCACACTGAAATAGATTAAATTTAATCAAACAAAATAATTAACATAAAATTAAACATGAATTATATTAGGTAAAGCTACTTCTGTGATATATTTCCTGCGTCATTAAAATGTAATCCCCCGGTAATATCTGAAATATTTATAAAATTGATCATAAGTTTAGTGTCTGAAAACAAACATGGTTCATTTTTATCTGGATGTGGTTTATTATTATCTGGTTTTGGTTGAGTATCTACTATTGCAGAAAAATACTGAACTGATGAAGACCAACCATTACCATCGATATCTGTTAAAAGATAATAAATAGAGTTTTCTTTGGTAGTTAATATATCTGATTTTTCTAGCATAACTTTGTTTGTTAATAAACCCAAATATCCTTTTTTCACAACTTTATTATTCAAAATAATTATACCAAAAACCATATCAGGATTTTTAAAATCTGTCATTAGTCTTTGTGGTAGCCTTACAGGATAATATTTCCCCAAATACTCATCCAAGTCTAATACATCATTATTTAATGGCAAAATAGGAGGAGGCAGTTTTCCACCAGGTTCAGTATCAAGGAAAATTACTTGGGTAAAAACTTCAGTCTGATGAAAAACTTTATCTACATATAATGCCTTGATATCAAATATACCTGGTCTCGTTGCTCCTAGATAAATGATAACTTTACCATTGCTATCTGTATTAATCTTGATTCCTAATCCACCAGTATTATTCAGTATAGTATCTGGAGTCATTCCTGAAAAAAACTGTATGGAAGGAGGAGCATAGAAATGAATTTCAGAATTAGACTGAGGTGTACCTTTTGAACCATCAGGGTTAGCATAATTTAATGTTGTTGTGAGTTCCAAATAATAATTATTCACACCAATATTTGCAGTTTCACCAAAGGTGCTATAAGCCTGTGAACCAAGCGGGACACTTAATGGTGATAATATGATTTCTGAAAGAATGTAAACAACTTTACCTACAACAACTGTTTGAGCAGGGTTAGTGATATCTGTGATAGTAAAATTAATTTTATCTCCAACTCTTGCACTAGCAAGTGGACGAAGGGTATTTTGAGAGAAACCTTTATTATTGGTAGCTGTCTTTTCTTTATAAAAAATAGCTGTACTCTGAGAACCTTTATCTAATGTCCATGATAAATTTTTTCCATCCATAAGTTGATCAGAAGAATCTTTATATATAATTTCGACATTAATATCTTTATTTTTAACATCAACTTTTGAATTATTCAGTGGGGTTATAGTAAACGACATAATACTCTCCAAGTTCAGATTTGTGAATGATTTTCTGGCGATATTATAAAAGTCATGATTTCCCCCAAGTTTATTGAAATTTAGGATAAAATTATTATTCAAGTATAATTAATGAGAAACAATTTCACAGATTAATTAGTTATACGCCATAATTAAATAAAAACATGAAATTATAATCACACTAAACCAACTGAAGTGATAATGCCGACAATCACTAATTTACGTCATAAACAGATTTATTACTTTACTAAAAATAAAAACCTTTAAATAACTATTAGCAACAATATTGAGATGAAACGATAAGTTTATTAAATTATCTTCAGGAATAATTTTTATTGTTATTTGAAGAAATTTAATTTTCAGCAGTATTATAGATATAAATAACAATTTCAATAGCTATAACAAAAAGACTTTAAAATATTGAAATACATTATTACTGGTGTATTTACTCGAATTTTAATTCATAAAATAAAAATTAAGTTGTTATTTGTTATTTACCCGCTAGTTTTCGACAAATAAAAAACTATTAATAAATAAAACAAGGGCTTTAGAGCCTTAATTTCACCAATCAAGACCCCAAAGCCCTAACCATCACACCGCAATACTCTCCATCGCCTGCAATATCCGTTTGTCGGATATCGGGTAAGCGGTGCCGAGTTGTTGGGCGAACAGGCTGATGCGCAGTTCTTCAATCATCCAGCGGATTTCTTGCACTTCCGGTAGCTGTTTTTGCTGGGGTGACAGTTTTGCCAGCCATTGTTGCCATTGCTGTTGGATATGCTCGATTCGGCTCATGTGCGACCTGTCCTTGTTGGCGTCCATCGCCAGTTTTTCCAGCCGTCGTTCAATGCCATTCAGGTAACGCAGGACATCCGCAAGGCGTTTCCAGCCGTGTGACGTGACGAAGCCTTTAAATACCAAACCGGAGATTTGTGCTTTGATATCCGATAATGCCAGCGCCAGTGCGATGTCTACCCGCCCTTTCAGGCGCTTGTTGATGGCGAAAACCGTTGTCAGGATTTGCTCCACCTGTTTGGCAATGTCAACGACGGCGTCATTTAAGTCAGCCCGCACTTTATTCTGCAAATCGGCATACGCCTGCTCACTCCACGCCGGGCCGCCGTTTTCGGTGATTAACCTGTCCACACCGCAGGAAATACAGTCGTCAATCAAATCCAGTACTTTGCCATACGGGTTGAAATACAGCCCCAGTTTGGATTTATTCGGCAGTTTTTCATGCAGGTATTTAATCGGTGACGGAATATTCAGTAACAGTAACCGGCGCGTGCCTGCCCACATGGCATTTTGTTGTTCGGATTCCGTTTCGAATAACTTGATGCCGATGCTGTCTTTTTCATCCACCAGCGCCGGGAAGGCTTTAACCGAGTAGCCGCCCCGCTTTTGCTCGTAGCGTTCCGGCAGTTCGCCAAAGCTCCAGATATGCAGCCCGCTCTGTTCGATGCCGTCATCCGCGACCGCCGATAGCGTTTCCTGCACTTTATCTTTCAGTTTCAGCTTTAATGCCGCCAGATCTTTCCCTTCCGCCAGCGTTTTGTTTTTCTCACCGATAATGCGGAATGTCATTTTTAAATGGTCAGCCACCTGCTCCGGTTGCCAGTCATCACGCGATACCGTCACGCCCGTCATACGGCGAAGTTCTTTCTCTAAGCTATCCAGCAAGGCTGCTTGTTCTGATGAAGATCGTTCTGATGAAGATCGTGCCGGTGACGATGCAACCCGCTCCAGAAATGCCTGCGCGTAATTGGGTGCGGGAACGAAATTACGACGCACCGGTTTCGGCAGCGATTTGATCAAGGCCACCACCAGTTCATGGCGGATGCCCGGAATTTGCCAGTCAAAACCTTCATCCTTGACCTGATTCAGAATCGGCAACGGAATATGCAACGTGACACCATCGGCATCGGTGCCCGGTTCAAACTGATAGGTTAAGCGAAATTTCAGATTATTCTGATGCCAGTAGTTCGGGTAATCCAATGCGCTGACTTTATCCGCATCACCTTTAATCAACATGCTCTTTTCGAAATTGAGCAGTTCCGGCTGATCTTTGCCCGCAGCTTTCCACCAGCGATCAAAATGGCGCGAAGAAATCACGTCCTGACCAATTCGCTGGTCGTAAAAGCTAAACAGGGTTTCATCATCCACCAGAATATCCCGGCGACGGGATTTGTGTTCCAGTTCCTCAACCTCTTCACGCAATTTGAGGTTGGCGCGGAAGAAGGAGTGATGGGTCTGCCAGTCCCCTTCCACCAGCGCGTGACGGATAAACAGTTCGCGGCACAGCAGCGGATCAATCTGGCTGTAATTCACCAGACGCCCTGCCACTATCGGTAATCCGTACAGGGTCACGCGTTCCGAGGCCATGACCGCGCCCTGCGATTTTTGCCAGTGCGGTTCGCTGTAGTGACGTTTGATTAAGTGCGGTGCCAGCGGTTCTATCCATTCCGGCTCGATGCGGGCAGCGATACGCCCCCATAATTTGCTGGTTTCTACCAGTTCCGCCACTATCGCCCACTTAGGCGGTTTTTTAAACAAACCGGAGCCGGGGAAGACGGAGAAACGCGCGTTGCGGGCGCCGGTATATTCCTGTTTGTCCACGTCTTTCTGGCCGATATGGGATAACAGCCCGGTCAGCAATGAGGTATGAATGCTGTGATAATCCGCTTCCTGACTGTTGATCGGCATGCCCAGTTCTTTGACCACCTGCCGGAGCTGGGTGTACACATCCTGCCATTCCCTGACCCGCAGATAGTTCAGGTAATCCTGCCGACAAAGTTTGCGGAATTGCGCACTGGACAGTGCTTTTTGTTGCTCAACCAGAAAATCCCACAGTTTCAGAAAGGCGATAAAGTCAGAATCTTTGTCGGCAAAACGGCGATGTTTTTCGTCCGAAGCCTGCTGTTTTTCCAGCGGCCTTTCCCGTGGGTCTTGAATGGAGAGTGCCGCCGTAATCACCATGACTTCACGCACACAGCCATGTGCTCTGGCTTCCAGCACCATACGCGCCAAGCGAGGGTCGATGGGCAGTTGTGCAAGCTGGCGTCCCATTGGAGTCAGTCGGTAAGTGCCGCCTGATGAAGACTCGGTATCAATCGCGCCCAGTTCTTCCAGCAGGCGAACACCATCCTGAACGTTACGTTTGTCCGGCGCTTCGACAAACGGAAACGCACCGACATCGCCCAAACCAATTGACGTCATCTGCAAAATTACCGATGCCAGATTGGTGCGCAGAATCTCAGGATCGGTAAATTCCGGGCGGGATAAATAATCCTCTTCCCCGTAGAGCCGGATGCAAATACCGTCCGAAACACGCCCGCAGCGGCCTTTGCGCTGATTCGCTGACGCCTGAGAAATTGGCTCTATCGGTAAACGTTGCACTTTAGTCCGGTAACTGTAACGGCTGATACGTGCATAACCGGTGTCGATGACATATTTGATACCGGGCACCGTCAGTGAGGTTTCGGCCACGTTCGTCGCCAAGATGATGCGCCGCCCGACATGGGGCTGGAAAATCCGGTTCTGTTCGCTGTTGGACAAACGGGCAAACAGCGGCAGAATTTCAGTATGCGGGAAATTCTGTTTGCTCAGTGCATCGGCGGTATCGCGGATTTCACGCTCACCGCTCATAAATACCAGAATATCACCGGCACTTTCCCGGCCTAATTCCGCGACGGCATCAATAATCGCTTCCTGCTGATCCCGCTCGCCGTCATTGTCCTCACCAGCGACCGGACGGTAACGCACTTCTACCGGGTAAGTCCGGCCAGAAACTTCAATGATCGGCGCGTTGTTGAAATGGCGGGAAAAACGCTCAGGATCGATAGTGGCGGAGGTAATAATCACTTTCAGATCAGGGCGCTTCGGCAGTAATTGGCGCAGGTAACCCAGAATGAAATCAATATTCAGGCTGCGCTCATGGGCTTCATCGATAATCAGGGTGTCATATTGCAGTAACAGGCGATCCTGCTGCAATTCCG
Source organism: Enterobacteriaceae bacterium (assembly GCA_031253755.1). GTDB lineage: Bacteria > Pseudomonadota > Gammaproteobacteria > Enterobacterales > Enterobacteriaceae > Xenorhabdus. The sequence goes on from JAIRVT010000042.1 coordinate 53,367, forward strand.
CCAGCAAAATACCGTCTGTCATCAGTTTGACCAGCGTATTTTCGCTCACCTGATCATTAAAGCGAACTTTATAACCCACCGCTGAACCCAGTGGCGTTTCCAGCTCATCGGCGATCCGGTTAGCCACGGAGCGGGCCGCCAAACGGCGAGGCTGGGTATGACCAATCAGCCCTTTTATGCCCCTGCCAAGTTCAAGGCATATTTTAGGAATTTGGGTTGTTTTACCGGAGCCGGTTTCTCCGGCAATAATCACCACCTGATGGTCGCGGATGGCTTGATAAATATCGTCTTTTTTCTGGCTGACAGGCAGGTTTTCCGGGTATTTAACCGCAGGACAGGCAGCCTGACGATTCATCACTTTTTGTTTTACTGCGGCAATATCTTCAGCGATGGATTGTGTTACAGCCTGTAAGGAAGCCTGATTCTTTATTTTTGCCGCTCCTTGCAGGCGTTTTCGTAAACGAAACTGATCGCGCAACGGCGTATGATCAAGTTCAGCATATAATTCAGTGATAGAGGCTGTTAAAGGTGATTCCACTGTGATAAATCCTTGTGACGTTCTTCGTTGAGTTCTTTGTAAAAAGCAAAGCAAGATAGGGTTTTTGGTATGTGCTTAATATCATCGGATATGATTATATACCTTTCGCCTTTTAAATTGCTTCCTTGTTAACTTCAATCAGTACGATTGAGCAGTAAAATCGTTCACAGATGTTCAATAATTTTGAATACCAATCTCGAAATATTGAGCTAGTTCCTGCCTTACAATCTGATTAAACTAGCCGGCATTGCAAAAACAAGCGGTCATATGACAATCGTAATCAAGGTGTTATTGGGGAAATTAAAAAATGAGCAACGTACTGATTCTGAAATCCAGTATTCTGGCGCAATATTCACAAAGCAACAAAATGACCGACTATTTTATTGAGCAATGGTCAGCCCTGAATGCAGACAGCCCTATTACCCTGCGCGATCTGGCTGAAAACCCGGTGCCCGTGCTGGATGGCGAATTAGCCGGTGCGTTACGCCCAAGCGATGCTGAAATGACGGAGCGTCAGAAATCAGTTTTGGCGCTATCTGATGAACTGGTTGCTGAATTGAAAGCCAACGATGTGATTGTGATCAATGCGCCAATGTATAACTTTACTATTCCGACGCAATTAAAAACCTATTTCGACTTGGTTGCCCGCGCAGGCGTGACTTTTCGTTACACTGAAAATGGTCCGGTCGGTTTGCTGGAAAACAAAACCGTGATTGTTCTGGCGAGCCGCGGTGGTTTCCATCAAAATAGCCCGAATGATTCAATGACACCTTATTTACGGACTTTCCTTGGTTTCATTGGCATGATCAATGTGAATTTTGTCTATGCGGAAGGTCTCGCCTTGGGTGAGGGATCGGCAAATCAGGCACATCAAACTGCCCGCCATGCCATCACCGATATCATCGAAAAAATACAACAGGAACAGGCCAAAGCGTTGGTTGCCTGATTGAGCGTTGTCTGATTAAGTAAGGCGCGTCGGCAAATAAACGACGCGTTTACTTTTTGGTTTTTTTAATCCAGTTGCCATTAATTCCTAATACATATTCCCCGGATGCAGCCCGTTGTACCAATTTCTCTCCCGCCATTTTTGCGACCTGATCAACGGTCATATTATTTTGCGCGGCAATTTCAGCATATTTCTTTTTTCTCTCATTGTTTATCTGCGTTACGACAGCCAGTGCATCCTGCGTGTTATTGACCGGCGCCAGATAACCGCTGAATGTTTCACCCACCAAATCTTGCTGCTTTGCTTCATTGAGTGTCATGCCCATCGCAAATGCGCTGAATAACAAGCCGGATAAAAGTATTGCCCCTGTTTTCTTCATATTCTCGCCTCCTCAGAATAAGTTTGAATTGTTTTTGAGCATATCTTCAATTTGCCGATCAACCTTGATATGAATTTCATGCTCTATTTTCACATTCATATTGATATTGATGGGTTTATCCGGTGTGGCAATTTCCAATTTGACACACCCGGCTAAACCGATGCAGGCCAATATCATGCTGCCTATGAATATCGGCAATCTGCGTGCGATATTTTTACGTGCGATATTCGTTATCATTTATCACTCTCTGTTTAAATGTGAGTTCAACGCGCCATTCTATCGTATTAGACAGTATTCACTATTTCTTTTACTGACTATAGT
>JAIRVT010000089.1 GCA_031253755.1 Enterobacteriaceae bacterium
CTGAATAGGAAAACGATCGGCTATTCCAAATCCGAAGAAATGCATGACAAAGTGATAGGGACGTTCATTGAACGTGAATATTATCTTGCATCATGAATCTAACTATTGGAGGCATGGCCGAGACAAACCAAGGAAAGGCAAACTGGCCGGGAACAAACTTGTTTAGGTCTTTGGCTGCTCTCTGATGGAAAAAAGATGAAAGAAAGATAGGAACTGCTTATTAATCTCAGAGAGCATAGGTAACCAAGGATTATAATTTTCTGATAAAAATTAAAATAATTCGTTAAAGTTTGCAGATTTTTCTGATTTAACTCAAGGTCTTTATAGACAGCTGGTGAATACTTTGTTACTTTATGGCCTGCATTTATAATTGGTATTACCAATTAACAAAAACCAGTTAAATGAAGTCAATTGAATGAGGTTAGTTGACTAAAATTAACTGAAGCACCCTGCAAAATAGGGTGTCAGCATAGTTTCGGCATAGTTTCAGATAGATAGCCCAAATATAAATAGTTCAAAGTAACATTTACTCACTGAATGGCTTACAGCAGATATGGCTTATAGCAAGATTCGCCAACCAAAGTTATCAGATGTGATTGAGCAACGTCTGGAACACCTCATTCTCGAAGGTTCATTACGCCCTGGGGAAAAACTGCCGCCTGAGCGTGAATTGGCGAAGCAGTTCGAAGTATCACGCCCTTCATTGCGTGAAGCCATACAAAAACTAGAAGCTAAAGGTTTTCTTTTCCGTCGTCAGGGAGGAGGAACTTTTATACAGAATAATCTCTGGCAAAGTTTCAGTGATCCACTCGCCCAACTTATTGCAGATAATCAAGAATCACAATTTGACCTCCTTGAAGCACGTCATGCGCTGGAAGGCATTGCGGCTTATTATGCTGCTCTCAGGGGAACAGATGAGGATTTTAAACGCATTGAGGAAACTCATCTCGCTATCCAAGAAGCACAACAAAGCGGGGATATCAATGCGGAATCAGATGCTGTTCTGCAATACCAACTTGTTGTCACAGAAGCAGCACACAACGTGGTATTGCTGCATTTACTGCGCAGCATGATCCCGATGTTGGAGCAAAATATCCGGCGCAATTTTGAGTTCATTTATGCTCGCAAAGAGATGTTGGCAGCAGTCAGTGACCACCGGGCAGAAATTTATCAGGCAATCATGGCGAAAGAGCCAGAAAAGGCCCGTGAAGCTTCACATCGCCATTTGTCTTTTATAGAAGAAGTTTTATTGGATTTGACTCGTGAGCATACACGCCGTGAACGCTCATTGAGACGCTTACAACAACACCAGGAATAACAGCCTATCTCCCGGCGATGGATTAATACAACTCCCAAAAAGGAATAGGGTTTAAACTTGACTGTACAGATTTTGGCTGCCGCGTCTGTACAGTCGCTAGCCCTTATTAAGGGTTTTAGCGGCAACATATAGCAGAGCCTATCTTCCGGTCATGGCTGACTGAACGTCAAAAGGTATGACCATAAGATAGGCTCCAGAACAACCATTAGAAATAGATAACAGATAAGGAATACACCATGTCAGATATTTTGAAAAATGACGTGGATCCGATCGAAACTCGCGATTGGTTACAGGCGATCGAATCGGTCATCCGTGAAGAAGGTGTTGAGCGTGCTCAGTTCCTGATTGATCAGGTGCTAAATGAAGCACGTAAAGGTGGCGTTAATGTTGCAGCAGGTGCTGCAAATCGTGATTACATCAACACTATTCCGGTTGAGGATGAACCGGCTTACCCTGGTAATACGAGTTTGGAACGCCGCATTCGCTCTGCAATTCGCTGGAATGCGATTATGGCCGTTTTGCGCGCATCCAAAAAAGATTTAGAACTGGGTGGCCACATGGCGTCATTCCAGTCTTCCGCTACTGTTTATGACGTTTGTTTTAACCACTTCTTCCGTGCTCGTAATGATAATGATGGCGGTGACTTGGTTTACTTCCAAGGTCACATTTCTCCGGGCATTTATGCACGTGCGTTCCTTGAAGGCCGTCTGACCGAAGAGCAAATGAACAATTTCCGTCAGGAAATTGGTGGTAATGGCCTGTCTTCTTATCCGCATCCAAAATTGATGCCTGATTTCTGGCAGTTCCCGACAGTTTCAATGGGTCTGGGACCAATTTCTGCGATTTATCAGGCTAAGTTCCTGAAATATCTGGAACACCGTGGCCTGAAAGATACATCCAAACAAACCGTTTATGCTTTCTTGGGTGATGGTGAGATGGATGAACCAGAATCCAAAGGTGCGATCACTATCGCAACGCGTGAAAAACTGGATAATCTGGTTTTCATCATCAACTGTAACCTGCAACGTCTTGACGGCCCGGTAACCGGCAACGGCAAAATCGTTAACGAACTGGAAGGTATCTTCGACGGCGCTGGCTGGCAGGTACTGAAAGTCCTGTGGGGCGATCGTTGGGATGCACTGCTGCGTAAAGACACCAGCGGCAAACTGGTTCAGCTGATGAACGAAACGCTGGATGGCGACTACCAGACCTTCAAGTCCAAAAATGGCGCTTATGTTCGTGAGCACTTCTTCGGCCGTTATCCAGAAACGGCGGCATTGGTTAAGGATATGACTGATGACGAAATTTGGTCTCTGAACCGTGGCGGTCATGATCCGAAGAAAGTTTACGCTGCACTGAAAAAAGCGCAGGAAACAACCGGTAAACCAACTGTCATTCTGGCTCAGACCGTCAAAGGTTACGGTATGGGCGAGACCGCAGAAGGTAAAAATATCGCTCATCAGGTTAAGAAAATGAACATGGAAGGCGTTCGTCAATTGCGCGACCGTTTCAGTGTGCCTGTTGCTGATGACAAAATTAATGATCTGCCATTCGTGACTTTCGACAAAGATTCTGAAGAGTCTAAATATCTGCATGAGCGTCGTAATGCACTGGGCGGTTACCTGCCAAGCCGTCGTGTGAATTTTGACGAAAAACTGGAAATCCCGGCACTGGAAGATTTCAGTTCGCTGTTGGAAGAACAATCCAAAGAAATTTCTACCACCATCGCTTTCGTTCGTGCTCTGAACATCATGCTGAAGAGCAATTCGATCAAAGATCGTCTGGTTCCAATCATTGCTGACGAAGCGCGTACTTTCGGTATGGAAGGTCTGTTCCGCCAGATCGGTATCTATAGCCCGAATGGTCAGCAGTACACTCCGCAAGACCGTGAGCAGGTTGCATACTATAAAGAAGATGCAAAAGGCCAAATCTTGCAGGAAGGTATTAACGAACTGGGTGCTGCATCATCTTGGCTGGCGGCGGCAACGTCATACAGCACCAACAACCTGCCGATGATCCCGTTCTATATCTATTACTCCATGTTCGGATTCCAGCGTATTGGTGATCTGTGCTGGGCAGCCGGCGACCAACAGGCACGTGGTTTCCTGGTCGGTGGTACTTCTGGCCGTACAACCCTGAACGGTGAAGGTTTGCAGCACGAAGATGGTCACAGCCATATTCAGTCGCTGACGATTCCTAACTGTATCTCTTACGATCCGGCGTTCGCTTATGAAGTCGCTGTTATCATGCATGATGGTCTGGTTCGTATGTATGGTGAGAAACAAGAGAACATTTACTACTACATCACGACCCTGAACGAAAATTATCATATGCCGGCAATGCCAGCAGGTGCTGAAGAAGGTATCCGTAAAGGTATCTACAAGCTGGAAAGTCTGGAAGGCGCGAAAGGTAAAGTTCAGTTGCTGGGCTCAGGTTCTATTCTGCGTCACGTTCGTGAAGCAGCTCAAATTCTGTCTGATGAGTATGGTATTGGTTCTGATGTTTACAGCGTAACCTCTTTCACTGAATTGGCTCGTGATGGTCAGGATTGTGAGCGCTGGAACATGCTGCACCCAGCAGAAGCACCTCGCGTTCCTTACATCGCTCAGGTCATGAACGATGCGCCAGCAGTAGCGTCTACTGACTACATGAAATTGTTTGCAGAGCAGGTACGTAGCTTTGTCCCAGCCAACGAATACCGCGTATTGGGTACTGACGGTTTTGGTCGTTCCGACAGCCGTGAAAACCTGCGTCATCACTTTGAAGTTGATGCTTCTTACGTGGTTGTTGCTGCTTTGGGCGAATTGGCTAAACGTGGCGAAGTTGATGTGAAACTGGTCGAAGAAGCCATCAAGAAATACAACATCAACCCAGAAAAAGCTAACCCACGTCTGGCATAAGAGGTAAAGATTAATGTCTATCGAAATTAACGTGCCTGATATTGGGGCAGATGAAGTTGAAGTTACCGAGATTTTGGTGAAAGTAGGTGACACAGTAGAAGTTGAACAGTCACTGATCACGGTTGAAGGTGACAAGGCTTCTATGGAAGTGCCTTCTCCGCAAGCGGGTGTGATTAAAGAGATCAAAGTTGCAGTAGGTGACAAAGTTGAAACCGGCAAACTGATCATGATTTTTGAATCCGCAACAAGTGCAGCGCCTGCTGCACCTGCACAGCAGGCAGTTGCTCCGGCAGCGGCACCTGTTGCAGCGGAAAGCAAAGAAGTGGCTGTACCGGATATCGGTGATGATGAAGTTGAAGTCACCGAAATCATGGTAAAAGTGGGTGATACCATTACTGAAGAGCAGTCCCTGATCACCGTTGAAGGTGACAAAGCGTCAATGGAAGTTCCGGCTCCGTTCGCGGGCACGGTGAAAGAGATCAAGATCGCGGTTGGCGATAAAGTGAAAACCGGATCTCTGATCATGGTATTTGAAGTTGCGGGCGCAGCACCAGCTCCAGTACCTGTAGCTGCTCCAGCAGCAGCGCCAGCGGTTTCGGCGGCAAAAGAAGTTAACGTACCGGATATCGGTGGTGATGAAGTTGAAGTCACTGAAGTCATGGTAAAAGTCGGTGACACCATTACTGAAGAGCAGTCCCTGATCACCGTTGAAGGTGATAAAGCGTCAATGGAAGTTCCGGCGCCATTCGCAGGTACGGTGAAAGAGATCAAAATTGCCGTTGGCGATAAAGTAAAAACCGGATCTCTGATCATGGTATTTGAAGTTGCGGGCGCAGCGCCAGCACCTGTAGCCGCTCCGGCTCCTGCGGCTGAATCTGCAAAAGCACCAGCACCAGCGGCGGCGGCAAGCAAACCAGTAGAAGGCAAAAGCGAGTTTGCAGAAAACGATGCTTACATCCATGCGACTCCGGTGATTCGTCGTCTGGCACGCGAATTTGGCGTAAATCTGGCTAAAGTGAAAGGAACAGGTCGTAAAGGCCGCATCCTGCGCGAAGACGTTCAGGCTTACGTAAAAGATGCGATCAAACGCGCAGAAGCTGCGCCAGCGGCCGCAGCGGGTGGTGGTCTGCCGGGTATGCTGCCTTGGCCGAAAGTGGATTTCAGCAAGTTTGGTGAAATCGAAGAAGTTGAAATGAGCCGTATCCAGAAAATCTCCGGTGCTAACCTGAGCCGTAACTGGGTCATGATCCCTCACGTAAACCTGTTCGATGAAGCGGATATCACTGAAGTTGAAGCATTCCGTCAGCAGCAGAACAAAGAATTAGAGAAGAAAAAGCAGGATCTGAAGATCACTCCGCTGGTATTCGTGATGAAAGCGGCGGCGAAAGCGCTGGAAGCAATGCCTCGCTTCAACAGTTCTATCTCTGAAGATGGTCAAAAACTGATCCTGAAGAAATACGTCAACATCGGTATCGCGGTTGATACACCTAACGGTCTGGTTGTTCCGGTCTTCAAAGGTGTTAACAAGAAAGGCATCGTTGAACTGTCCAAAGAACTGGCTGAAGTCTCCAAGAAAGCGCGTGCGGGTAAACTGACTGCGTCTGATATGCAGGGCGGCTGTTTCACTATCTCAAGTCTGGGCGGTATCGGAACCACCGGTTTTGCACCAATCGTGAACGCACCAGAAGTGGCAATCATGGGTCTGTCTCGTTCTTCCATGAAACCAGTCTGGAATGGCAAAGAATTCGTTCCACGCCTGATTCTGCCAATGTCTCTGTCTTTCGACCATCGAGTTATCGATGGAGCCGATGGCGCACGTTTCATCACTTATATTAATCAATTGATGAGCGATATTCGTCGTCTGGTGATGTAAGGCTCAAGCCATATAATGCTATACCCTATGGATTTCGAGTTGCAGGCTGGCCTTCGGTGAGAGGCAGGAAGCCTCTCATAATCCCCGGAAGCATAGATAACTATGTGACCGGGGTGAATGAGTGCAGCCAACAAAGAGGCAGTTCGAAAGACGACGGGTATAAGGCCGGTAAATTTACCAGTCTGATAATAATGACCGTGACGGAAATTTTATGTTTGTATCTGGCATGTTGGGATTTCTGTCACGTTAACGCGCTTTTCAGGTTATTTACAATTCTGTAAACTGCTCGCGGTGTGTACGTCCCGGTGGAATATGGTTTTTTTTCGTCTGACCCGCCGGACAAACAATTAAGAGGTCATGATGAGTACTGAAATTAAAGCCCAGGTAGTGGTGCTTGGAGCAGGCCCTGCTGGGTATTCTGCTGCTTTCCGTTGTGCAGACTTAGGTTTGGATACCGTTTTGGTAGAACGCTACTCCACTCTGGGTGGTGTTTGTCTTAACGTAGGTTGTATCCCATCTAAGGCGCTGCTTCATGTAGCAAAAGTTATTGAAGAAGCAAAAGCGCTGGCACAACACGGTATCGTGTTTGGCGAACCGCAAACTGATATCGATAAAATCCGTCTCTGGAAAGAAAAAGTCATTTCCCAGTTGACCGGTGGTCTGGGCGGCATGGCTAAAGGCCGTAAAGTTAACGTTGTTAACGGTATTGGTAAGTTTACCGGTGCTAACACTCTGGTAGTTGAAGGCGAAAACGGCTCAACAACGATTAATTTTGATAATGCCATCATCGCAGCGGGTTCACGCCCAATTCAGCTGCCATTTATTCCACATAATGACCCTCGCGTATGGGATTCCACCGATGCTCTGGAGCTGAAAACAGTTCCGGGACGTCTGTTGGTGATGGGCGGCGGTATTATCGGTCTGGAAATGGGTACGGTTTACCACGCGCTGGGTTCTCAGATTGATGTGGTAGAAATGTTCGATCAGGTTATTCCTGCTGCGGACAAAGACATTGTTAAAGTATTCACTAAGCGTGTCAGCAAGAAATTTAACCTGATGCTGGAAACCAAAGTGACTGCGGTAGAAGCGAAAGAAGACGGCATCTACGTAACAATGGAAGGTAAAAAAGCGCCAGCCGAGCCTCAGCGTTATGATGCGGTTCTGGTTGCTATCGGTCGTGTGCCAAATGGCAAGCTGGTCGATGCTGAAAAAGCGGGTGTTGCTGTTGACGAGCGCGGGTTTATCCGTGTTGATAAGCAAATGCGCACTAACGTACCGCATATTTTTGCTATCGGTGATATCGTTGGTCAGCCAATGCTGGCACACAAAGGTGTTCACGAAGGTCACGTTGCCGCAGAAGTGATTTCTGGCAAGAAACATTACTTCGATCCGAAAGTTATTCCATCCATTGCTTACACTGAACCGGAAGTTGCATGGGTTGGCCTGACTGAGAAAGAAGCGAAAGAGAAAGGTATCAGTTACGAAACAGCAACTTTCCCTTGGGCTGCTTCCGGTCGTGCGATTGCTTCTGATTGTTCAGAAGGTATGACTAAACTGATTTTCGATAAAGAAAGCAACCGTATTATCGGTGGTGCAATTGTTGGCACTAACGGTGGTGAATTGCTGGGTGAAATCGGTCTGGCAATCGAAATGGGTTGTGATGCAGAAGACATGGCACTGACTGTTCACGCTCACCCGACTCTGTACGAATCAATCGGTATGGCTGCGGAGATATACGAAGGCAGCATTACTGACTTGCCAAATCCTAAGGCAAAGAAAAAGAAATAATTAGCATTTGTAGTCTGTTAAACAAATAAAATAAACGGCTTTCAGCGATGGAAGCCGTTATTACTTGTTAATTCAAAATCGTTTAATTTCAATAATCTGATCATATTAAATATATTGTCTCAAACGATAATGCGTTCCTGAAAATACCCATTTTTCACTTTCTGAAGGAGTTAATCTCATTGAGGTTGTATTTGCACTATTAATTCCATATTGTTCAAACCCTAAGTTTTTATAAAAAGGTACAGAATAAGGTTTAGCGCTTACCAGTAGTTCATCCTCTGTTAATAATTCTACTGCTTTTTCAACCAGCAAACTTCCACAGCCATGACTGCCGGGATGAGTGAGCATAAATCCTATTTTACTTGAACTTTCATTGAAAAAAGAAGAACCGCCCGGAACAAAAGTCATTATACCGACGGGGGTATTTTGGGATAAGCAGATAAAATAGCGATGGTATTTCGTCGCATTTATTTCTTTCGGATTTTGATAGATATTTTCTATTTCATGTGATACCGCATTAAATGTACCATGCCTTGCTATATCTGAGGAAATAGAAGAGTTTAATGTTGAATACCAATCACTAGTATTAATTTTAATTTTCATGAGAGCGATAAACATTTCAGCTTGATTGACTTCTCTTATTGTTGTTTCAAATAATCGAATGTATCTTTCTTTCGGTGATTCTCTTTTCTGTATTCTGGATAAAATATTTTGAAATAACCCTGGCATTTTCATGGCTTTTTCCTATAAACAGCATTTAATGCCTTGATACTCTTCTTATTCTCATTTGTACAGAATTTTATCATGGTTCAATGTTGATTTTATGTGAATGAATTAACATGCCATTCAAAATTTGCTATGCTAGCCGCCCGAAGCTCGGCATGATTTTAGAGTGATGTGAATTTTAAAACTATGTGAGCAGAATCCTCTGACCTGGCATCCTTGGTGGTCATTTCATGGTGATCATTACCGGATGCAGAGCCGGGCATATAAAATGACAATGAGAGCGAGGAGTAAGTCGTGCTAGTAGAATATCGTAAGCACGTAGCGGAACGTGCAGCGCAAGGCATCGTACCTAAGCCATTAGATGCAGCTCAAGCAGCCGCGCTGGTCGAATTACTGAAGAACCCACCTAAAGGTGAAGAAAATTTCCTGTCAGACCTGCTGACGAACCGTGTTCCTCCTGGTGTTGATGAGGCCGCTTATGTGAAAGCCGGTTTCCTTGCTGCAATTGCCAAGGGTGAGACCACTTCTCCACTTGTGACACGGGAAAAAGCAATCGAATTATTGGGCACTATGCAGGGCGGCTATAATATTCACGCTTTGATTGATGCGCTGGATGACGAAAAATTAGCCCCAATCGCTGCGAAAGCTCTGTCACATACGTTGCTGATGTTTGACAATTTCTATGATGTGGAAGAGAAAGCGAAAGCAGGCAACCCACACGCTAAACAAATTATTCAGTCATGGGCGGATGCCGAATGGTTCCTGAGCCGTCCGGGGCTGGCAGAAAAGATTACCGTTACCGTTTTTAAAGTTACCGGTGAAACGAACACTGATGACCTCTCTCCTGCGCAAGATGCGTGGTCACGCCCGGATATCCCGTTACATGCTTTAGCCATGCTAAAAAATGCCCGTGAAGGCATTGAGCCTGATCAGGCGGGAACAGTGGGTCCAATCAAGCAAATCGAAGAACTCAATAAAAAAGGTCACCCTCTGGCCTATGTCGGTGACGTTGTAGGAACCGGTTCTTCCCGTAAATCTGCAACCAACTCGGTATTGTGGTTTATGGGTGAAGATATTCCGCATGTGCCGAACAAGCGCAGTGGTGGTGTGGTATTGGGTGGCAAGATTGCACCGATTTTCTTCAATACGATGGAAGATGCAGGCGCATTGCCCATTGAAGTGGATGTTTCCAGCCTCAATATGGGCGATGTCATTGATATCTATCCTTATCAAGGTGAAATCCGCCGTCATGATACCAATGAAGTCTTGGCGACGTTTGAACTGAAAACCGATGTTCTGATTGATGAAGTCCGTGCCGGTGGCCGTATTCCGTTGATTATTGGTCGTGGTCTGACCGCTAAAGCCCGCGAATCCTTAGGCCTGCCATACAGTGATATTTTCCGTCAGGCGAAAGCGGTTGAACAAAGCAATCGTGGTTTCTCGCTGGCGCAGAAAATGGTCGGTCGCGCCTGTGGAACTACCGGTGTTCGTCCGGGCGAGTACTGTGAGCCAAAAATGACGTCCGTCGGCTCTCAGGATACCACTGGCCCGATGACCCGCGATGAGCTGAAAGATCTGGCCTGTCTTGGCTTCTCCGCCGATCTGGTTATGCAGTCTTTCTGTCACACAGCGGCTTATCCGAAACCGGTTGATGTCACAACACATCACACATTGCCTGACTTTATTATGAACCGTGGCGGTGTTTCATTGCGTCCGGGAGATGGCATCATCCACTCCTGGCTGAACCGCATGTTACTGCCGGACACCGTGGGTACTGGCGGCGATTCTCATACTCGTTTCCCTATCGGTATTTCTTTCCCGGCGGGTTCAGGGTTGGTGGCATTTGCGGCGGCAACGGGTGTTATGCCGTTGGATATGCCAGAATCCGTGTTAGTGCGTTTCAAAGGCAAAATGCAGCCGGGCATTACTCTGCGTGATCTGGTTCATGCCATTCCTTACTATGCCATTCAGCAAGGCTTACTGACGGTTGAGAAAAAAGGTAAGAAAAACATTTTCTCTGGCCGCATTCTGGAAATTGAAGGCTTGCCGGAACTCAAAGTTGAGCAGGCATTCGAGCTGGCAGACGCATCCGCAGAACGTTCAGCAGCTGGCTGTACCATCAAGCTGGATAAAGCGCCAATCATTGAATATCTGCAATCCAACGTAGTGTTGTTGAAGTGGATGATTTCGGAAGGTTACGGCGATCGCCGGACACTGGAACGCCGGATTATCGGTATGGAAAATTGGCTGAAAGACCCACAATTGTTGGAAGCGGATGCTGATGCAGAATACGCCGCAGTGATTGAAATTGATTTGGCTGATATCAAAGAACCGATTCTATGCGCACCGAATGATCCAGATGATGCACGTTTGTTATCTTCCGTTGCTAACAATAAGATTGATGAAGTGTTTATCGGCTCGTGTATGACCAATATTGGCCATTTCCGTGCAGCCGGTAAGTTATTGGATCAACATAAAGGTCAGCTACCTACTCGCTTGTGGGTTGCACCACCAACCAAAATGGATGCGGCTCAGCTGACTGAAGAAGGCTATTACAGCGTCTTTGGTAAGAGCGGGGCACGTATTGAAATCCCTGGCTGCTCACTGTGTATGGGGAATCAGGCACGTGTTGGTGATGGTACGACTGTGGTATCGACTTCTACCCGTAATTTCCCGAACCGTTTGGGAGCAGGGGCGAATGTTTATCTGGCTTCAGCGGAACTGGCAGCAGTCGCGTCATTGTTGGGGCGTCTGCCAACACCAGAAGAGTATCTGCAATTCATGGAGAAAGTTGATGAAACAGCAGCAGATACTTACCGTTACCTCAACTTTGATCAATTGAATCAGTATACGAAAAAAGCGGATGAGGTCATCTTCCAAACCGCAGTATAAAAAAGTATATTTCCAACAAAGGAGGCAAAAGCCTCCTTTTTTTGTGCGCTGCCTCTGAGGTAGCATTAACGAAAGTGGTTAAAATTCAGATGATATTAGTCAGAGTAATTGTCAGTAATATGTTGGAGGTGTGTGATGGAATATGAATTTATGCAGGACGTGACCGGTCAGGTGACAAGCCGTTTTTCGATGGATCATGAAGCTGTGGGGCATTGGCTGAATGAAGAAGTAAAAGGTGATGTGAGTGTTCTGGATAAAATAACTTCAGCGCTGGCAGAGATAAAAGGAAGTGAGCGCCAGTGGCAATTGGACGGTCATGAGTACACTTTGCTGATGAATGAAGAGGAGATCATGATCCGAGCCAATCAGATCGAGTTTGATACCGGGGAGATAGAAGAGGGAATGAGCTATTACGATAATGAAAGTATCGCATTTTGTGGAGTAGATGATTTTATCGATATGTTGGTGAATTACAGAGATTTTGTTTTGAAAAATGGTTGAAAATCAGCATTTATTTTCAATGCGTAGTCACTTTCTGTCATAATCTGCATTCCATTATTTTGTGTCATTTGCGTTTAATGCCCTGTTGGTCTTTTAATTATGAATAGGGTCTGTGCTGTCGGGAGGATTGATTCGCCATATCCCGATGAGACTCAACAAGAAAGGTAGGCTTTTATGGAAGAGCTCAATCTGTCAGGTGAGATTGATAAAGCAACACATTGGTTTGTCAGCAATCAAGGCGTTTTGATCCAATATGTCGTTAATGTCGTATTTGCTATTTTGATTCTGGTTGTGGGTTTGACCATTGCCAAACTGGTGAGCAAAACGGTAAAGCGTGTGATGTCATTACGTGGCATTGATACCACGATTTCTGACTTTTTATCGGCAATAATCCGTTACGCCATTAGCGCGTTTACTGTCATTGCCGTGCTTGGGAAATTAGGCATTCAAACTGCTTCGGTGATTGCAGTGATGGGTGCCGCAGGTTTGGCTGTTGGTCTGGCATTACAAGGCTCATTGTCCAACTTTGCTGCTGGCGTACTTCTGGTTATTTTTCGTCCGCTTCGTGCAGGTGAATATGTCAAAATCGGTGCCGTGGAAGGTACGGTGATGCAGGTTCAGATTTTTTCCACAACCTTACGCACGACGGATGACCGTATTATTGTGATCCCGAACGGAAAGATTATCTCAGATAACATCATCAATACTAGCCGAGAACCAAATCGTCGTACTCAAATCATGGTTGGTGTTGCTTATGATGCGGATATTGACGAAGTGAAGAGAGTATTGGGTGACGTAATCAAAGCAGATAACCGTATCCAGCATGAGAAAGGTGTTACGATTCGGTTACATGAAATGGCACCGTCATCATTGAATTTTATTGTGCGTGTATGGACAACCAATGGGGATGCCTGGAACGTTTATTGGGATTTGATGGAAAACTTTAAACGTACCTTAGACAAGCACAAGATTGGCATTCCTTTTCCTCAAATGGATGTTTATCTGCATCAGCAACAAGCTGGGCTTCAGAAAAAAATTAACGAATAGTCAACATGTCTGGTGTGAGCAAAACAGTTGCTCACGCCAGTCGGGCAGACGCTTCTTGAAAGATGAGAGGTGCAGTTCCTCCTGAAAGCGCTTTCTGGATTATAAATTTCTTTAATGATGGATAAGAATTATTCATTTTGCCTAATATGTGAAATTTCCTAATATGCAGTCAAACTTTATCGGGTTGAATAAATATCAGGAATTTTTGCATGTTTTCAACGTTAATTCAGGGATTCTTCCTTAGTGCTGCGATGATTATTCCTCTTGGGCCACAAAATGTTTTTGTCATGCAGCAGGGCAGTAAAAAACAGTTTCATTTGATGAGTGCCACATTATGTGCCATCAGTGACATTATTCTGATTATGGCGGGGGTTTTTGGCGGCAGTGCCTTACTTGGGCAGTCAACATTTCTGCTGTCATTCGTGACATTGGGAGGCGTGGCATTTTTGCTTTGGTACGGATGGGGAGCTTTCCGCACGGCCTTTTCAGCGGATATCGCACTTTCCCGGCCTGAAGGATTAGTTCAGAATCGCTGGCGCATTATTGTCACACTATTTGCTGTAACGTGGCTAAATCCTCATGTTTATTTGGATACCTTTGTCGTCTTAGGCAGTGTCGGTGGGCAATTACCGTCAGAAGTCCGGCCGTGGTTTGCAACGGGCGCTATGGCTGCATCACTCAGTTGGTTTTTTGCATTAGCGATTCTGTCTGCCTGGTTTTCACCTATACTCAACAAACCGCGTTCACAACGAATCATTAATCTTTTTGTCGGTAGTGTGATGTGGTATATAGCATGGAGTTTAGCCAGAGGTTTATTTCATTAGGTTAATCCAAAGAGAATTAATCCAGCATTGTAGGTTAAAAGTATACCCTATGGATTTCGAGTTGCATCGCGGCGGCAAACAAGTGCAGCCAACAAAGAGACAACTTGAAAGACGGCGGGTATAAAACAGAAAGGTATATCCGAAAGGAGGTTGTAGTGAAACGTAACTCGCTGGTATTCGCCATGATGTTGGCTGTCGGCAGTTTGTCATGTGTGGCAGCTTCGGCTGCGGAGTTGCCGTCTGTTCCTTATATATCAACATCCGGTAATGCAACAATCAAAGCCAATCCAGATATGGCAACTTTGATGATCCATGTGAAAGTCAGCCAGAAAAGTGCGACTGATGCCAAAAATAAAGTTGATGAGCGTGTCGCGAAGTATTTTGATTTTCTGAAAAATCATGGTATCGACAAAAAAGATATTAACGCGGCTAATATACGTACTCAGCCCGAATATCAATATGAACAAAAAACAGGTAAGTCAACGCTCACCGGATACACGGCGTATCGTTCAGTTGAAGTTAAAGTTCGTAAGCTGGATCAACTCAATTCACTGTTGGATGGTGCTCTGAAAGCCGGGCTGAATGAAATTGGTTCTGTGCAATTCAGCGTTGCCGACCCTCAGAATTATCGTGATGAAGCCAGACAAAAAGCCATTGCAAATGCGATTCAACAAGCTACTGCACTGGCAAAAGGGTTTAATAGTAAGTTAGGCTCAGTATATAGCATCACTTATCGTCCACCAGAAGCGATATCATCTCCAATAAGCCGCTTTCAATTAAAAGCAGCAGCCCTGTCTGCGGCAGCGGAGGCAAATTCAGCTGATGAAACTTATGAGCCGCAAAGCATCGAGTTTTCTGATCATGTTGATGCTGTTTTTGAATTACAGCGTTAATTAATCTCATCATCTTCTTGGCGTAACATCTGGCGTCCTAAAGCTAACAGGGCGTCAGTCACTTTTCTCATCGCAGCACTTTCCGGGGAAAAACGGTGCCAGTAAAGCATACGGCGCTGATACAAACCGGGCGTTAAATCCACTAATTCACCCGCTGTCAGCTCCTTATCGATTTGTAAATGTGGGATCATGCAACATGTTGAGCCCTGTTTTGCCAATTGAACGAACGCCTCGGACGAATTAACGATATGGCAGGGCACGCTGCCCGGAGATAAGTCAAAATTTTGCTGTAAAAATGCCTGATGCATATCATCTAAATGGTCAAATGCCACGGCGGGTGCTTTCAGTAAAGCTGAACGCGTCACGCCATTGGGGAAAAAGCGTTCTGCAAATTGTGGTGAAGCAACAAACAGATAATCAAGAGCACCCAGTTTATCCACCAGACAACTTGGCAGCGGTTGTGGCTGAATACTGATTGCGCCGACAACTTCCCCACGTCTCAGGCTTTCTTGAGTGCGTGTTTCATCTTCGACCTGAATGTTGAGCCGGATAGGTAAATCGGAAAGGACCGGATGGAGCGCAGGCAAAAGCCAGGTTGCCAGACTATCCGCATTGACAGCGAGAGAGAGCAACAAAGGTGTTTCATGACCATTTTCATCACCAAGCCATTGTGCTTCGAGCAGCTCTACCTGATGTAATAACGCGAGCAGCTTCTGACCTTGTTCTGTCGGGCGTGGCGGAATAGTGCGCACCAACAGTGGTTGGCCAAATAAACTTTCTAACTGCTTGATACGTTGTGATACCGCAGATTGAGTGATACAAAGTTTTTGTGCTGCACGTTCGAAACCACGTTCACGGATCACGGCGTCCAACGCTTGAAGGGATCGGTAATCAGGCCGTTTCATTGAAAATCAGTTTCTCCATTTTGGCTCTTTTCATTGACTATGCTGGAATGATATTTGTGAACAAGATCCAGTTCTTATTAAAAAAATATTGTGTGTTCAAAATATTTTTCGGGCTGGGTAGCACTATGCCATATTTTTTCACAAGGTAAGATCAAATATTGTTTATACTGGCGGCTGAATTTTTTCTTGTCCTTTTTCCTTGTACTTAAATTATAGGCAGTAATTGATATGACACAGGATGAACTGAAAAAAGCAGTAGGCTGGGCAGCGCTGGAATATGTCACACCGGGAACCATTGTGGGAGTGGGTACAGGTTCAACGGCATCTCATTTTATTGATGCTCTGGGAACAATGAAAGACCAGATTGAAGGCGCGGTATCCAGCTCGGAAGCATCGACTGAGAAATTGAAAAGTCTGGGTATCCCTGTGTTTGACTGCAATGAAGTTGACTCTCTGGGTATTTATGTTGATGGTGCGGATGAAATCAACGCGCATAAGCAGATGATTAAAGGCGGTGGTGCGGCGCTGACCAGAGAAAAAATCATTGCGGCTATTGCTAAAAAATTCATTTGCATTATTGATGAATCCAAACAGGTTGATGTGCTGGGCAAATTCCCGCTACCGGTTGAAGTTATTCCAATGGCACGTGCTTATGTTGCTCGTGAGCTGGTGAAATTGGGAGGAACACCGGTTTATCGCCAGAATGTTGTCACCGATAACGGAAATGTTATTTTAGATGTTCACAATCTTGCCATCGTTAACGCCATCGAATTAGAAAACAGAATTAATGCCATTGCAGGTGTGGTCACTGTTGGTCTGTTTGCCAATCGTGGTGCGGATGTTGTGCTGGTTGGAACGGCGAATGGCGTTAAAACGGTCGTGTAAAAACGATAGCAAAGTTGTTGTGAGCCATTAAGGGCAGAATGTTCTGCCCTTAAACAATTTTCATACTGATTCAAAAAAATAAAATTTAGAGGGATATATTGCATTTTTGGTTGTTTATCCAAAAAAATCCTATATTTTTCTTGAAACTAAAAATTTTACTTTGTGTAACAACTTTTTTACTGTTACTTATTCTGTTTTACAGGTCGCTAATTATATTGCTGTTGACGATTTTTTTGTTATTTTAGGAAAAATAATCAACGTATACCCGATGGATTTTGAGTTGTATCACGGTGATTGGAGCGAGCGTAGCCAACAAAGAGGCAGCTTGAAAGATGACGGGTATAGATAACTAGGGCGGGAACATGGTTAAGGTATCTCTCGAAAAGGACAAAATTAAATTTTTGCTGCTGGAAGGCGTTCATCAAAGTACAGTAGACAACTTACGGGCAGCAGGGTACAGCAATATTGAATATCACAAAGGGGCATTAGAGCCAGAAGAGCTGAAAGCAGCAATTCTGGATGCCAAATTTGTCGGGATTCGCTCCCGTACTCAACTCACCGAAGAAATTTTTGCAGCGGCTGAAAAATTGGTTGCCGTCGGATGTTTCTGTATCGGGACAAATCAGGTTGATCTGAAAGCGGCAGCGAAACGCGGCATTCCGGTATTTAACGCACCATTCTCTAATACACGCTCAGTAGCTGAAATGGTATTGGGGGAATTATTGCTGTTATTGCGCCGTATTCCTGAAGCCAACGCAAAAACTCATCAGGGTGTGTGGAACAAACAAGCCTCTGGCTGCTATGAAGCACGTGGTAAAAAATTAGGCATCATTGGTTACGGCCATATCGGTTCGCAGCTCAGTGTTTTGGCTGAAAGTATCGGTATGAATGTGTATTTTTATGATATCGAACACAAGCTGCCGTTAGGAAATGCTCAACAGGTTCATCATTTATCTGAATTGTTAAATATGAGTGATGTTGTGAGCCTGCATGTTCCTGAAACCGGTTCGACCAAAAATATGATTGGAGCAGCAGAATTAGAGCTGATGAAACCCGGCTCTATTTTGATCAATGCTTCACGCGGTACTGTTATCGATATTCCTGCACTGGCTGAAGCACTCGAAATCGAACATATTGCCGGTGCTGCCATTGACGTCTTCCCGACAGAACCCGCAACAAACAGCGAGCCTTTTATTTCTCCGTTAATCAAGTTTGATAATGTGCTGTTGACGCCTCATATCGGAGGTTCTACCCAAGAAGCACAACAGAACATTGGCTATGAAGTTGCCGGAAAACTGGTCAAATATTCAGACAACGGTTCTACGCTGTCGGCGGTGAATTTCCCGGAAGTTTCATTGCCTGTGCATGCAAAAGATACCAACCGGTTATTGCATATTCATGAAAACCGTCCGGGTATTTTGACCAGAATCAACCAGGTTTTCACCGATCAGACCATTAATATTGAAGCGCAATACCTGCGTACTGAAGGTGATATTGGTTATGTGGTTATCGATATCATGACGCAAAACCCGGCTCAGGCAGAACTAGTATTACAGAAACTGAAAGCTGTGCCTGGCACAATTCGTTCGCGCTTGCTTTACTAACGTGAAGATAGACAGCGACTAGGGCGAAAAAACGCTTAAACGCGCAGTATTAAACAAATCATTAAACACAATATTAAAGAAGCATTAAACATCATAAGGGCTATCAAAACATAGCCCTTATCTGCTTCATTTATCGAGAAGAATAAATTTTTATTTTCAGCTCCAGCGCCATATTTTTGCTGGCGTGATAATTTCCGGCAGGGGAATATCCCAACTTGCACTGGGTAGCGTATCCACTAGTTGCAAATCGTGTGCCAACCCCATTGGATAAAAGTTTTTCTGTTGCCAATTGGCAAGCGTTCTGTCGTAGAAACCGCCTCCCATACCCAAACGTTGCCCTGTACGGTCAAAAGCAACCAGTGGAATAAACATAATATCAAGCTCAGAAGCCGGTAAAACCTGCCGGATATCCAACTGTGGTTGCTCTATATTAAATGTGTTCCGAATGAGAGGCGTATCCGGCTGGT
Source organism: Enterobacteriaceae bacterium (assembly GCA_031253755.1). Lineage (GTDB taxonomy): Bacteria > Pseudomonadota > Gammaproteobacteria > Enterobacterales > Enterobacteriaceae > Xenorhabdus. The sequence continues at coordinate 18,624 of JAIRVT010000089.1, forward strand.
AACGCAAAAACAGCAGATGATGCTGATTGAAAGGGTGCAATACCGGCAAATAAACCTGCTTATTTTGCTGCCAAAGCCGTTGAATCAACGGACGCGTATCTAACTCGCCATCAAAAGAGAGATACAGTGCAATTTTCGAGGCTTGCCGTATTCGAGGATGAGACATAATTTGTTCAGCAGCTTGTAGAGCAAATTGCAATTGTTGTTCAGAAGTGAGATTTTTACGCTGTTGGCGGATGTTTTGTCTGATGTGTTTTCGGAGAGAAAAGAAAGAATCTGGTTGCATGATACCTGCCTGTTCAGTGCAGAAAAGAGTACGACACAGATAAACAGAGTACAGATAAAAATAGGGTTCTCCAAGATGCCGTTGCAGGTGGTAACCCTTGAACCCTTGGTTCAAGGTGAACATGGCGTCGCCTCAATTAGGCTTCTTGGTCAGGCCAAGCTTGCTCACAAAAAACGGAGCACCACATTCTATAAGATATGAAATATCGGCTCAGGGGACATTCCTGCTCACAAACACCTTAGAGAAATTTTTTTGCTACTTAAGCCATTAATCAGGCTATTCGTTAGAAACCTGCCCAGTGGACTCTAAGTAACAACATGCAGTCTATTGTATGGAACTAAACGGAGAAAGCAACTGGTTATATTCATCTATCGTAACTACTGCCTGATTTATCAGCAAAGTTCAGCTGATGGACAGATTAAGCAACCCGCTGGCGTGGCCATTTTGTTCTAAATTTTATTACCTTGCTCAAACAAAGCCTGTTCAATAGTTTGCTGGAGCATTTTAATTTTCTGCTCCATATTAAAAGCATAATCACGAGTTTTCATTTTTTCCTGTGCCAACTCATGACAAATATTCAGTGCCACAATAAAAACCAGTTGCTCAGTGTTAGTCACTCTGGTGCGTTCTTTGAGATTATGCAAACGCTGTTCAAGTTCCTCCGCAGCAGCCAGCAATGCTTCTTTCTGCTCTGGTGGACAATTGACACGTAATGACCGCCCAAAAATCTGAATATCTACTGGTTGTGCAGACATGACACCTTCCTGATTTATTACTGTGCCGATACCTTTATGGGTATCCTAATTTTGATATACGTTCTCTATTTTTCAAGTTACTGCTGGCTTGAAATCTATTGGATGTAAAAAGCAATTTTGATATAAAAACAAGGCCGACACTGATCATTGCTGAACAATACCAAAAGACAACCTAGTATGTTGTCTGGTATAGCGACTCCCCTTGATGGTAGCATAGCACGAACTTATATCGCCAACGATGATCAATATACATGTCTATACAAAACGCATTACCTAATTATCAATCATTTGATGAAATTTTGCATCAACAGTCCGTTGCGCTGACCGCCGCAGAAATGCATGGCTTAATAAGTGGCTTATTATGTGGTGGAAATCACGACAGTAGCTGGCAGACTCTCGTCCATGATCTCGCGAATGATGGCCTGGCATTCTCACAAGTTTTAGCGCGGCCCATCAGAGAATTGTATGAAATCACGTTCGAATCACTGGATGATAGTAACTTTAATTTTAATTTACTGCTGCCTGATGATGAAGCGGGTGTTTTTGCATGTGCTGATGCGTTGGCAGGGTGGGTAAATCATTTCTTGTTAGGGCTAGGTGTTGCAAGTCCTAAATTAACTGAAAAGCCAGAAATTAAGGAGGTGGTCACTGACTTGCGTGATATCGGTATGTTGGGATACGACGAAAGCGAAGATCAGGAAGAACTCTCTCAGGCATTAGAAGAAGTGATGGAATATGTCCGTGTTGCAGTGCAACTTTGTTATATTGCACTGGCAACATCCAAGAAAGTAAGCAATACAAAAAAAGATGAGAAGCCAACGCTGCATTGATTGGTGACTAATTAATAATATTGAGATTGCAGGAGAAGGTATGACAAAACAAGAATATTTATCCCGTCGTCAGGTATTGTTGTCGAAAATGGCTCCGGCCAGTGCCGCCATTATTTTTGCAGCTCCGCCTGCGACCCGCAACTCAGATAATGAATACCCTTATCGTCAGCATAGTGATTTTCTTTACCTGACTGGTTTTAGTGAACCAGAAGCTGTTCTTATCCTGATCAAAAGTGATGAAAATCATAACCACAGTGTATTATTTAATCGGGTGCGGGATCTCACAGCCGAAATTTGGTTTGGTCGTCGTCTAGGGCAAGAAGCCGCGCCTGAAAAATTGGGCGTGGATAGAGCCCTGCCTTTTGATGATATTGATGAACAACTCTACTTACTGTTGAATGGATTAGACGTGGTTTATCATGCTCAAGGGGAATTTGAGTATGCCGACAAAATAGTGTTCAGTGCCTTGGATAAGTTACGGAAGAACAGCCGCCGTAATCTCAGCGCCCCATCGATGATGACGGATTGGCGTCCGTGGCTGCACGAAATGCGTCTGTTTAAATCGGAAGCAGAATTGGACATTATGCGCAAGGCCGGGAAAATCAGCGCACAGGCGCATACCAGAGCCATGCAGAAATGCCGTCCTGATATGTTTGAATATCAGCTTGAAGCTGAAATCCACCATGAATTTACCTATCACGGTGCCCGTAATCCTGCCTATAACACCATTGTCGGTGCTGGGGAAAACGCATGCATTCTGCATTACACCGAAAATGACCGTCGCATGAAAGAGGGAGATTTGGTGTTGATTGATGCAGGGTGTGAATGTGAGGGATATGCGGGAGACATTACCCGGACATTTCCGGTTAATGGCAAATTCACGCGCCCTCAGCGGGAAATTTATGACATTGTGCTGAAAACACTCAATGTTTCTCTTGAGCTTTATAAGCCGGGTACGAACATCCACAAAGTGACGGAGCAGGTGGTGCGTATCATGGTGGAAGAGTTGGTCAAATTGGGTGTTATGCGCGGAGAAGTCGAATATTTGATCGAGACCAATGCTTATCGTCAATTTTTCATGCATGGTTTAAGCCATTGGCTGGGGCTGGATGTTCACGATGTCGGTTACTATGGCATTGATCGTGATCGCATTCTGGAACCCGGCATGGCACTGACGGTTGAGCCGGGGCTGTATATCGCTCCAGATGCGGATGTTCCGTCAGAATATCGTGGCATCGGGATCCGCATTGAAGACGATATTGTGATTACCGAATCAGGCAATGAAAATTTGACTGAATATGTCGTCAAAGATCCCGATGAAATTGAAGCACTGATGGCACAGGCAAGACAGAATTAGGGTTACATAAATGAGCGTGATTATTGTAGGAGGAGGAATGGCGGGTGCAACATTGGCACTGGCTATTTCTTCCTTGAGTCGAGGACAGTTGCAGGTTTCTTTAATTGAAGCCGCAGAACCAACACAGGAACATCCGGGCTTTGATGCAAGAGCCATTGCGTTGGCGTATGGAACATGCCAGCGCCTGAACCAGATAGGCGTCTGGTCTGCCCTGAAAGACTGTGTGACTCCAATTACTCACGTCCATGTCAGTGACCGTAGTCATCATGGCTTTGTCAATATTCGGGCTGATGACTATCACATTCCGGCATTGGGCCATGTTATTGAATTGCACGATGCCGGAAAACGCCTGTTTGACTTGCTACAACAGGCACCGAATATCCATCTTTATTGCCCGGCTAAAGTTAATTTCGTTGAGCGCCGGGATGCTTCGGTTTCTATTTGTCTGGATAATGGTGAAATACTCACCGGAAAACTATTGGTAGCCGCAGACGGCAGTCAATCAGCGGTGGCAAAAGCGTGTCATATTCCGTGGCAGAAACAAAATTATGGTCAGGTTGCCATGATTGCCAATGTTTTGACATCGGAACATCCGCAAGGCCGGGCATTTGAACGCTTTACCCAACATGGCCCATTGGCGTTGTTGCCAATGTCAGAATCTCGCAGCTCACTGGTTTGGTGTCACCCCTTGGAAAAACAGGCGGAAATCAATCAATGGCAGGATGATGAATTTCTTCATCATTTGCAAAAAGCCTTTGGCTGGCGGCTGGGTAAAATGCTGGAAACGGGTCAACGGCACTGTTATCCATTGGTTTTATCCACCGCAAGTCAGCAAATCAGCCATCGTCTGGCCTTAGTGGGTAACTCATCTCAAACACTGCATCCCATTGCAGGGCAAGGCTTTAATTTAGGCATCCGTGATGTTATGGCATTAGCTCAGGTTATTTCGGCGGCTGCGATTGAAGGGCACGATATCGGCTCATACAACGTTTTAGCGCGTTATCAGCAACAACGTCAGGCTGATCGTGAAACGACAGTGGGTATTACCGATGGGTTGGTCAGGTTGTTTGCCAATGACTATTTCCCGCTGAAAGTCGGGCGTAGTCTTGGCCTGATGGCGATGGAAATGCTGCCATTGATGAAAAACACATTGGCCCGCCGGACACTGGGCTGGGTATCCCGTTACGAGCACCAATAAGGCCAGTCATCGGCAAAATCAGTCATCGGTAAAACCAGCGGCAGAATAAGTCAGATTAAGAGGAAAAAATCATGCAATCATTTGATGTGGTGATCGCAGGAGGCGGTATGGTTGGCCTTGCGCTGGCCTGTGGTTTACACGGCAGCGGCTTGCGCATCGCGATTGTAGAAGAGCATCCACCAGCCAGCGCCTTTCAAGCCAGTGACGAACATGCCTTGCGTGTTTCAGCCATCAATGCTGCCAGTGAGCGGTTATTGACTCATCTGGGTGTCTGGCAGAAAATTCTGGCAATGCGTGCCAGCCCTTATCAGGGCATGGAAGTCTGGGATCAGGATAGTTTCGGCCGTATTCAGTTCAATGCAGTGGAAAATGGCCTGAATCATCTTGGGCATATCATCGAAAACAATGTCATCCGGCAAGCGCTGTGGCAACAGGCAGAAAATTTGTCTGATATCACACTGTTTACTCCTGCTTCGCTTAAAAATGTTGCTTGGGGAGAAAATGAAGCCTTTATAAGCCTGTCTGATGAACGTATGTTGACAGCAAGGCTGGTGGTTGGTGCGGATGGCGCGCAGTCGTGGCTGCGGCAACATGCGGATATTCCACTGACTTTCTGGGATTACGAACATCATGCATTGGTAGCAACGATTCGTACCGCAGAGCCTCATCAGGGCGTTGCACGTCAGGTTTTTCACGGGGATGGCATTCTGGCTTTCCTGCCGCTGTCTGATCCACACTTATGTTCTATCGTCTGGTCATTACCGGCGGAGTCTGCGCAACAACGTAAAATAATGGACACCGTATTATTTAACCGGCAACTGGGTGTGACCTTTGACATGCGATTAGGGCAATGTGAGTTGGTTAGTGAGCGCCAGACCATTCCATTAACAGGGCGCTATGCCCGTAATTTTGCCGCTCATCGGCTGGCTTTACTGGGAGATGCTGCCCATACGATTCATCCATTGGCCGGGCAAGGCGTCAATTTAGGGTTTATGGATGTTGCAGAATTGGTTGGTGAACTAAACCGTTTACACCAAGAAGGCAAAGATATTGGTCAACATCTCTATCTTGGGCGTTATGAACGGCGGCGTAAACACAGTGCTGCCGCGATGTTGGCCGGCATGCAGGGTTTTCGTCAGTTATTTGATGGCAATAATCCGGCGAAAAAGCTGTTCCGTGATATCGGGCTGACTTTGGCGAATCATCTGCCCGGCGTGAAACCACAGCTACTTCGTCATGCGATGGGGCTTTATGACCTGCCAAGCTGGTTGGTTACTCAAACATCTTCAGTTGAAAAAATCTAATTCTTTCGGTCATTTCGAATTATTTTTTTTAATGTGAGGCTAAAGTGTGTTCAGTTGGTTTACTTCATGCTTTAGCCTATTTCTAATAAAAAAGAATATCTTTTCGCAAAAAATCGCTAATTTTTAGCGTTTCCACACAATAAATCAGAAAAAAATTCTACACAATAGTGAAAGATTTTTATGGGTATCACTTCAGAATACATAATTTATTCTGTGGTTCATTTCCATTTTCAGTGATAACTTCTATACCCGTCGTCTTTCAAGTTGCCTCTTTGTTGGCTTCGCTCGCTCGTCCCAGTCGCATAGTTATCATCAATGCTCAGGGGATTTATTCGTTTGCCGCCGCGATGCAACTCGAAATCCATAGGGTATATTTAAGGTTTTGTTTGCGTTATTAACCGCTTTTTCGCTTTATGATCCAACACCAGCCGGTTAATACGCCGTATGTTATTCAGATCAAAAAACATTTTTATATTAAGAATGGAAAGAGGGAAATAATGTCAAAACACACCCCATTATATGACCAGCATCTGGCGTGCGGAGCACGCATGGTAGACTTTCATGGCTGGATGATGCCCCTTCACTACGGTTCACAAATTGACGAGCATCACGCGGTGCGAACTGACGCAGGTATGTTCGATGTTTCCCACATGACAATTGTGGATTTACACGGCGCAGGTTGCCGTGATTTTCTCCGTTACCTTCTGGCAAATGATGTAGCCAAACTGACTGAAAAAGGCAAAGCGCTTTATACCGGCATGTTAAATGCTTCTGGCGGCGTGATTGATGACCTTATCGTCTATTTTTTCACTGATGATTTTTATCGCTTGGTTGTTAACTCGGCAACCCGCGAGAAAGATTTAGCGTGGATCCAACAACATGCGAAAAATTACCCTGTTGATATCACAGTCCGTGATGATTTGGCATTGATTGCAGTTCAAGGCCCGAATGCACAATCCAAAGTACAATCTTTATTGAAGGAAGAGCAACAGCACGCTATCGCGGAAATGAAACCTTTCTTCGGTGTACAGGCAGGTGATTTATTTATCGCAACAACGGGTTATACCGGAGAAGCTGGCTATGAAATCGCGCTGCCTAAAGAGCAGTCTGCTGATTTCTGGCAACAATTGCTGAACGCAGAGGTTAAACCAGCCGGATTGGGAGCGAGAGATACACTGCGCCTTGAAGCTGGCATGAACCTTTATGGTCAGGAAATGGATGAATCTGTTTCGCCTCTGGCTGCCAACATGGCATGGACAATTGCCTGGAAACCGGAAGATCGCCAATTTATCGGCCGCGAAGCTCTGTTAAAACAGCGTGAAGCAGGAACAGAGCAACTGGTTGGGCTAGTCATGCGTGAAAAAGGCGTATTACGCGGCGGGTTAACTGTTGGCTTCACGAATGAAGCAGGTGAAGTGTGTTTTGGTGTCATTACCAGTGGAACATTCTCACCAACATTAGGATTCAGTATTGCCCTTGCGCGCGTTCCACAAGGGATTGGAGAAAAGGCCATTGTCCAGATCCGTAATCGTGAAATGCCGGTTCAGGTTGTCAAACCGGGTTTTGTACGGATGGGCAAATCGCTTATCGGATGATTTTGCTCGTAACATATTATCAATGAATCAAACCCAGGAGATGGAATAAATGAATCACGTGCCAGCCGAATTAAAATACACCGAATCACATGAGTGGGTTCGCGCGGAAGGAAACAATGAATACACCGTCGGTATTACCGAACACGCTCAAGAGTTATTAGGCGATATGGTCTTTGTGGATCTGCCCGAAGTCGGAACAGCAGTCAGAAGTGGTGATGACTGCGCCGTTGTTGAATCAGTCAAAGCGGCTTCCGATATTTATGCGCCACTAAGCGGAGAAGTCATTGCTGTTAACCAAGAACTGGAAGGTTCTCCCGAAATCGTGAATAGCGAGCCTTATAACGAAGGTTGGCTATTCCGCATCAGAATTACCGATGAAAGTGAATTGGCTAACCTGCTGGATGCGAATAGCTATAAGTCACTTTTGGAAGAAGAAGACTAATAAATTACAACCCCATTCACTAATATCACCACGTTACACAGTGAATGGGGCATTTTTATGTTTGCCGTTTTTAGCTAGTTTCAGGAACACTTACCCATGACCCAGACCCTAATCCAACTTGAAAATCAAGGTGAATTTATTCGTCGTCACATAGGTTCTTCTGCTGAACAGCAAAAAGAGATGTTGACGATAGTTGGCGCTAACTCCCTTGAGGATCTCACGAATAAAATTGTTCCCCGTAATATCGCATTGCCAGAACCGCCAGCGGTAGGTGCCGGAGCGACAGAACAACAGGCGCTGGCTGAATTGAAAGCCATCGCGAGCCAGAACAAACGTTATCAATCCTATATCGGCATGGGATACGCCCCTTCAATTCTCCCGCCGGTTATCCTGCGTAATCTGTTGGAAAATCCCGGCTGGTACACTGCATATACACCTTACCAGCCTGAGGTTTCTCAAGGCAGATTAGAAGCTCTGCTGAATTTTCAGCAGGTCACCATTGATCTGACCGGGTTAGATCTTGCTTCGGCATCATTACTGGATGAAGCCACCGCAGCCGCCGAAGCGATGGCGATGGCAAAACGCGTCAGCAAATTGAAAGCGGCGGATCGTTTTTTCGTTGCTGATGACATTCACCCACAAACGTTGGATGTGGTGCGGACACGGGCGCAAACATTTGGTTTTGAGGTTATTGTTGATAAAGCCGAAAAAGCACTGGAACTGGACGACATCTTCGGCGTTCTGCTGCAACAAGCAGGCACGACAGGTGAGCTACATGATTACAGCTCGCTTATTGCGAAGCTGAAACAGCAAAAAATCATTGTGAGTGTTGCTGCTGACATGATGGCATTGGTCATGTTGACTGCACCGGGCAAACAGGGCGCGGATATTGTTTTTGGCTCAGCCCAGCGCTTTGGTGTTCCGATGGGATATGGTGGCCCATATGCAGCATTCTTCGCTTGCCGCGATGAGTATAAACGCTCAATGCCCGGTCGTATCATCGGCGTTTCCCGTGATGCTGCCGGTAATCGGGCACTACGCATGGCGATGCAAACCCGCGAACAGCATATCCGCCGTGAAAAGGCCAATTCTAATATCTGTACCTCGCAGGTATTACTGGCGAATATTGCAGGCATGTATGCGGTTTATCATGGTGCGGAAGGGTTGCAAAGAATCGCAGCACGCATTCATCGGTTGACCGATATTTTGGCAGCAGGTCTGCAAAAAGCAGGTATGGTTCTGCGTCACAAAACATGGTTTGATACGTTAACCATCGAAACACCGACCTCAGAAACGGCGGATAAAGCAGCAATACTGGCGCGGGCTGAAAAAGCGAAAATCAACCTGCGCACTGATATTCTTGGCGCAGTCGGCGTGTCATTGAGTGAAAAAACCAGCCGTGAAGATTTAATCGCACTGTTTCAGGTATTGACCGGTTCTGAAACAGCCTTAAATATCGACACCCTTGACAGCGAAATTTCAGCCAACAGCCAGTCTATCCCAGCTTCAATGCTGCGCGATGATGCTATTCTGACTCATGAAGTTTTCCAGCGTTATCATAGTGAAACAGATATGATGCGTTACATGCACAGTCTGGAACGCAAAGATTTGGCGCTGAATCAGGCCATGATCCCATTGGGCTCATGCACCATGAAACTGAACGCAGCGGCTGAAATGTTGCCGATCACATGGCCTGAATTTACTGACCTGCATCCTTTCTGCCCACCGGAACAGGCGCAGGGCTATCACCAAATGATTAGCCAACTCTCCCATTGGTTGGTATTGCTGACGGGGTACGATGCCGTTTCTATGCAGCCAAATTCCGGCGCGCAAGGGGAATATGCCGGTTTGCTGACTATCCGTAACTATTACGCCAGCCGTGGCGAGCAGCATCGCCATATCTGCCTGATCCCAAGCTCTGCACATGGCACAAACCCGGCATCTGCACATATGGCGGGCATGACGGTGGTTGTGGTGAATTGCGATAAAGAAGGCAACATCGATCTGGCGGATCTGCGTGAAAAAGCGGAAAAACATCGTGATGAACTGGCTTGTATCATGGTGACATATCCATCGACTCACGGAGTCTATGAAGAAACCATCCGTGAAGTTTGTGAAATCATTCACCAACATGGCGGTCAGGTTTACCTTGATGGCGCAAACATGAATGCTCAGGTCGGGATCACAACACCGGGTTTTATCGGTGCTGATGTTTCGCACCTGAATCTGCATAAAACCTTCTGTATTCCGCACGGCGGTGGCGGCCCTGGTATGGGGCCGATTGGCGTGAAAAAACATCTGGCACCGTTTCTTCCGGGTCATTCCGTGGTGGAAATGGAAGCATTAACTTCTTTGGGCGCTGTATCGGCTGCACCATTTGGTAGTGCATCTATTCTGCCGATTAGCTGGATGTACATTCGCATGATGGGAGCAAAAGGGCTGAGACAAGCCAGTCAGGTTGCTATCCTGAATGCAAACTACATTGCTGCCCGGTTGAAGGGAGCCTATGAGATTCTCTATACCGGACGCGATGGTTACGTCGCCCATGAATGTATTTTGGATATTCGTCCACTGAAAGAAGAATTCGGCATCAGCGAAATGGATGTTGCGAAGCGCCTGATTGACTATGGCTTCCATGCACCAACGATGTCATTCCCTGTCGCCGGAACATTGATGGTTGAGCCAACAGAATCTGAAAGTCAGGTTGAAATTGATCGTTTCATTGATGCAATGCTGGCAATCCGTGAAGAAATCAGCAAAGTGGCAAAAGGTGAATGGTCACCGGAAGATAACCCGCTGGTGAATGCGCCACATGTTCAGGGCGAATTGGTTTCTGACTGGCAGCACGCATACAGCCGCGAAACAGCCGTTTTCCCGACAGCAGAGACAAAGGCGAATAAATATTGGCCAGCAGTAAAACGCCTTGATGATGTTTACGGGGATCGTAACCTGCACTGTTCCTGTGCACCGATTGACGATTATCGGTAATATAATCATGATGTTATGGACTAACCATCACATCGAAGGTCACATATGAGCGCCACCTTTCAACATGCGTCTTATATCTCCCCGCGAAGCGGGGAGATATAAACACTCACATGATGTTGTAAATGGTTTTGCAAGCGACATCTTGAAGTTGGATTGGCATTCTTCTGGAATAATTAAATTCTTTTATTAGGTAATAAAGTAGTGAAGATTCATTTTGTTGTGCATGAATACTTTGAAGCTCCCGGCGCATATGAAAATTGGGCGAATGCAAAAGGCTATCAGACGGCATATTCACGGGTTTATCTTGGTGATAAATTACCGGATTCAGTTGAAGGTATCGATTTTTTGATCATTATGGGTGGGCCACAAAGCCCGACAACTACAATAGCTGAATGCGCATATTTTGATGCAGCCGCAGAAAAACAGCTTATTGTGAAAGCAATTACCGCAGGCAAAGCAGTGATTGGTGTTTGCCTTGGGGCACAGCTAATTGGTGCCGCATTAGGGGCGAATTTCGAGCCTAGCCCGGAAAAAGAAATCGGAAAACACCCAATTACGCTCACTGAAGATGGATTAAAAGACGATAAATTTACCCATTTTGGTGAAACTCTTGAAGTTGGTCACTGGCATAGCGACATGCCGGGTTTGACTTCTGATGCAAAAATTATTGCTTTTAGTGCAGGTTGTCCAAGACAGATCATTAAATACCAAGATCTGGTTTATGCTTTCCAGTGTCATATGGAGCTGACTACAGAGGTGGTTGAATTGCTTATTGAAAATTCAGAAAAAGAATTGAACATGGCAGATGAGCATCGATTTGTACAAACACCAGCAATATTACGCGCCCATGATTATAGTGAAATGAATAATAACTTGTTTATTTTCCTTGATAAATTGGCGGGGCAATATTTGATTAAAAATTAAATTATTTCGGGGTTAAAAAATCATTCGATTGATAACTGTAAAACCCCGAATTTAATTAAATGCATATATTTATATGATTAATTTCCTTTTGTAGGTAATTGAGAAAGACTGTCATTTCGGAAAACCAAAGATATGGAATTATCAGTCTAGAAATATCTGTTACTGATTAACTTAATAAAACCATCAGTCTATAGTTCTATCAAAACTAAGAAAAACGTCTTTTATTCCATATAACGTTTTATAAAGTCTATAAATATTGTAGGGGGCTGCTGGATCAGGGTTTTGATAATATATAAAATTATCCATGTTATAAAAATAATTATATCTAATTATCTCACGATACTTTATCTTTCTTAATAATATCACTATTAGATTTCTTCATGAAAATGAATACACACTTTTATCAGGAGCCGTAGTAATGGAAGAACAGCCAGGTTATGACGTAATCGGAGAACATTATGAGCAATTTTCTAATACAGTAGCTCAACGGCAATCAGAGCTTCATGACATACTTAATATGATTGGTGATATACGCGGAAAGTCAGTTCTAGATTTGGCTTGTGGGTATGGTTATTATGGTCGGGAATTGCACCGTCGTGGCGCATCAAGAGTTGTTGGCGTAGATATTTCTGAGAAAATGATTGCGCTTGCTAAAACTAAGTCAATACAGAATGGTGATAATATTGAATTTCATCTACAGAATGTATGTGAAATTCAATTATCCGAAAAATTTGATATCATTATTGCTGCCTTTTTATTTCACTATTCTCAATCACTTGATGAACTTAAAAATATGTTTCAAGCAGCAGCAGCTCATCTCAAACCTTCAGGAAAAATAATTGCTTGCATGGTATCGCCTGATTATCGATTAAAAAATGGAAATTGTGATAATTATGGTTTCAAAATTTTGGCTGAAGAGCCTTGGCGAGAAGGCTGCCGCTATCAAGCTGAATTTTTAACAACGCCACCAAGCCCTTTCACGTTTTATCGCTGGAGTCACCAAGACTATGAACGTGTAATGAATAAGGTTGGATTCAGCCGTTTTAGTTGG
>JAIRVT010000029.1 GCA_031253755.1 Enterobacteriaceae bacterium
AACAATTAGTTTGCCAAAAATCGTTTAATTTCAGTCAATATTTGTAATAGCTGAGTGAGATTTGGTTTGGCATTGCGAATGTCATTGCCGTTTAAGTCATACAAATGGTATTCACCATCGCCGGAAAGGTAAATGGTGTTTTGAGCTGTCGTCACAATCAATGAACCATTTTCACCGGTAATCAGCCAAGGAATGTTTCTCTGGGCACTGAAGAGATCTTCGCCCTGTGAATAATCGCTGGGAGCATTACTGACATGCAGTAAACGCTGCATCAAGGTTGTCATAATATCCTGATGACCAGTCAGTTTATTAATGGTTTGTGCAGGTGTATCCGGCCAGTGAATGATCAAGGGGACATGCATCTGTTTTCGGTTGAATTGGTTGTCAATAAACCATCTCGGCGCATGATCGATAATTGTGTCACCATGCTTAGACGTAATAGCAATGATGGTGTTATCCAGAATACCTTTATTTTTCAGCGAATCTAAAACTTGACCAAACTCGGCATCCAGCGCTTTTTTATCAATTTTATCTGATGGGCCTGAAACACCATTGATGTTTAAGAATGAGAACCAAGGTGTTGTGTTGTTACGTAAGTTCAGCCATTGCTGCCATTGTTTCATCGTAATGAGGTCGTTTTGTCTGGCACCATTAGGCAGTGAATAGTCGGTTAAAAGAGCCTGACGGTACAGCGGAGTCTGGAATCCATCGGATGAAAATAGACCGAATTGATACCCTTGATGAGTAAGGGCATCAATAAGTGCTGAAGATTTTCGGCTACTGAGAATGCCATCCAGATAACCTGATGATATGCCATAGAATAAACCGAACAACGCTGTGTCATTCTGCATACCTGTGCTGAAGTGCTGAGTAAACTGAATGTTATTTTTTGCAAAAGATTCGAGGAATGGCATTTTGTCAGTAGTAATGTCGGTATTACCCAGACCATCTACTACCAGTAACAGTAAATTATAACCACGCCCGCTGTCACGATAAGACAGATCATTCAATGGATATTCAATGGACAGCGCAGCAGGGTTTCCCTGTTGATTGATGCGACGCTGATACTCCTGAGAATCCAGCAAGCCATGTTTCTCAAGAAACCTGCGGGCTGTCATTGGGTATGAAAGCGGCAAATTCGACCGTTGCATGGTAATCGGCCGATAGAAGTTAGCATCTGCCCAGATATACATCATATGGGAAGCAACAAATGCGCTGATAAATACCGCAGCTAATGGCTTGCCGAACCGTTGTCGGTTCAGGCTGCGCAGCTTTTGCCAACTCCAGGTGCCATAAAGCATCTGCACTAGAAAAATAGCCGGAATGTAGATGAACATCAACTGCCATTCTCTGGCGCGTTCACCTTGCTCTGGGTTGGTGACCAGATCCCAGACCAGAGGTGTCAGGTGGAGGTGAAAGCGTGCATAGATAGCGGAATCAAATATCAATAGTGTCAGGCCCGCCGTTGCAAGCGCAGCGGATATAAATCGTAGCAGCCGCTGTGACATCACAACAAATGTCAGCGGGAATATCACCAGTAAATAAAGGGTGAAAACAATGAAACTGAAGTGGCCGAGCCAACTGACCAGTGCATAAATGCGACCAAACAATGAACCCGGCCAGTCGGATGCAAATAAGTAGCGACTGCCCAACACAAGGCTGAACAAAATATTGAACAGGGCAAACCAGTGTCCCCAGCTGATCATCTGGGACACTTTTTCGCGGAAATGCTGGCGGCTAGTCACCATATATTCTTACGTTAATTGCTTAATGAAAAATTAATGCGCTTTGTCTTCATTGATTGAAGATTGTAACGCGTGGGCAAACGAGTTTGCGATATGTCTGCGCTGAGCAGGTGCAATACTCGTATTGATTAAATTCGTGACCATATTACCCAAAATCATCAATGAGAGATCGGTTGGAGTATGGTTTTTCTCGAATACATTTACTAGTTCAGCTAATAAATGTTCAACTTTTTCATCGCCATAGCGAGATGACTGTGGCATGGTTCAAGTGTCCTGAATGTACAAAGCCCCATATGTTACCGTATAGAGGGGGTATTTTCTGCTTTTTTATGACAATTTAATTACCTTCCCGTATAACTTATTGTCATTCTTGTGTTCAATGCATCATTTTAGTCTTTGAAGTGAACAACGTTGCAAACTAAATTGCGAACGTTTTTCCATCATTGGGTTTTTTGGTTGCAGCAGAGAGATAACAGTGTTTGAATACGCCACTAACTGCAAGACCCAAAGGTCTACGCTGTAAAAGGAGTATAATTAATGAGTCTGGAAATTACCCAGATCGCGTTACATCAGTTGATTAAACGTGATGAACAAACACTGGAAGTGATTTTGCGTAACACTCTTTTGGATACCAATCAGGTGGTAGAAGAGATGATGGCGGAATTGCATCGTGTATACAGCGCCAAAAGCAAGGCCTATGGTGTGTTCAATGATGATAGTGAACTTGCGGAATCACTCCGTCATCAGCGCAAGGGAAATGAAGATTTTCTAGGTTTTAGCCGGGCAGCGACGGTTCGTCTAAAAGATGAATTGGCAAAATATCCATTTGCAGAGGGGGGAACGGTGTTGTTTTGTCAGTACCGATACCTGGCAGTGGAGTATTTGTTAATCTCGGTCCTGAATAGTTGCAGCAGTACTTCGGTTAACGAAGAACTGGATGTGAATACGACGCAATATCTTGATATTCCTCATGCGGATATCGTTGCCAGAATTGATTTGACTGAGTGGGAAACGAATCCTGAATCTTGTCGCTACTTAACGTTCCTGAAAGGGCGGGTAGGGCGCAAAGTCTCTGACTTTTTCATGGATTTTCTGGCTGCCAGCGAAGGAATGAATGCAAAGGTCCAGAATAAAGGATTGTTGCAGGCAGTGGATGATTATTGTGAATCAGCGCAACTGGATAAAAGTGAGCGGCAGTCTTATCGCCAACAGGTTTACAGCTACTGTAATGAGCAGTTACAAGCGGGTGAGGAGATAAAACTGCAAGAGTTATCTCAGGAATTACCCCCATTAGGTGAACAGAATTTTCAACAATTCTCGCAGGAACAGGGATACGAATTAGCTGAGAGCTTTCCGGCAGATCGCGGTACATTGCGTCAGTTGACAAAATTTGCCGGCAGTGGCGGAGGGCTGACGATTAATTTTGATGCGATGTTACTGGGAGAACGAATTTTTTGGGATCCAGCAACGGATACCTTAACGATTAAAGGCACGCCGCCGAATCTGCGTGATCAGTTACAACGCCGTGGCAGCGGTAATTAGTAATTGATAGATTCAGGCGCGATAAAATTAAATATACCCTATGGATTTCGAGTTGCATCGCGGCGGAAAACGAGAGCACCAACAAAGAGACAACTTGAAAGACGACGAGTATAGATAGGCAGATAGATAGATAGAAATAAATAACGCCGCAAAGGCGGCGTTATTTACTCGGCGTCCCGATAAAAGCTCGATTGTGGCTAATTAAGCACGCAGAAAGTCAATGTGCGTCAGTTTAGGTTTAAACGGATGACGCTGTACTGCCTGCACTTTAACGTTAGTTTCTTTACCATCAACAACCAGAGTCAGAACTTCGTAAAATTCTGGTTTGCTTTCGTGGTTGATAATTGAATCATGATCCAGTTCGATAGAAACTGGCTCTTGGTTACCACCATAAATGATCGCTGGAAACTTGTTAGCTTTACGCAGGCGGCGGCTCGCACCCTTACCCTGCTCTTTACGTACTTCTGCATTAATAGTTAACATTATTTTTTCTCTATAAAAGAAGAAAATAAATCCTGCTACAGGCGACCCAGCAGCAGGTTCGAGACTTGGCTTAATGTTATGTATTACACGTTAAGCGGGCGGCATTCTAACGAAAAACCGCTATGACAGCAAATAGAATGTACTTTGAAATAGCCAGCAGTTTGAATAACAAGTCGTTTGAAATAGAAAGTACGGATAATGTATGAGCGATAACGCGGTTTAATACAAATCAGCAGCCTGTCGGAAACGGCCCTGATAGTCGAAAATTTTCTCCCTGATCTGCCAGAATTGCCCTTTTTTCCGGGCAACCACAAAATCAGGGTGCCGAAGTAAAGAAAGCTGCTGTGCAATATCTCCGGCTGTTTCCCAATGCAGAGGAATACCCGGTGCGCGTTGATGACAACGCATGAACTGAAGCTCAAACACTTTTTTTTGCGCGGGTGTTGTCAGCCGAAATAGCTCTGAGACATCCGCACCATCTTCATCGTAATACGTGATTTTGAGCCATTCACCTTTGTTGTCATTGCCCGGTGTTAACTGCATACCACCACAACGCAGAACAAGAGCATCTTTGAGCCTAAGCGCCGCTTTCAGCATATCATCGGGATCAACCAGAATTTCCTGACAGTGATGACAGCGCCGTGCAGCAATATCATTTTCTGTTCCACAATGGGGACATGATTTGAAACGGAAACGAAAATCACATTGGTGTCTTTTGCCATTTTCGTCTTCTTCCCATCCCTGACAGCGGCGCCCAAAGTGTTCGATGATGTCACCATCCGCAGTACAGGTTCCCCAGAACGTATTGGCAAACTGGCACACCGGGCAGAATACCTGAACGGGCTGATTTTGTGAATTGGGCTTGTGGCTACCGACTTCAGGCGTGTAAAGGTCGTGAGGATTGCCTGCGTAGTCTAAGATTAGGCATTCTTTTTTATCAGGAAATAAGCGTAGCCCCCGGCCGACAATCTGCTGATACAGGCTGACAGATTCTGTTGGGCGCAGTATTGCAATGAGATCAACATGAGGCGCGTCAAACCCGGTTGTCAGAACCGCAACGTTAACCATATAACGGAGCTTCTGTTCTTTAAATGCAGTGATCAAAATATCCCGTTCAGTCCCCGGTGTATCTGCGCTGACGAGCGCCGCTTGCCCTGTGGGCAGCAGCAGCAAAATTTCTTTAGCATGTTCAACCGTGGCAGCAAAAATCATTACACCTTTGCGCTCTTGCGCATAGTCAACAATTTGCTTGATGATATGAGGTGTAATGCGCTTTTGTCGTTTGATTTCACGATTCAAATCAGCTTCATTAAAAATGCCCTGCTGACTGCTGCGCACCTGACTGAAATCATATTGCACGATCGGCATATCAAGCCTGACTGGTGGAACCAGAAACTGGTGTTTGATCATATAGCGAAGCGGAAGCTCGTAGATACAATCACGAAAAAAACAATTTTCGTCACCACGTATCATGCCATGATAATGATACTGGTAGATCCAACCCGCGCCTAAACGGTAGGGTGTTGCGGTTAGACCCAGAATGCGGATCTGGGGATTATTTTTCCGGAGTTGCTGGATAATCTGCTGGTACTGGCTGTTTTCATTATCACTAATCCGGTGGCACTCATCGATAATGAGCAGTGAAAAGTGATGTTCAAAATGGTCTAAATTGCGGGCAACGGATTGAATACTGCCGAAAACCACTTTTCCCGCACTCTGTTTTTGTTGTAGTCCGGCAGAAAAGATATCTGCTTTCAGATTGTACGAACTGTATTTACTGTGGTTTTGTGCCACCAGTTCTTTGACATGCGCCAGCACTAAAACCCGTCCATGCGCCAGTTTTGCCAGCTCGGCAATAACGAGACTTTTACCCGCTCCGGTGGGTAACACAATAACTGCGGGTTCTTTATGCTGGCGAAAATGGCGGATGGTTGCATCTACCGCTTCTTGCTGATAAGGGCGTAACGTAAAAGTCATTGTTATGTTATTGTCATCGGTTGCGAGAAAAAAGTTCGAGAAAAAGTGGTCGGCAGAGAGGATAGCATTTTTCCGCTAATATGCCGATGAGTACAGATTTATTAGGATAGGTATAGCCATTCATGCGATTGGATAAATTTTTATCACAACAATTAGGTATTAGCCGTAACGATGTGGGTCGTGAGTTACGGGCAGGGCGTGTGACTGTTGATAATGAAATAATTAAAACAGGCGCTTTTAAGCTAAAGCCCGAACAGGTGGTGGCTTATGAAGGAACGGTATTAAAGCAATTAAATGGCGCGCGTTATTTTATGCTAAATAAACCACAGGGATATGTGTGTTCGACAGATGATCCGGTAAATCCGACAATTTTATACTTTATTGATGAGCCTGTTGCTCATAAATTGCATTCAGCAGGTCGGTTAGATATTGATACAACGGGCTTAGTTTTATTAACCGATGATGGACAATGGTCACACCGTATCACTTCCCCCAAGCATCATTGCGAAAAAACCTATCTTGTGACGCTGGAACACCCAATATCTGCGGATACTGAGGACAAATTTCTTGCCGGTGTCCAACTGAGTGGTGAAAAAACGCCCACAAAATCCGCAAAACTAGAGGTTATTGAGCCTCAGTTGGTGCGCCTGACTATCAGTGAAGGACGATATCATCAGGTAAAACGGATGTTTGCTGCTGTAGGGAATCATGTAACAGAACTCCATCGTGAACGTATTGGGGAAATTTATTTAGACCCTGCTCTGGAACCCGGAGAATATCGGGCGTTGACTCAGAATGAAATCGACAGCATACAAATGCCGATAATTTGATTTTTTTATCTATACGTATTTATTAAGTTTTTTGGAAAAAAGTGTGCAACAGCAACGATTATCCTATTTGGGTTTAGTCCTTATTTTGGGGCTGCTCTCTATGTTAATGCCATTGGCAATTGATATGTATTTGCCGGGTATGCCAACAATCGCTACTGATTTTGATGTCCACGATGGCAAAGTGCAAATGACGCTGACCAGTTACATGTTAGGGTTTGCCATCGGTCAATTGGTCTATGGCCCCATGTCTGATAGTCTGGGCCGTAAGCCAGTGATTTTAGGTGGTGTTATTGTCTTCGCCATATCAGCTGCGGCATGTGCATTGGTACAGCATATTGATACATTTATCTCCATTCGGTTTTTACATGGCTTTTCTGCTGCATCTGCCAGTGTCGTCATCAATGCCTTGATGCGCGATTTGTTCACCAAAGATGAATTTTCGCGCAGCTTGTCGTTTGTGTCGCTGGTTATGATCATTGCTCCGCTATTAGCGCCGATGCTGGGTGGGATGATGTTAGTGTGGTTTAGCTGGCATGCTATTTTTTGGTCGATTGCGATTGCCGCTGTAATCGCTACGCTTTTAGTGGCTATTTTTATCCGGGAAACACTGCCTAAAGAGAGAAGGCAACGCTTTAACTTAAAGATGACTTTCGGGCAGTTTGCCATGTTGTTCAGGCAGCGTCAGGTGCTATGTTATATCTTGGCAAATGGCTTTTCTTCAGCGGGCATGTTTTCTTTTCTCTGTGCCGGATCATTTGTTTATATTAAATTAAATGGAGTTTCTGAGCAGCACTTTGGTTATTACTTTGGGCTGAATATTATTTTTATGTTTATTATGACGACCATAAATAGTCGGTTTGTCGGCAAATATGGGGCGTTGAAGATGCTGTATTTTGGTATATTTGTCCAATTTGTTATGGGATTGTGGTTATTGTTCAGTGCCGTATTCGGTTTGGGTTTTATTGCTTTGGTACTGGGCGTTGCAATTTATATCAGCAGTATTTCTATGATCACTTCTAATACGATGGCGGTTGTGCTGGATGATTATCCTCATATGGCCGGCACGGTGGCGTCTTTATCCGGAACCATACGCTTCAGTATTGCTGCTTTAGTTGGCGCGATTCTATCTTATATTCCTGCAAAGAGTGCTTGGCCAATGGTTGGTTCAATGGTTTTGTGCATCATACTGGCAATGGCCTTGATCACTTGGGCGAAAAAAAATAAAAAATAAGTTAATCAAAGAGGTCATCTGAACATATCGATGGCTTCTTATTTTTTCTCATATCTGTTTTAACTATTCCAACTTGCTTTCAATTTAAAGTTGTATCTTGCCTGCAACCGCACGATCTATTTTTAGAATAAGCAGTGTTTCCACCCACAAAAAACCTAAGAACTTTCTCATGAATTAAAAATTGTTTGTTTATTCTATAAACAGGGATTTTCGAATGATTACCTAAAAAAGGTAGGTAATTGTTAATATTCTGATACCAAAAACACATTCATGGTTGATTTTTTGTTAACCCTCTAATGTTAAATATGTGAATCCGAATGAAAAACGCTCGTGATTCAATTAACCATTTGTAAAATAAGGAATAGTATAAAATTCACCTTGTGGGATACAATCAGAGAAAATGAAGTTTGTAAATTAAATTTGAACAAAAAGTTGCCACTCGCCTGAAAATAAGTTGAATTTTTTACCAAAAACGTATAAATTTATACAAATTGCGAGTTTGTTCTCATTTTTTCCAAAATAAAAGACGAAAAAAGTGTGATGCAGTTATTTTTTTTTTAACTTTTTATTTACTTTTTTGTTGGGTGGTTATTCGGTTTTGACGAGTCGATAGCCTACAGTTGGTGGTTAGATGTATTAATGTTGTTTCTGATAGGAATAATACGTGAATAATATTCAACTTTCGGTGGTGCATAGGCTACCGCAAAGTTATCGGTGGTCATCTGGCTTTGTTGGTACAAAAGTTGAGATTCTTCCGGAGGAAGAGACAGATCAAGGGAGCAGCCTGATGGGGCTGGAACTGTTAAGCCATGAAGGCGAATATGCGTGGAGTATTTTGCGTGATATCAATCAATCCATAGCGGATATGCAAATACTGAGCGCAGTGATTGAATGGGAAGGCCAGCCACGTTTGTTCTTTGCGCTAGATGATGAAAGTGCAGTGATATGTCGGCTGAAGACATTAGGCGCTGCAATTGCGGAAAATGTCACTGCATTCTATCCACTTTGATTAATCATAACAACGAGTCATAACCGGATAAAAAACGCTTCCTTAGGAAGCGTTTTTTATAGGTGCAAGAGAAAAATAGGGAAACGCGAAGGAGCGCTAAATTGAAGCTCTGTTCGTGCCTGATAAAACACGCCGGGCGCCATAAAAACGTTTATTCCAGTAGACTTCGGTCAAATTAGAAACAATAACACCGTTGCTGGTCGAGGCATGTACAAACTGGTTGTTACCAATATAGATGCCAACATGACGCATACGGGCTCCTGTCTTGAACAGGACTAAATCACCTGCTTTTAACCCGGAACGGCTAACAGTCTTGCCGATATTTTGTTGCTCTGAGGTAGAGCGTGGCAAGTCCATGCCAAATTGATCATGAAAAGTACGCTGGACGAACGCCGAACAATCAATGCCAAGTTTTGTACTTCCACCAAGCCGATAGGCAACACCTTTCCAATCTGCATATTGGCTCAGGATCTTGGATTTTATATCCAGATTTTTAACCAAAGCCTCAAATTCATCCTGAGATGATTGTAGTAAGAAATGTTTCTGACCATTGACGGCTTGAGAATCAGTTAACTTATTACGCATCAGAGAATCTGGAGAATTACATGCAGTCAGTGCCACTGTCGCGATAATTGCGGGTATCAGCCGCAATAGATATCTCACTATCGGTTGAGATTTGACCATTATATTAATTTTCCCTTGCAGTCCTTAATGTGACTCATCACCATCACAAAAGTAATTTATTGCCATAAAGGCTAGCGTAAGATGGCGAATTGACAAATTTATCGTCCCTAAAGTGTGTGAAGTCACACATTTTATTAATATCTTTACAAAGTGATTGTTTTAATAAAAGGACCGTCGAAAGAGTACAGAAATCATGAACAAAAAGCGAGAGATAAGGATCGTTCTTTACAAAAAATTAGATTATATACTAAGAGGTTAGAACGAGTTTGAGGCTTTTTTTCTCATTTGTGAAAAAGTTCAGTGGGAATGGGGAGATAGATCACATCTCCCCGGTATCGCGGGTTTAATGGGGACGACCGATATGAGGCAGTTTTTTACCTAACCATGCTGCCATGATGTCACTGAGAGGAGTTAATAATACCCAGCTCATTCCTATCAATGTAAGTGACAGTGAGCCCACCGCAATATCGGTAAACCAATGGGCGCCAGCCATGATGCGGGGAAGGGCAAAGGCGATCACAATCAGCAGTGCAATAAAGAATGCGCCACGGGAGATATAGCGAAGGATAAAGCTGCTAAAAATGAGCAGCATCAAACCGTGATCGCCGGGAAAGCTGTCGCTGGATGAATCTTTAGTATGCCAGTTTGTGATTTCACTCACGCGGTTAATATTTTCAAATGTTAATGTCGGGCTTGGGCGACTGACAGGAATTTGATGGCCGATCTGATTTATGATCACTGCGGTTATCAGCATGACCAGACCAATGATGAAAAGGTGGCGTTTCCCTGCATGGTCTTGTTTGCGAAACGCGCTGTAGTACAGTAACCCCATACATAAGAGTGAAATCACATCAAATGCTCGCATATTTACGATAGCAACAAATACTGCAAATTTTGAATTTGGCAGTAATTTTTCATTGAAGTAGTGAAAAATTGCAGAATCTATATGAAACCAAATGCCGTGATTTTCAGGTAAATACCATGATAAAAACAAGGCGATACCGAGCATATTGAGTATGAGTATAGCGAGAGGATGACTACGGGTCATGAGATACCTATTCTTAACGCAAAAAATGGATTTTGGTAGTCAAATTGACTGGTCATGCACTATAACAAAATTTATAAAAAAGGACAGTTTTTCGGCGGCTAAATCGTTTATATGTTCATGTTATTGGTTAATTTATTTTTATATCATTATTATATGAATGATCTTCAGATATCAGAAAAATAACTAAATCATTACATCAGTACCGATAATATATATTTAGTGGAATTATTGAGCACCATCTATTATTAAATAAGCAAAAATTGATTTTTCCATATCTCGATTTATTAGCATATTATGTCGAATTGTAGTTCTAATGAATAAAACTGATAAAGAAATTGTTTTATTTGCCGTTAGTTCGTTGTATAGATAACAGAGCGTTAAAAAGTTATCTGATTTTGGAATTGGCATGGGGCTAAAGCCAAAGAAAGATAATAAAACCTGTAGTGGAGGTTAAATGCTTATGTTACAAAAAACAGTAACTTCTTGGTTTATCTTTTTATCTTGTCCTGTGATGGCTCACAACCCGTCGGATTTAAAAACCGGAACATTCCAATTTTATGATTTTGTTATTGATTTTCTTTTTCGAACTAATTGGCTTGGAAAACAAAGGAAGTTAGTCAAGTCGTATAAAAGTTCCAGCCGTAAATATATAAATCGGCAGAATGTAATATCCCTATTCAGTAAATAGTAGCACAAAGGAAACAAGGTGAACTGAGCAATATTGAGGCATTGGTTATTTCACAGTAACTTATTAATAAATATTATATAACAAATTTATAAATTTATTTTCAGTTAATTTAAAAGTTTGGATAATTAATTTTAATATTTATTTGTGATGTTATTGAAATAATGATTTTTTAAAATTATGTTGTGTTTTTTTTACTGAAAATAACATCTATTTTAACTATAAATTTGCTTTTGATATATATCAATGAAAAGTATTAATGTTGTATTATTTTTACATGAAATATCTATTATGGAGATGAAGGAATAAAAGGTAACTGAGTTTTAGTTAATGGAAAAACGAGAGTGAGGTGACCATGCGAAATTATCTTAAGCTATTCATTATCAGTTTGTTTTTTTCATGTGTTTCTTATGGATATGCGCAATCTAGCAGTGGGCAGATACGGTTTTCAGGCTCTATTGTTGACCCCGGATGTCAGGTTGTAATATCAAATTCTCAGGCCAATATTTCCTGCTACAGGCTAGGAAAAAGTACGACTGTAAAACGAATTGTTTCCACGCAACAAACGAATACAACAGGGAATGTTACACTCCCTGGAAATATAGGAGTATCCAAAGTGAAGTGGACCGATAGTAAAAAACGTCTGGCGGTTATTAATGTGGATTATTTCTGATCTTGTTGAATGCGGAGTTGCTCTTTTATTGCATATCAAAAGAGCAACTCCTTTATGATAATACTGTCTGAATCTGAATTCTCAGGTTAATCGCAACGGCCCATATAACGGCGCTCTGTAATATGAATGCGAATTTTTTCTCCGGCGCTCAGATATTCAGGAACCTGAATTGTTAGCCCCGTACTCATCCGGGCTGGTTTTGTCCGGGCACTTGCTGATGCACCTTTAATACCGGGTGTTGTTTCCTCAATAACCATATCAACAGTTTGTGGCAATTCCAGAGCCAGTAACTGCCCATCCATCGTCATCACCTGCATTCCCGGCAAACCTTCTTCCGGAATGAATAATAGCTCTTCTTCGATTTGTTCTTTCTTAAAATGATAAGGGGTGAAATCTTCATCATCCATAAAGATATATTCATCACCATCAATGTACGAAAAACTGACACTACGGCGGGTCAATGTAATTGTGTCGAGAATATCATCACCCTTGAAACGCTCTTCTACTTTCTGACCAGTACGAACATCGGTAAAACGCATCTTATACAGTGTGCTGGCACCACGTGCGCTGGGGGATTGAATATCGATGTCTTTAACTAACAATAATTTTCCGTTGTAACTGATCGCAGTTCCGCGTTTGATTTCATTGGCTTTAGCCATAAATACCTTCCATAAAACAGAGGAAATATACCCGACGAATATGGCGGGTATCGTGAAATGAATGTTTTAAGTGGCGACAAAATTACTCGCAGTCAGCAGATTAGGCAAGAGGCGAATAAGAACCCCGGTAAAAATACCGGGGCAGAGGGAATAAAAGTTAGCGGTAAACCGGTAACAAATTGAATAAAGAAAGAATATGAATGACTGCGTTTATTAAACCGAACAGGATAACAAAGGCGATCAGGAAGTTGCCACCGGGAACACGATAACTGGCTTGCGGAAACCGCCGACGGCTGGCTCTAGCCATCAGCGCCGGAACGATAACCGCCCAAATGGTCGCCGCCAGACCGGCAAAACCAATGGCACGCAAGAAACCGTTTGGAAAGAGCAATGCCAATACAGTAGGAGGAACGAACGTGATTAAAACTGTTTTAAAGCGACCGTTTTTACTGTCATCGAATCCAAAAAAATCCGCCAGATAATCAAACAAACCCAGCGAGACACCCAAAAATGAGCTAGCCAGAGCCATATAGGAAAACGCATTTAACAATTTATTGATGGTTGGATTATTTGACGCACTGTCCATTTGGTTCAGCAGATCACTGACATTCCCACCATCAGCAATCACCTTTTTGAATGCTTCACGAGGTATATTTCCCTGAATGGCATACTGCCACAAAATATAGGTCACTAACGCGATCAGAGAGCCGTAGAACAGGCTACGCATGACGGATTTCGCATCTTTATTATAATATTTCACCAGCCCCGGCACGTTGCCATGATAACCAAATGATACCAGTAAATAAGGCAACGCAACTAATGCGTAAGGTAAGTAGCTGGTTTCTGCATTGGTTTGATCAAACAAAATCGCGGGTTTGACTTCAGTAAACATGCCACCAACAGACATGATAAATGTGATTGCCATACCACCGATTAAAATCGTGCTTAAACGATCAACAGCCTTTGTGGATAACCAAACAATAAAAGCCACAATAAATGCAAAAATAAAACCGGCACCGGCTTGTGATAATGGAATAATATTTTCTGTGTTACGTAAAATAATCGAGCTACCGGCTGAAACATAGGCATAAGTCAGAATATATAAGACGAAAGTAATGGATAGCCCCGTGATCACATTCCATCCTTTGCCCAGTAATGATTTTGTAATGGTATGAAAGCTGGCTCCGCTGGGGTAGTTCATATTGGCTTCTAAAATCATCAGGCTGGAGCAATAATTACATAACCACGTGTAAACCAGCAAAATTATTGATCCTGTAAACCAAATGCCTGAGGTAACAATGGGGATGGAAAACATGCCTGCACCAACGGCGGTACCGGCAATGATCATTGCCCCACCTAATACTGAGGGGCGTTTCAAATTTTGTGCTACCTCAATGGTCATATAGCCTCCTGATAAATGGATGTTATTATTGTACTAGCGCGACGATACATCAATGAATGACATGTGTAAATCATTATTTATAGGAATGCATGAGCGGCTTTATATGCCTTAAGATCAATCTAATTGTGATTTTAACTGAAACGATTCAATTTTGATGATATAAATAATAAATGAGCTTTAATACAACTTATCGTTATTCATTCAGGAGATACTGGGCAAGATGAGCCGTCGAGTTGCCACAATAACCTTAAATCCAGCTTATGATTTAGTTGGTCTGTGCCCAGATATTGTGAAGGGAGTCGTTAACCGCGTACAAACAGCAGGGCTGCATGCTGCCGGTAAAGGGAATAATGTCGCGAAGGTGTTGCGTGATTTGGGAATTGAAGTCACAGTGAGTGGCTTTCTGGGAAAAGGAAATCAGGATGGTTTTCAGTATTTTTTCAATGAAAACAAAATGATTAATCGTTTTCATCTAGTCTCTGGCAGAACACGCATTAACGTAAAGCTGACAGAAAAACAGGGCACGGTAACTGATTTTAATTTTTCCGGCTTTCAGGTGACAGAAGAAGAGTGGCGTCAGTTTGTTGATGATTCTCTTTCATGGCTGGGGCAGTTTGATATGGTCGTGGTTAGTGGCAGCTTACCTGAAGGTGTTTCACCAGAATCGTTTACAGGCTGGATGAAACAACTACAACAACGTTGCCCCTGCATTATTTTTGACAGCAGCCGAGAAGCCTTTGCTGCGGGTCTCAAGGCAACGCCTTGGTTGGTAAAACCTAATCGCCATGAGTTGGAAATTTGGGCAGGTAAACCACTGCCGGATTTAGACAGCATTATTGATGTCGCCCACAAATTGCGTGATAAAGGGATTGCTCACGTTGTTATTTCATTGGGTGAACAAGGCGCATTGTGGGTCAATGCTTCCGGAGCCTGGCTGGCAAAACCGCCGCATTGTGAAGTCATCAGTACGGTTGGAGCCGGAGACTCAATGGTTGGCGGATTGGTTTATGGCTTACTGATGCGTGAATCCAGTGAACACACATTGCGTCTGGCTACCGCAGTTTCTGCACTGACAGTCAGCCAGCCGAATGTGGGGATCAGAAGCCGTACTGAATTGGCATCAATGATGACAAAAATTCAACTGACTTCTGTTAAATGATCAAATTTGTTGGGATTTTAACCAAGCAATTTCTTGATCCCAAATATCCGGGTTGATCGTTTCAAGTACCAGCGGAATCCCATTGAAACGGTCATCTTTCATGATGTAACTGAAAGGTATCTTACCGATGTTTCCTTCACCCAGACTGTGATGCCGATCAACGCGGCTGGAGAATTCGCTTTTGGCATCATTAAGGTGCATGGCTCGCAGGTATTTGAATCCAACAATATCGCCGAACGCTTCAAATGTGGCATCACATGCCTTTTCGGTGCGCAAATCATAACCTGCTGCAAAAGCGTGGCAGGTATCAATGCAGACACCGACCCGGTTTTTATCTTCAACACCCGCAATAATGGCGGCTAATTGTTCGAATTTAAAACCAAGATTGGTCCCTTGCCCGGCTGTATTTTCAATCACTGCCGTCACGCCCTGAGTTCTGTCTAATGCCCAATTGATTGATTCAGCGATGCGGGCAAGGCACTTATCAGTATCAATTTTACTGAGATGGCTTCCGGGATGAAAATTAAGCAGATCAATGCCTAATAGTTCACAACGCTGCATTTCATCAAGAAACGCCAAGCGGGATTTTTCCAGCCCATCAGTCTCTGGATGCCCCAGATTAATCAGATAACTGTCATGAGGAAGAATTTGCCCGTTGCCGTATCCATAACGTTCGCAATTCGTTTTAAATTTATCGATGACTTCTGTTGATAGAGGAGGGGAATTCCACTGCCGTTGATTTTTAGTGAATAGTGCAAAAGCGGTTGCTTTTAATTCATGGGCGCGAATGACCGCCTGATCGACACCGCCCGCAGCGCTGACATGAGCTCCAACAAACTTCATATTTTTCTCCTGTTTTTATTATTTATGCCTTGATCTTGCGGTTAATGCAATTTTGTAAGGCATGGGAGCAACCGATAAATCTGCAAGACAAGGTTATTGCTCATCGTATTTATCTATGATTTCGGACACGCAATATAGTAAATAATTTAATCTCAAAAATTGATTATGTTTACACGATTCAACAGCCAATCAGGTTGGTTTGATATGACTTTTGTTAAGTTGCGTAATAGTGTCTAAAATCAAGATTATCTAATCAATCTTATTTTACTTTTAGCTTCCCGCGAGGCCATATGCGTATCACTCTGAGACAGCTGGAGATTTTTGCAGAAGTTTTGAAAAGTGGTTCAACGACACAGGCTTCTCAAAAATTATCGTTATCACAATCTGCGGTGAGTGCTTCACTGACAGATCTTGAAGGTCAGTTAGGTGTCCAGCTTTTTGACCGGGTAGGAAAACGGCTGGTGACTAATGAGTATGGTCGCTTGCTTTACCCAAAAGCATTATCACTGCTTGAACAGACAGGAGAAATAGAGCAGCTTTTCAAATTAGAGTTGGGTGCTTTGCGGTTGGCTGCCAGTAATACAATCGGGAATTATATGTTGCCTGAGATGCTGGCTAAATATCGGCACGATTACGCGGGCACACCATTGGAGTTAAATATTGGCAATACCGACGATGTTATAAAATCGGTTTTGGGGTTTGTGGTCGATTTGGGTTTTATCGAAGGGCCATGTCGCAACGCTGAAATTATTACCCAATCGTGGATGAGCGATGAGCTAACGGTTTTTGCCTCACCGAACAATCCGCTGACTCAGTTTCAATTAACTATAGAGGATATCATTCAAGCTCCTTGGATCTTGCGAGAAAAAGGCTCAGGAACAAGGGAAATTCTCAATCAGATTTTGTTCTCACAATTGCCTGATTTTAACGTTAACGTTGCTATGGAGTTGGGTAACTCAGAGGCGATTAAACACGCAGT
Source organism: Enterobacteriaceae bacterium (assembly GCA_031253755.1). Taxonomy (GTDB): domain Bacteria; phylum Pseudomonadota; class Gammaproteobacteria; order Enterobacterales; family Enterobacteriaceae; genus Xenorhabdus. The sequence goes on from JAIRVT010000029.1 coordinate 16,950, forward strand.
ACAGCACGGAATCGGCATTAGTTGCCTGTCGCGGCGTGTTGTCCGGGAACAGTTGCAGAATGGCTCATTGGTTGAGTTGGTTGTACCGGGGCTTAAACTTTATCGCACGCTTTACCTGATTTATCATCGGCAGAAACACTTATCTAATGCATTAAAAAAATTATTGAGCTACTGCCAGTAGTCTCAATATGCACCTAATAAAAATCATATAATCATCCAGCTTATAATGAGCGGCGGATTATGAAGGTATCTTATAACCGCCAATTGCCGCTATTCCAGATACGAGGATTTGTTACAATCCGGCGTTAGAAATTATTCTCGCTGATATTGATTAGGAATAGTAGAAATAGAATGTCTCAAGAACAAAGCACGCCACGGGATCGGGCTTCAGGTACTCTGCGCCGTGAATTAAAAGCGCGACATATGGCGATGATTGCCATTGGTGGATCAATCGGTACAGGGTTGTTTGTTGCTTCTGGCGCAACAATTTCGCAGGCTGGCCCTGGTGGAGCCTTGCTTTCTTATGCACTGATTGGCTTGATGGTTTATTTTTTGATGACCAGTCTGGGTGAGTTGGCTGCCTACATGCCAGTTTCAGGCTCGTTTTCCACTTATGGTTCCAAGTATGTCGAGGAAGGCTTTGGTTTCGCATTGGGCTGGAACTATTGGTATAACTGGGCTGTCACGATTGCGGTTGACCTTGTTGCCGCGCAATTGGTCATGGGATATTGGTTGCCCGATGTACCGGGATGGATATGGAGTGCGCTGTTCCTGAGTTTAATTTTCCTGCTGAACTTTATTTCAGTTAAAGGTTTCGGTGAAGCGGAATATTGGTTCTCTCTGATCAAAGTCACCACAGTAATTGTGTTCATTATCGTTGGTATCATGATGATTGTTGGCATTATGAAAGGCGCTGAAGGAGCTGGCTGGCATAATTGGGCGATTGGTGATGCACCCTTTGCTGGTGGGTTTGCGGCGATGATTGGTGTCGCAATGATTGTGGGTTTCTCGTTTCAGGGGACTGAGCTGATTGGAATTACGGCGGGTGAATCAAAAGATCCGGCGAAAAATATTCCCCGTGCTGTACGTAAGGTGTTCTGGCGCATTTTGTTATTCTATGTATTTGCCATTTTGATTATTAGCCTAATCATCCCTTATACCGACCCAAACCTGTTACGCAATGGTGTGAAGGATATTAGTGTTAGCCCGTTTACTCTGGTATTTGAAAATGCGGGTTTACTGTCGGCTGCCGTTGTGATGAACGCCGTTATTTTAACCGCTGTACTCTCGGCGGGAAATTCAGGCATGTACGCTTCAACCCGGATGTTGTTCACATTGGCACGAGAGGGTAAGGCACCGAGGGTTTTTGGTTATTTATCGCAAGGCGGTGTTCCGCGCAATGCGCTTTATGCGACAACGGTGGTTGCGGGATTATGTTTTCTCAGCTCCATGTTTGGTAATCAAACGGTTTATCTTTGGTTGCTGAATACGTCAGGTATGACAGGTTTTATTGCCTGGCTTGGAATTGCAATCAGCCATTATCGTTTTCGGAAAGGTTATGTTGCACAAGGACGGGATCTCAACGTTCTGCCATATCGTTCCAATTTTTTCCCTATCGGGCCGATTTTTGCATTTGTACTCTGTTTGATGATTACATTAGGCCAGAACTATCAGGCATTTTTGCAGGATAAAATCGACTGGTATGGCGTGACAGCAACGTATATTGGTATTCCATTGTTCTTGATTATCTGGCTTGGCTATAAATTGAAAAAGAAAACCCGCTTTGTTAAATATCACGAAATGGAATTTCCAGTATTTAAGGAAAAATAATCGTTAATAAAATGTAACAAATACTATTTTTTAATTAGCATATTTTCTTTTCCTGTATAAGAAACTGCCTATTTTGCGAAGAAATAGGCAGTTTTATTTTTTTTAGGGTCTATACCTGTTGCCTTTCAATATACGGCTTTACAAGCTGCAATTTGGAATTGGGTTAGTTTGTGATAGATAGAAATGCCAGAAACAAATTATTATCGATTAAATAACAAAGATATCGCATCAATCGCATTGATAAGTATTCTTATTTGCTTTATTGTTAGCGGCAAAATTATCCCATGAATTATTCATGGAATAAAACACATGAAGAATAAAGAGGCTGACTAAAGTGAAGCGTGGATTTCAAACAGTTATGAAAGGCGTCAGTATTAGCCTGTTGGCTAGTTCTGCGGTAATGGCGAGTTTTTCATCCTGGGCCGAAACAGTGACCGATATTGCAGGCCGTACTGTAGAAGTACCGACAAAGGTAAACCGTATCTTGTTGGGTGAAGGGCGTTTATTCCATGCAGTCGCATTATTAGAAGGGAAAAATCCGCTGGCGCGTATTGCGGGTTGGCAGGGCGATTTCCGTAAACTTGATCCGCAAACTTACGCTATCTATAAAGCTAAGTTTCCTGAAATCGACAATATTCCCCTGATAGGCAGCACCAGCGCCGATACCGTTAGCTCCGAAAAAGTGCTGGCACTGAATCCGGATATAGCCGTTTTCGGCTTGTCAGGTCACGGTCCGGGAAAAGACAGCGAACTGGTGAAGCAACTGGAAAAAGCGGGCATTCCTGTGGTTTTTGTCGATTTTCGTAGTGAGCCACTGAAAAACACCTTACCGAGCATTCGGATGTTGGGTAAAGTGCTGCATCGCGAAAAACAGGCAGAGGCTTATGCTGATTTTTATGAGAAAAATCAAAAATTGGTCACGGATATTACGAACAGTATTCCCGCTGAGAAAAAACCTTCCGTATTTATTGAGCTGAAAGCAAGCTCTGGTGAATGTTGTGGCACGGCAGGCAACGGTAATATGGGCGACTTCATTGATTTGGCGGGAGGCAAAAATATCGCCAAAGAGATCCTGCCAGCGCCTCTGGGCTTGGTCAATCTGGAAAAAGTCATTGCGGCTGATCCCTATATTTACATTGCCAGCGGTGCTAAAAATCCCGGTGATAAAGCAGAAGGTATCAAAATGGGCGCCCAAACCTCTTTGGAAACTGCCCGTGCGAGCCTCAAAGCTATCGTTGGGCGCAATGGCATCAATACCCTGACAGCGGTAAAAGAAGGCCGCACTTATGGCGTTTGGCACAATTACTATAACTCTCCTTATAACGTTGTCGCGACACAAGTTTTTGCGAAGTGGTTCTACCCTGAAAAATTTTCTGATTTAGATCCGCAAAAAACGTTGAAAGAGCTTCATGCTAAATTCTTGGCGGTTGAGCCAGCAGGCACCTATTGGGTCAGTGAAAAATAAGCAGTAACGGGTAATAAAGATGAGCGTCACTACCGAGCCTATGCCAATGGTGAAACAATACGATGAATGTGAAATCAAAGCACATTATCGTCATATCCTGCATCGGCGTATTGCATGGATGTTGTTGATCGTTTTGGTTATCGGCATCTCTTTAGTATTAGATTTTACAGTGGGACCATCTGGGCTGACTCTGTCAAAACTCTGGCAGACATTGACGTCGCCAGAAAGTGTTGAGGCAGGCATCCGGGTGATTGTTTGGGATATACGATTACCTTATGCCTTGATGGCGGTAGTAGTTGGTTTATCACTGGGGCTGGCGGGAGCTGAAATGCAGACGATTCTGAATAATCCGCTAGCCAGCCCATTTACGCTGGGCGTTTCTAATGCCGCCTCGTTTGGTGCGGCATTGGCGATTGTACTGGGTATTGGTATATCGGGAATTCCCGATCAATGGCTTATCTCCGCCAATGCGTTTATTTTTGCGCTTTTAGCGGCTTTAATGCTTGATGGCATCACACGTTGGACAAAAGTGGCCACTTCGGGTGTGGTGTTATTTGGCATTGCAATGGTGTTTACCTTCGAGGCACTGGTTAAGATGATGCACTTTATTGCCACGGAAGATACGTTGCAGGGGCTGGTTTTCTGGACGATGGGCAGCCTTTCAAAGGCAACATGGGGAAAACTGGGGATTTTGCTGCTGGTCTTCCTGATATTGATGCCTATTTCTATGATGAATTCCTGGAAACTGACCGCATTGCGTTTAGGTGAAGATCGGGCAACCAGTTTCGGTATTAATGTCCGGCGCCTCCGCTTAGGAACACTGTTGCGTATTAGTATCCTGACCGCATTAGCCGTTGCATTCGTCGGTCCAATCGCGTTTATTGGCCTGATAGCCCCGCATATTGCCAGGCTGATGTTTGGCGAAGATCACCGTTTTTATTTACCGGCAAGTGCGCTGATTGGTGGTTTGATATTGTCGATAGCCTCTATTGCATCCAAGAACTTAGTCCCCGGCGTCATTATCCCTGTAGGCATTGTGACATCGCTGGTTGGTGTTCCTTTCTTTCTGAGCATCGTTTTACGTCATAAGGGAAGTGTATGAATCAAGGATTGAAAATCAACCAGTTCACGGCGGGCTATCCTAAGCAGCCTGTCATTAAAAATTTGGATGTTGAGACTCTGCCACGCGGGCAAATTACCGTATTACTTGGGCCTAATGGCAGCGGAAAATCGACATTATTGCGCTCACTGGCGGGGTTAAACAAAGCCAGTGGTAAATTAATGCTGGATGGGCAGGATCTGATGCAGATGAATTTTGCCCAACGTGCTCAGAGTGTGGTTTATTTGCCCCAATCGTTGCCTGCGGGTGTCCATTTGCACGTGCTGGAATCTGTCATTGTGGCTCAACGGGCATCCGGTAATGTCAACAACAGTGAACAGTGTGAGCAGGAAGTCATGGAACTGTTGCGTCAGCTCGGCATTGAGCATCTGGCTTTGAGCTATTTGGATCAATTATCTGGCGGACAGAAACAGCTGGTGGGTTTAGCGCAATCACTGATCAGGCGGCCGACGCTTTTATTATTAGATGAACCATTAAGTGCATTGGATTTAAATTACCAATATCACGTTATGGATCTGGTTGCCCGTGAAACGCGTCGGCGCAATATCATTACAGTCGTTGTTGTACATGACATTAATATCGCGTTACGTCATGGTGATCACATATTAATGCTGAAAAAAGGTGAATTAATTTCACAGGGCTTACCTGAGCAAGTCATCACTTCGGATAGTCTGGCTCAGGTGTACGGTGTTAAAGGCCGGATTGAGCGTTGTTCTCAGGGGATCCCGCAAGTATTAATTGATGGCCTTGCCACGGATTTGGCAAGACCTAATTTAAGTTATAATTAATCACTAAGTGTGATATTAAATCTGCTCTTTATCTAAATTATGATTCAGGGCAGATTTTTTGGCTTAAATTTGCCAAAATTGAATGGCAAATAATCTTTTTCTGTGCTAAAAATCTACCGATCATCACGCGGGGATATGATGAGAGGGTTTAGCTTCTAAATTGTTTCAGTAAAAGCTCATCCTACAGGCTTTTTTAGTATTGTAAAAAATAATGATTTTTTAAGATTTTAGTGCGACAGCTCTTGCTATTTCTGGGTTTGGAGTGCAAAATGCCGTCCGCTAAAAATAACTGGTGTGTAATTATGCACCAGTTATTTTTTTTGCATTGAATTATTTCTTACAACACCGAGAGGCCGGATATTTTTCCGGATCGATACTGACACATAAGTGGCCATTAAGCAAAATGGGCTACTACACTGAGGAACGTAAATATGGAGCAACTATTCGCTTTTGCGCTGGTGCCAATCGGCGCTCGCTGCTGCAATGATGACTATGGGGCAGGGCTCTCTGTCAGTTCGTTATCTTCCAACTCTTCTTTCCTTTCTGTTTTTTATAGACAGATGCGAAGTCTACCCAGTAACTATCGATTAAGTAGTTGTAGTAGTACCCAGATCGAAGTTATGGGAGGTTTCGCTCATGTCGCATAATGCTGCTACTCTCGACGCTATTCAAACAAGTGCCAATAATCGTGTTCAATTAAGAAAGACACTGACCTTATTTCAGGTAGTCATGATGGGCCTGGCTTATATCCAGCCGATGACTATTTTTGATACTTTTGGCATTGTTTCTGGTTTAACCGGCGGGCATGTTGCAACATCTTATGCCATCGCACTGATTGCTATCCTATTTACAGCCTTAAGTTACGGGAAATTGGTAAAACGTTTTCCTTCGGCGGGTTCTGCCTATACTTACGTACAAAAATCAATGAACCCCCATCTTGGGTTTATGGTTGGCTGGTCATCGTTATTAGATTATATGCTGATGCCGATGATCAATGTGTTGCTGGCGAAAATTTACCTTCAGGCCATTTTCCCAGGCGTTGACCCGTGGGTTTTCGTCATCGGTTTGACGGTAATGATGACACTCTTCAACCTGAGCGGTATTAATATTGTCGCCAATCTGAACGGCCTTATTGTCGTTGTACAGATTGCTGTTATGGTTGTGTTTGTTGGTCTGTTAATGCACGGTATCCATAATGGTGAAGGTGCAGGAACATTACTCAGCACCCGGCCATTTACCTCAGAAGAAGCGAAATTAATTCCCATGATTACCGGGGCGACAATACTTTGTTTCTCGTTTCTGGGTTTTGATGGCATCAGCTCGCTGTCTGAAGAAACACCCAATGCAGGTAAAGTGATCCCGAAAGCGATCTTCCTGACTGCACTGATTGGTGGTGTTATCTTTATTGCGGTCTCTTATTTTTTACAGCTCTATTTCCCGGATATTTCTCGCTTTAAGAACCCGGATGAATCTCAGCCAGAAATTATGTTATTTGTGGCGGGAGCGATGTTCCAGTCTATTATTCTGGTATTTTCTTGTGCAACGGTTATGGCTTCCGGTATGGCGGCACATGCTGGTGTATCTCGCTTGCTTTATGTTATGGGGCGTGATGGCGTACTGCCGGAGAAAGTATTTGCCTATCTTCACCCCAAGTGGCGCACGCCTGCAATTAACGTCATTTTAGTTGGAATTATTGCCTTATCCAGCGGGGTCTTGAATTTGGTGACAGCAACGGCATTGATTAACTTTGGGGCATTAGTGGCATTTACTTTTGTGAATCTCGCCGTTATCGCTCAGTTTTATGTGCGTGAGCGCCGTAACAATAGCCTGAAAGATACCATCAACTTCCTGCTTCTGCCCATATTCGGGGCTGCGACAGTCGGTGTATTGTGGATGAATCTGGAAGCCAGTTCGATGCAATTGGGTTTGGTTTGGGCGGGAATTGGCATCATTTATATGTTCTTCCTGACCCGTAGTTTCCGTAAACCGATGCCACAATTTGACGAGTCTGCATAAAATTCATCGTCAGCTTATTATTATGAAACAGCACCTGAGGGTGCTGTTTTTATAAAAGCGTTTTTATGAAAATGTGTCAGAAATAGCAAAAAGCCAACATCGATTACAAAAAGATCACCAAAACACATCATATAATGAGTTTAACTTTCTCTTATACTGTCACCGTAAAGGTAAGAAAATCATTATGAATGATGCTAACTCTCCTCAAAATCGACAACTCATTGCTGTTCTTACACATATCGTAGGTTCTTCCCATATTCTCACTGACCCGCAGAAAACAGAACGTTATCGAAAAGGATTCCGCTCCGGGCAAGGAAATGCACTTGCGGTGGTTTTTCCTGCCTCATTGCTGGAACAATGGAATGTTTTCAAAGCCTGCGTGGAAGCTGACAAAATTATCTTAATGCAGGCTGCAAATACAGGGCTGACGGAAGGCTCTACACCGAATGGCAATGATTATGATCGCGATATTGTCATTATCAGCACATTGAGAATGGATAAAATACAGGTGCTCGAATCGGTTAATCAGGTTATCGCTTTTCCCGGCAGTACATTGTGGAATCTGGAGAAAACGTTAAAACCATTCGGCCGCGAACCGCATTCAGTCATTGGTTCTTCCTGTATTGGTGCATCGGTTATTGGCGGAGTTTGTAATAACTCAGGAGGCTCTTTAGTTCAGCGTGGCCCGGCTTATACCGAAATGGCGTTATACGGGCGAGTGGATGAAAAAGGAGAGGCTGAGCTTATCAATCATTTGGGCATTGCACTAGGTGATTCACCGGAAGAGATCCTGACTCGTCTGGAAGAGCAGCGTTATCGCAATGACGATATTCAGCAAAATAACAGCGTCGCTTCTGACCATGAATATGCGCAGCGGGTTCGTGATATTAATGCAGATACTCCTTCACGCTTTAATGCGGACGAGCGCCGGTTATTTGAGACCTCCGGTTGTGCGGGTAAGTTGATCGTTTTTGCTGTGCGTTTAGATACTTTTCCGGCGGCTTCGGCTACACAGGTGTTTTATATCGGCACAAATCAACCAGAAGTATTGACAGAATTACGCCGGCATATTTTATCTGAGTTTCAAAACCTGCCGGTTGCCGGTGAATATATGCACAGGGATATTTTTGATATTGCAGAAGTTTACGGCAAAGATACTTTCGTGATGATCGATAAACTTGGCACAGATAAAATGCCGATGTTTTTCAGTGTCAAAGGACGAATGGATGCCATATTTAACAAAATTCCTTTTTTACCCAACGACTTAATTGACCGGATGATGCAAGGGTTAAGCCACTTATTACCTTCACATTTGCCACCACGCCTCAAAGAGTATCGAAACCGTTTCGAACACTACTTAATGTTAAAAATGTCAGGAGAGGGCATCCAAGAAGCTAATGAATGGCTGGAAAGTTATTTCAAACAGGCAGCAGGTGAATATTTCGTCTGTACGCCAGAAGAGGGAAATAAGGCTTTTTTGCATCGCTTTGCAGCAGCAGGAGCTGCTATTCGCTATCAAGTTGTTCACCGTGATGAAGTTGAAGATATCTTGGCACTGGATATCGCTCTGAGGCGTAATGATCGGGAATGGTTTGAACACCTGCCGACAGAAATTAATCAGGCATTAGTACATCGTTTATATTATGGTCATTTTATGTGCCATGTATTCCATCAGGATTACATTGTTAAAAAAGGTACTGATCTTAAGGCCCTGAAGGAAAAAATGCTGAAGATATTGGATCAGAGAGGTGCGGAATATCCTGCTGAACACAATGTCGGACATCTGTATCAAGCCAAACCACAACTTAAGCAGTTTTATAAAAAAAATGACCCGACTAACAGCCTGAATCCCGGCATAGGTAAAACATCTAAATTGAAAAATTGGTGTGGGGAAGAGGATGTTCAGTGTTCTGATCATCACCATCAATAGGGCAGCATGTCAAAAAACAGAAAAGGCAAAACGAAAGTTTTTGCCTTTTCTGCACGATTTAAGTTATTCAGCCAGCTGGATGGCATAATCAGCCAGTGCTTTTAACTGGCGGCATTTTTCTTCATCAGATTGATGTTCAATGAAAAGTTGTTCAATGCCGGCAAAATATTGAGTAAGGTTTTCTGGTGTCAATATTTCCCGCCGATGCTGCAACCAACGTTGTTGCTCATCATAATCTAATGTTGCGGGATAATTTCTGGCACGGTAACGGAACAACAACGTTTTGATGCGCGGATCCTGAAAGGTTAAATCTAAAGCGGGTAAATTTTGAGGTGTGGTTTCGCGAATAATGTCCATCGCGGCCTTATCGGCATCACTGAAAAAGCCGCTATACAGCTTAGCATCAACATTATCGGTTTCTGGAAATTCATCCGCTTGAGAAAACAGCTCGACGACTTTTTCCCTGATTTGCGGGTTGCTACGCAAAATGATCAGGTTCTGTTCGCATTGACTGCGATCCAGCCCGACACGCTCTGCATCTTGCGGCCGCAATGTATTTTCTGGTGCAATAATTGGGCATTTATTGATATGCACCAACTTGATGGGAACAGGCGCCTGTTCTGGCTGTAATTCATTGCGTCGGGTATATAAACGTTCGCGTAACTCATCTGCATTCAGTTCCAGCAGTGGTGTCATATCGCCAGCCAAATCACACATGATAACGGCATTACGGTTTGTCGGATGCCAGGCTAACGGTGCAACCAGACTCACATTGCTGCGCAACGTTCCGAACATGCCAGAAACATGCACCAGCGGCTTCATCTGTGGAATATCTATCTGGTTGCTGATTTTCTGCTTATTTCTGAGCTGAAAAAAATAATCGAATAATTTAGGTTGCGCCTTTTTAACCAGTTTCGCCATTGCAATCGTCGCGTGAACATCTGACATGGCATCGTGTGCATGAGTATGTTCGACACCATTCGCTTGTGTCAGATGTTCCAGTTTAAAACTGGGTAGCCCATCATCATTTTCTGGCCAAATAATCCCTTCCGGGCGCAGGGCATAGCAGGCACGCAGTACATCAAGCAGATCCCAGCGCGAATTCCCTTTTTGCCAGCTGTAAGCATAGGGATCATAAAAATTGCGGTAAAAAATATTGCGGCTGACTTCATCATCGAAGCGGATATTGTTATATCCGAGGACACAGGTATTGGGTTTACTGAAAGCACTATGGATCAGGCGCGTGAATTCCGCTTCATTGACTCCTTTTTTCAGCGCCAACTGAGGGGTAATTCCCGTAATCATGACCGCTTCGGGGTCAGGAAGATAATCATCAGCAGGAGCACAGTAAACCACTAAAGGCTCTTCGATAATATTAAAATCACTGTCAGTGCGGACACCAGCAAACTGCGCAGGGCGATCTAGGGCAGGATGTTTACCGAAAGTCTCATAATCATGAAAGTAAAATGATGGCTGTTTTTTATCGTTACTCAAAGTTTTTTTCCGTAAATTATTGGTGCTTATCTTTATGATTTTAAATTAATTATAAGCTAATTTTGATTGTTTTTTGATCTTGTTGTTTGTTTGAGTTCTTTACTGTTTTGCTTCGTCCATGTCATATTAAGTACAAAATGAGTACAAATTAATATTTATGGTGAGTACAAAATAGCATGACTATCAGTGACACAAAATTGCGCTCTATACATGGTAAACCATATCAGGGGAAATCTGAACTAACAGATATCGATGGCCTGAGTGCTCGCGTAACCCCTAAAGGAGTGATTACGTTTCAATGTCGATATAGGTTTAATGGTAAGCAACACCGGATAGGCATAGGGCGATACCCTGCTATATCATTGCGTGATGCCAGAGCAAAAGCTGTTGAGATGAAAATCCTTGTTGAGCAGGGCGTTGATCCTCGAACACTAGGCGGCTCTTCGGAGAGAAAAATCATAACACTAGATGACTGCCTTAAATACTGGGCTGATACCTACGTTTATACACAGTTAAAGCCTAAAACACAGGCACTTTATGATGCTATGGTGATAAAAAATACATCTGGAAAACTACCAAATTTAGATATAGAAGCAGTAACATCCAGAGAATGGATAGATTTATTCACGGAATTTGAGAGGGAAAACCCCAAAAAAGCCCATAGGCTATTTGTTCAATTAAAATCCGCCATTAACTGGTGTATTAGGCGGCAACTGATAGATTCCTGCCAGATAATGAAAATTAGCCCAAGAGATATTGGTGAGCGAGCGGATGTAGGTGACCGGGTTCTGTCATATCAGGAGCTTGCTAAAATCTGGTTAGCGATAGAAAGAAGCCGAGCATCAACTTCTAATAAACTATTACACCAGATGGTAATGTTATGGGGGTGTCGGCTATCAGAACTTAGGTTGTCAACCATTCAAGAGTTTGACTTAGAAAATGGAGTATGGTCAATTCCCTCAGAGCATAGTAAGACGAATACAATCATCCGCAGGCCGATATTTGATGGAATTCGCCCATTACTTGATAAGGCACTTATTACTTACAAAGATATTCTTTTCCCTGGTCAGGATATTCGTGAACCCATTTCTATCTCAGCGGCAAATAGATATGTAAGACGGATCAGAGATGGATTAGATATGGATGAATGGCGAGCGCATGACTTTAGGAGGTCACTGGCAACCCGCCTATCTGAGGAAGGTATAGCCCCGCATGTGGTAGAAAAAATGCTAGGGCATGAGCTTGGCGGGATAATGGCCGTTTATAACAAGCACGATTGGATTGACGATCAGCGTAAAGCGTATGATATATATCATGATAAATTGATATGGCATATCAGGAAGATATCTGATTAACTCCGCCACTTTCTATCCATTTATAAAATTCTTCGCGCAGATAAGCTTTAGGGCGTAACTTTACAGGTCTTGGAAAATTACGGCGTTTCTCATAGCTCCAAAGCGTTTGACGCGAAGAAATGCCTAGTTTTTCCATTACCTCATCTTTTGATATTAATCTCTCGTCCATCATTTACCTCTATCCGTCATTCCGCACCAATTTTATGATTTAAAAACAACGTGACTTTCATCATATTTTTCACACTCAGTGGCACGGAATGATTGACGGCAATGTTCATTTTTGATCTAGTGCTTCTGTTTGCCGGAAAAACGCGATGTCTGTACCAGAGACTGTTATTCAACGTCTTGATCATCTTGGGCTTATCTCTGCTTTT
>JAIRVT010000022.1 GCA_031253755.1 Enterobacteriaceae bacterium
AATGGATGTTTTTATACTAATATTTAATTTTTGATTGTTTTTTTATTAATTTTTAATTAAAAAATGAATCTTGTATCAATGAAAACATCAAGAATGAAAAACTCAACAACCACCGACAACCGGGTAACGCGCTGGACCTTGCTGACGAACACCGCGGATGAAACCCATTGTGATGAAACCGCCCAGTGGTATTACTGGCGCTGGAATATTGAATCCTGGCTTCAACGCAGTGCAGGCGCGATATTACGAAGGCTGCTGATAGCGAGTATGGCCGGTGTCTTGGTCTGGCGATTACAACGGTCAGAAGGGGAAGAAAATGCCCGGGCACGGCGATTAATTTGCCGGTTATCAGGCAGGCAGCAAAAACGGGGAAGGTTAGAAAGTGCGCCAGCTCCTTGCAGGATTATCGGTCCTTTTGAATACCTTAACGTTGTTATCAGAGTACACGCCGGAAGAACTGACCCTCTTAGCAACGAGAGCATTGGGGCAGTTCGGAGATGTGTAGATACCTATGATCTTTTATCAGGGGGATTTGTGTATGAAAGACAGCCGCTGCGCGGGGAGATATAAACATTCACATTGAAAGGCGACTGGTATAGCCCATCATTATTTATTTAATATTAATATATTTCAATATACTAAAGTATTTAATGAGAAGCTGTAAAAATTTATGATTAATCTTATTCTCATTGAAATGAAAAACAGGAAAAGTCACTTTTTGCTGAATGAGATGATCAAAAAATAATAGCTATCTAATAAATAACTATTCTTGAAATATCACTTATAAGATCTTAATAAGGAAAATGAATGATGTTATCCGAAATGACCACAGCTTATCGTCAGTCTAATGCACTGTTTGCTTTTGTGGAAAGTCAGGCACCATTATATTTAACGATCCAAGATGGCAAAACAGTAGAACAGCTTGCTCAATTATGTCATGTTTCCCAAGATAGGTTCCATCGTTTATTGAATTATATGCAAACGCTTAATGTGCTGACAAAAAAGGAGGATAAATTCTATCTTACTGAACAAAGCGCAGCATTAAATGATCCAAACAGTCTTGAAACATTACATATAAAATTTGAACTAAGCCCAAGCTGTTGGAACTGCTGGTCACAATATAGCGCATCGTTAAGTGAAATGAGTAGTAAATCTGCGTTTGAACTTCATCATAATGAGAAACTTTTTGATTATTACAGTCAGAAGAATAACCAAGATATAAAAACGACTTTTGATAATTTTATGGCAAAGCTGACTCATATAATGGGTGATTATATTATTCAATATATGCCATTAAAAGGGGTATCTTCAGTTATGGATATCGGCGGTGGTTTAGGTTCTTTAGCTAAGAATATAAAGGCTCACTATCCACATATTCAGTGCCATGTTATGGATCAGTATGATTTTACAAGGAAGGAATCAGAAGAAATCACTTTCATGAATGGTAATTTCTTTTCTGCTATTCCATCAGGCTATGATGCTTATTGCATGAAACATATTTTGCATAACTGGCCTGATAATAAAGCCATTGAAATTCTCAAAAATTGCCATGAGGCAATGAATGATAATTCCGTTTTATATGTTATCGAAATGATTAAAGAGCCACATGATCCAGTTTCAGAATCATTTGATTTATTTATGGATGCACTGCTGTTAGGTATAGAGCGCAATTTGGCTGAATTTGAGTTCATCGCCAAACAGGCTGGGCTTGCTATCACAAATAAATACAATATTAATTATACCTTTACGGGTAGTAATCACTATATTATTGAAATGAGGAAATAGATTAATTATTTATGGCTTACATTATAACTATAGCCTAAATAATGAAAGTAAAACTAGGGTAGCAAACATACTTTGTTACCTTTGTTTTATTTCAATTTTGCCATCTGGAAATATCATTGCCATATTAATTACTTTTTTTGGAATACGTATAATTGCATTATAATTATTAAGTGTTAATGGTGATGGATAATCTTCCAACTGTTCATCTTGATATATTGATGCTGATTTTCCTACTGAGTTCCATTTATCCATTTTATTTCGCCATTGAGAATGATATTCTCTGTATTGACAAACGATATTAGCCCACGGATCGCATACCCAAGAGTTATCAGGTAAATCGTCATAACTGTGATAGATTTTATTTATTTTAGGTAAATTCTGGTTATTTTCAGGAAAAAGAATAACCGTAGACATGTGATCGTAAGGGTTTATAAATTCAATGTTTAAGATATAAATAGCTGTCGTTTTATTCTCAATATTTCGTTTTCCACTATTTATAACCCAATTTAAGAGATCTTGAGATCGCTGCTGAGCTAGATAACATAATGCTGAAATAGACAATTCACCACAGTTACCTATCAGAGATTGATTATGCCATCTATAATTTCTAGATCTTGATAAGAAATAATCATATTTCTTCGTAATATTTTTTATTTTGAAAATTCTATCCAAAAATTTATCATGCCTATCTTCTCTTTCTCTTACACGCTCAATGCTATATTTCTTTCTTTTAATTTTATTTAAATGTTCAGTATTATAATAAGTTTTATTTGTTGTTTTTCCTCTAAAAATAATTCTGGCATGTCTGATTGCATCAAGTAAAATATTATTAATCATAATCTAACCTTATTAAAAACTATACCAGTCGTCTTTCAAGGTGCGTTCTTACAGATTGTAAATTGAAATTTATCGAATAGATATATTTTTACCTTTAAGAGAACCTAAGTAATACTTTCCGACTTTTTTAAGGAAAACTCAACGTTTAATTTGATAGTGGAGGATTTTTAAATGGTGCAGAATTACAAGGATGGAAGAGATATATGAAAAACCTCCTGATTATCAAAAAATTAAAAAGATAATCAGGAGGCACTATTATCAACTTTCTTACGAAAGCATGAAATTATTTCGTCAAATCATCAAAAAACTTCTTCACGCCATCAAGGAAGCTCTTTGAGCGCGGGCTGTTGGTTTCACCACTGTTGCCGCCAAAAGATTCACCCAGCTTGCGCATCAGTTCTTTCTGTTCTTCATTCAGCTTAACAGGCGTTTCCACCACGACACGACATAGCAAATCTCCCTGCGCACCACCACGGACAGATTTAACGCCTTTGCCTTTCATGCGGAACAGTTTACCTGTTTGAGTCTCCGCAGGGATTTTCAGGCTGACACGGCCATCAAGCGTCGGTACTTCAATTTCGCCACCCAGTGAGGCGGTTGCGAAATTGATTGGCACTTCGCAATAGAGATTGCTGCCATCACGTTCAAAAATATGGTGTGCTTTGACCTGAACCTGAACGTACAAATCACCTGATGGTGCGCCGTGTTCACCGGCTTCACCTTCTCCACTCAGGCGAACGCGGTCGCCGGTATCAACACCTGCCGGAATTTTGACGGACAGGGTTTTGTATTTTTCAACACGGCCATGACCATGACATTTTTGGCAAGGTTCTTTGATGATTTTTCCGCGACCATGACATTGAGGACAAGGTTGCTGAACAGTGAAGAAGCCCTGACGCATATGTACCTGACCTTGCCCATGACAGGTAGAACAGGTTTCTGGTTTGGTGCCCGCTTTAGCACCACTGCCATGACAGCTATCACAGGCTTCCAGTGTCGGGATACGGATCTCTTTGGTCACACCACGGACAGCTTCTTCCAGTGTCAATTCCATGTTGTAGCGCAGGTCAGAACCCCGGCTTGGGCGCTGTTGACGACGGCCACCACCGAAGATATCACCGAAAACGTCACCAAAGATATCGCTGAAGTCAGCTCCGCCACCGCCGAAACCGCCACCACCCATACCGCCTTGTTCAAAAGCAGCATGACCATATTGATCATAAGCGGCACGTTTTTGTGCGTCTGTCAGGATTTCATACGCTTCTTTAATTTCTTTAAACTTGCTTTCTGATTCTTTATCACCCTGATTACGGTCAGGGTGATATTTCATTGCCAGCCGCTTATAGGCTTTTTTTATCTCTTTCTCATCAGCCGTTTTGGATACGCCCAAAATTTCGTAGTAATCTTGCTTTGCCATTGTATTGTTTACCCCTAACACGCACAAACGGGCGTAGAGTTACCTCAACGCCCGTGCTGGTTAACAAGTAACAGGCGCCCTGTTACTTTGCCCGCTAAGGGCCATTATTTTTTGTCTTTAACTTCTTCGAATTCTGCGTCTACCGCATCGTCGTCTTTCTTCGCATTGCCTGCGTCGGCGTCAGCAGCACCTGCCTGAGCCTGTTGCTGTGCGATTTCCAGAAGTTTCTTAGATGCTTCAACCAGAGCCTGAATTTTTGCTTCGATTTCAGCTTTATCTTCGCTCTTCACTGCTGTTTCCAGTTCAGAAACCGCTTTCTCGATGGCTGTTTTGTCATCCGCGGTCAGTTGTTCGCCAGCTTCTTCAACTTGCTTACGTGTACCGTGGATCAGCTGATCTGCCTGATTGCGAATCTGCACCAGCTCTTCAAACTTACGGTCAGCTTCTGCGTTTGCTTCCGCATCGCGTACCATCTGTTGGATTTCGTCTTCGTTCAGACCAGAAGATGCCTTGATGGTGATTTTTTGCTCGCGGCCAGAGTTTTTATCTTTCGCAGAAACATGCAGGATACCGTCGGCATCGATGTCGAAAGTGACTTCGATCTGAGGCATACCACGTGGTGCTGGTTGGATGCCATCCAGATTGAATTGGCCCAGAGATTTGTTGTCGCTGGAACGCTTACGCTCACCTTGCAGCACATGGATAGTTACCGCAGACTGATTGTCTTCCGCAGTAGAGAACACTTGGCTGTGCTTAGTTGGGATAGTGGTGTTCTTCGTAATCAGCGAAGTCATCACGCCGCCCATGGTTTCGATACCCAGTGACAGAGGCGTTACGTCCAGCAGCAGAACGTCTTTTACGTCACCGGCCAGTACACCGCCCTGAACCGCCGCACCCATAGCAACCGCTTCATCCGGGTTAACGTCTTTACGTGGTTCTTTACCGAAGAAATCGGCAACCGCTTTTTGCACCATTGGCATACGAGTCTGACCGCCAACCAGAATAACGTCGTTGATGTCAGAAACAGACAGGCCAGCATCGTTCAGTGCAATTTTCAGTGGCTCGATAGAACGTTTAACCAGATCTTCAACCAGAGATTCCAGTTTCGCACGGGTCACTTTCACATTCATGTGCTTAGGACCTGTTGCGTCTGCGGTGATGTATGGCAGGTTCACGTCAGTTTGTTGCGCAGAAGACAGTTCGATTTTCGCTTTTTCTGCGGATTCTTTCAGACGCTGCATTGCCAATGGGTCGTTACGCAGGTCGATCCCTTGATCTTTCTTGAATTCGTCAACCAGATAGTTGATCAGACGGCTGTCGAAGTCTTCACCACCCAGATGGGTATCACCGTTGGTTGCCAGAACTTCATAGGTTTTTTCGCCATCAACTTCGTCGATTTCGATGATAGAGATATCGAAAGTACCGCCACCCAAGTCGTAAACGGCGATAGTACGGTTGCCGATTTCTTTATCCAGACCGTAAGCCAGAGCCGCAGCAGTCGGTTCGTTGATGATACGTTTAACTTCCAGACCTGCGATACGGCCGGCATCTTTAGTTGCCTGACGCTGTGCATCGTTGAAGTAAGCAGGAACAGTGATAACCGCTTCAGTGACTGGCTCACCCAGATAATCTTCAGCCGTTTTCTTCATCTTTTTCAGAACTTCAGCAGAAACCTGAGGTGGTGCCATTTTCTGGCTTTTCACTTCCAGCCATGCGTCACCGTTATCTGCGTTAGTGATTTTGTATGGCATGATAGCCACATCACGCTGAACTTCTTCGTCCTGAAAACGACGACCAATCAAACGCTTGATAGCAAACAATGTGTTTTGCGGGTTAGTAACAGCCTGACGTTTAGCTGGTTGACCAACCAGAGTTTCTCCATCCTGAGTATACGCGATGATTGAAGGGGTAGTACGATCACCTTCGCTGTTTTCAAGCACACGAGCTGTTGTGCCGTCCATAATTGCTACACAAGAGTTGGTAGTTCCCAAGTCGATACCAATGATTTTACCCATCTAAACGCCTCCACAAAGAATCATATATTCGGTCAAGTTACTACACTAGATGAGGATGAATGTTTGTTTTTCAATGGCACTGTCTGCCAGAAATTCCTCATCCGATGTTTTCAGTCAGTTTTGCAATGTTTGCAATCTCAGTTTCAGTGCTGAAATCCAGTAGTAACTGTAGTTGAGTCATTAGATGGGGTCATTCATCTCATCATCAAGGGGGGAAATTGAAAAAAAGTGAGATTTAATAAAAAAATTTTTCTGGGGGCATTGTGCCGTTGATGCCATGCCATTATGATGCGCGGCCTTTATATGGGTTTTTAGCATATTTCTAGTGTAAACGTGCTATTAATGCTTTTTTATTATTTTGTTGTATTTGTGTATCTAGGGAAAATATGAGTTCTAATCAGTTGGCGAACCCAGGCCCGTTGGGTTTGATGGGCTTTGGCATGACAACAATTTTGTTGAATTTGCACAACGCAGGTTTTTACCCATTGACGTCAGTTATTTTGAGCATGGGTATTTTTTATGGTGGTTTGGCTCAAGTGCTGGCAGGCATTATTGAGTACAAAAAAGGCAATATGTTCGGTGCAACTGCGTTTACTTCTTACGGTATGTTCTGGTTGAGCCTGATTGGTGTGCTGTTCCTGCCAACAATGGGGCTGTCAGAGGCAACCAGTCATGAGTTTCTCGGTGTTTATCTCGCCTTATGGGGAATTTTCACGCTGTTTATGTTCTTTGGCACACTGAAAGCAAACCGTATGCTGCAATTCGTCTTTGGCAGCCTGACGCTGCTGTTTGCTCTGCTGGCGGTCGGTAACATTACCGGAAATACCCGCATCCTGACGTTGGCGGGTTTCGAAGGGATCATCTGTGGTGCGAGTGCGTTCTATCTGGCGATGGCTGAAGTTCTGAACGAGCAGTATGGCCGTACTGTGTTGCCGATTGGCGAAAAGAAATTCGCCTGAAATACCCGTCGCCTTTCAAGCTGCCTCTTTGTTGGCTTCGCTCGCTTGCCCCGGTCGCTGTGTTTCTATAGACATACGGTTATCTATGCTCAGGGGACGCACTCCCTTGCAGCAAGCGATACAGCTCGAAATCCTTAGGGTATTTTATCGCTAAGACGGGTAAAAACAGGATGAGCCATCTTACTCATCCTGTTTTTTTATCTTCTTAACCTGATTTCTTCGTGTTATCCCCTATCGTTGTTTTACTCAGGTAGAGACCTAAAAGCACACCAACGGCAGAGAGCAACAACATATAATAGGCAGGCGCTAACGGAGTGTATTTCATTAACAACGTGATGGCTATTGGCGTCAACCCGCCAAAAACAGCATAGGCGAGGTTATATGAAAATGAGATCCCGCTGAACCGGACTTCGGGCGGATAACTGTGCACCATGATGAAAGGTACGGCTCCGATAATCCCCACTGAAAATCCTGCCATTGTGTAGATGCTGAATAACCTGACGGGATCGTCACTGATGCTGTTACTCAGAGTGTGATAGAAAAACCAAGTTGCGGCCGCTAATAACAGGCTGCCCGCCAGTAAAACTTTGTTAGCGCTCCACGTATCGCAGAGATATCCGGCTAACATACAGCCAATGGAAAGGGTAATAATTGCCAGACTATTCGCTTTCAGCGTCAATGCTTGTTCCAGATGGAAAACTGTCTGCATATAGGCCGGAGCCATCAGGATGACCACAACAATGCCAGCGGAAAGTAGCCACGTCAGTAACATAGAAATGATGATTGCGTGTTTATGATCCCGGATAACCGATTTCAATGGCAGCTCATCTGCCAACGCCTTACGAGCCTGCATTTCCTTAAAGATCGGTGTTTCATGTAACCAACGGCGCAGGCGCATAGCAAACAAGCCAAAAATACCACCCAGAAAGAAAGGCAAACGCCACGCCCAAGA
The DNA here is from genome assembly GCA_031253755.1 of Enterobacteriaceae bacterium. Taxonomy (GTDB): domain Bacteria; phylum Pseudomonadota; class Gammaproteobacteria; order Enterobacterales; family Enterobacteriaceae; genus Xenorhabdus. The sequence goes on from JAIRVT010000022.1 coordinate 7,966, forward strand.
TAAAATTTCCTGTTTGGTATAAATCGTCGTGATTGCGGTTGCAATCAGCGATCCAAGTAAAATACCTAATGCCAGCCCGCCAGCCAGTGTTCCGCAGGCAAAACCGATATATTTGCGAGGAACGTGTTCTGACACAAATACCCATGCGCCGGGCACTTCGCCACCAATGGCGGCGCCCTGCAAAATCCGCATCAGTAATAATAACAGTGGCGCAGCAATGCCAACCGTATCGTAAGTCGGCAGCAGACCAATACAGAGCGTTGGCAAGGCCATCAGCAGGATACTGAGGGTAAACATCTTCTTGCGGCCGAACAGATCACCGAAATGCGCCATGATGATCCCACCCAAAGGCCGCGCCAGATATCCGGCGGCAAAAATCCCGAAAGTCTGGAGCTGCCGAAGCCATGCAGGAATATCATCAGGAAAGAAAAGCTCTCCCAATACGACGGCAAAAAAGACAAAAATAATAAAATCATAAAACTCTAAGGCTCCACCTAATGAAGCCAGAGACAGCGTTTTATAATCCTGTTTATTGAGCGAACGAGTTTGATGTTGTGGCATAAAGCACCGATTTATAGTTATAGGTAGGTTTGATATTAGTTAATAACTTTATCAGACCCCAATAAATATAGAAAAAACAAACTTTATTTCGGTGTTTTCGCCAGCTTTTACCTTTTTTCTCATTGCATAGAATTACGGTGGGAATTTATTTAGTTGAATTTTATTCATGACTCGGTTTCTCCAATGCAACAACATTTGTACTGGTAAATAGAGTCGCTAAGAGTGCTGCGATGATATAAACAATAGCAGCCGTCCCGAACTGAAGTGGAGGAACAAAACGACACAATAGAATATAGCGGTGAGTATTCTGAATCATAATCGGCATGGTGAATCGATCATTATCACATTTTTACTGTTCAATATTTGAGTGATAACCAAAAGCCACTAGGCTTAAAAATTGAATTATTGCTGCTTCTCATGGTGACAATAGTGTGCCCGTTATTTTTCAAGCTATTGTTCTTATTATTTGTATAACTTGAATATTTTTAGGGTGTAACGCCTGACAATAATTTCCTGCATGATATGAGGAAGCGTTGTCGGGCTTTTTTATGCTTAAATTTAATTTATGCTTAAACTTAGGTTATTCCTATGATAATGCGCTGATTTGACGCAGAACCTTGTTGCGATGTACGGCTCAAGATAGGGCTATTAAGCTCCACGCTCATAATCACACTTCTATGATTCACAAATGGAGTGATGAATAAAAATCACTAAGCTAAAACTCACTGTATTTGCAATGCCGTTTATGGTGGAAATAGGGGGACGGAATGAACTACCAGCCATTGGCCAAAGAAATTCTCGCGGGTATTGGTGGCCAGAACAATATTGTCAGTCTTGTCCATTGTGCAACCCGGCTGAGATTTAAATTGCAGGATCGCACACTCGCTGATATCGATAATCTAAAAAAACTGTCAGGTGTGCTAGCGGTTATCGAAAGCGGAGGGCAGTGTCAGGTTGTGATTGGCAATGAAGTCGGCGATGTGTATCAGGCGATTCAACAAGAGTTAACAACGTCAGATCAACCAGTGCCTGATAAAATAGCGGCAACAGAATCGGTTAACAACAAGAAAGACAGCATTTTTAACCAATTTATCGATATTATTTCTGCAATTTTTACGCCATTTCTGGGTGTTATGGTGTCGACCGGGATTTTAAAGGGATTGCTTACGGCGGCTGTTGCGCTGAAATGGCTCTCTCCTGAAAGCGGTACTTACCATGTCTGGTACGCTGCCAGTGATTCTCTGTTTTACTTTTTTCCTCTGTTACTGGGGTATACCGCAGGCAAGAAATTTGGCGGCAACCCGTTTATTACCATGGGAATTGGTGGTGCGTTGGTTCATCCCATGATTATTTCTGCCTTTAATGCATCAAATGCGGCGGGTGGCGCAACAGAATATTTTCTGGGAATTCCCCTGACATTCCTGAATTACGGCGCCTCTGTGATCCCGATAATTTTTGCCTCGTGGGTCAGTTGTAAGATTGAAAAGACACTGAATGCCCATTCTCCCGCCATCATCAGAAATTTCGTCACTCCACTTGTTTGCCTCATAGTCGTTGTTCCGCTGGTGTTTCTTGTTATCGGGCCAGCGTCAACCTGGATAAGCCGATTGCTGGCCAACGGCTATCAGATTGCTTACGGCTATGCGCCAGCATTGGCAGGCGCGATTATGGGAGGAATATGGCAAGTTTGTGTGATTTTTGGTCTGCATTGGGGATTTGTCCCCATTTTCATTAATAATATAACGGTATTGGGTCATGATACGCTCATGCCGTTGCTGCTTCCGGCGGTGATAGGGCAAACCGGAGCGGCATTTGGTGTGTTCCTGCGTACCCGTGATGCCAAATTGAAAATGCTGTCAGGTTCTGCGGTGATTTCCGGTGCGTTTGGTGTCACTGAACCCGCGATTTATGGCGTCACTCTGCCTTATCGGCGCCCCTTTATTTTTGGCTGTATTGCAGGTGCCATTGGGGGCGCGGTGGTGGGGTATTATCAAAGTGCTATCTATTCGATGGGGCTGGCCAATATTTTTATTTTCGCCCAACTGATCCCACCAACGGGCATCGATAAATCGGTGTGGGGCGCGATTATCGGCACTGTGCTGGCCTTTGCTATTTCAACGCTACTCACATTTTTGTTCGGCCTTCCTGCTACAGAGCGATCTGCTACAAAACGATCTGCTACAAAAGCATCGTCAACTACAAACCAAGTCGCTACAGAAGAAAATAATAATGAGAAATGTCATTGATATTGCTATTCATCACGTACCGAAGAGGAGATTTCTATGAAACAGTTCCCAGCACATTTCCTGTGGGGAGGTGCAATTGCTGCCAATCAGGTTGAAGGGGCTTATTTAACGGATGGAAAAGGGCTTTCGACATCCGACGTCCAACCGCAAGGGGTTATGGGGCCCGTCGCTGAGCGGGAGAGCGCTGACACTCGCTACCTTAAAGATATTGCTATCGATTTTTATCATCGCTATCCCGAAGATATTGCCCTGTTTGCAGAGATGGGCTTTACCTGTTTGCGAACGTCCATTGCATGGAGCCGGGTTTTTCCCCAGGGTGACGAAACACAGCCCAACGAAGCCGGTCTCGCATTTTATGACAAATTATTCGATGAAATGGCGAAATATGGAATTCAGCCGTTGATCACGTTATCCCATTATGAAATGCCGTGGGTGCTGGTAAAAAAATATGGTGGATGGGGCAATCGTCAGGTGATCGATTTCTTTGAGCGCTATGTCCGAACGGTTTTCACGCGTTACCAAAACAAAGTTAAGCTATGGCTGACATTTAATGAAATCAATATGTCATTGTATGAGCCGCTAACTGGTGTTGGGATACCGAAAACCAGCACACGGTCAGAAGTTTATCAGGCGATTCATCATCAATTAGTTGCCAGTGCCCGCGCGGTGAAATTGTGCCATGAGATTATCCCTGATGCCAAAATCGGCAATATGTTGTTAGGCGGCTTGGTGTATCCATTAACATGCAAACCGGAAGATGTGCTGGAAGCCCTGCAACAAAATCAGAAATGGTTGTTTTTTGGTGATGTGCAGAGTCGTGGCGTTTATCCGGGCTATATCCTGCGTTATTTCCGTGAAAATGGCATCAACATCACGATCACAGAACAAGATCGGCGTGAGATGCAAAACACGGTTGATTTTATCTCCTTCAGTTATTACATGAGTGGCTGTACGACAGCGGCTGAATCTCATTATCAGAAACAGCAGGGAAATATCCTGAGTATGTTGCCGAACCCGCACCTTGCCAGTACAGAATGGGGTTGGCAGATAGATCCGACGGGTTTACGTACCTTACTTAACCTGTTGTGGGATCGCTACCAGAAACCGCTGTTTATTGTTGAGAATGGTCTGGGAGCTAAAGATACACCAGAAACGGATGGCAGTATTCAGGATGACTATCGTATTCAATATCTTAACGATCATCTTGTGCAGGTCAGGGAAGCCATTGACGACGGTGTGGACGTGATGGGATATACCAGTTGGGGACCGATTGATCTGGTCAGTGCCTCAAAAGGCGAGATGACTAAACGTTACGGTTATATCTATGTTGACCAGAATGATCAAGGCACAGGAACACTGGAACGACGCCGTAAAAAGAGTTTTTACTGGTATCAGCAGGTAATTGATACTCACGGCGAAAGTTTGAAATAAATGAGCAACGCGATTTTTTCAAAGGTTCTGATTCGAGGCAGAACCTTTTTACTATGTACTATATGTACTATTAGTTCTCGGTGCTATTAATTCGCGGTGCTGTTAATTCCCGGATATTAACGGCGTGCACTCTTGGGCCTGAAAGCTGCGACAATCGTTTCATCGGTTTCGATATAAGGACCATCCAGTAACTGAATGCAATAAGGTACGCTGGCGAAAATTCCCGGCACTAACACCTTGCCGTTATCATCTTTCAGCCCTTCCAGCGTTTCAGCAATGGCTTTGGGTTGCCCCGGAAGGTTAAGGATCAGAGCCTGATTGCGGATCACGCCAACCTGACGGGATAAAATCGCAGTGGGGACAAATTGCAGGCTAATTTGCCGCATTTGTTCGCCGAATCCGGGCATTTCGCGATCCGCAATTGCTAAGGTCGCATCCGGTGTAACATCACGGCGTGCCGGGCCGGTGCCTCCGGTAGTTAATACCAGATGACAACCCAGTTCATCCACCAATTCACACAAGGTTTGTTCTATCAGAATTTGCTCATCAGGGATCAGGCGGGTTTCTGCCTGAAAAGGCGTTGTTATCGTTTTTTCCAGCCAGGCTTCCAATGCAGGAAGACCTTTGTCCTGATAAACGCCGTTTGAGGCGCGATCAGAAACAGAGACGAGGCCAATGCGCAATGTGTTCATATAGATATCAGCGTTCATACAGATCTCAGATCAAAAATAGAAAAAAGGCGGCTTCATTATGCCGCCTTTGTAAAAATTTTGATTCAGGATTACAGCAGATCAGCGATCATGCTCTCAAGTTTACCCTGATCGATAGCAAACTTACGGATACCGTCAGTCAGTTTTTCTGTTGCCATCGCATCCTGATGGTGTTCCCAATAGAATTCAGCTTCGGTCATTACCGCCGGACGTGCTTTAATTTCACCGGAGTAGATCAGTTTGTGCTCAACTTCGCCTTTTGTCTCAGACAGCTCTTTCAGCAGCGCCGGAGAGATAGTCAGGCGATCACAGCCAGCCAGTTCCAGAATTTCGCCGGAGTTACGGAAACTTGCACCCATCACAACAGTGTTGTAACCATGTGCTTTGTAGTACTGGTAAATTTCAGCAACGGAAATCACACCCGGATCTTCGTGTGGTGCGAACTCTTTTTTATCGCCATTCGCTTTGTACCAGTCGAGGATACGGCCAACGAACGGAGAAATCAGGTAAACACCGGCTTCCGCACAGGCGCGTGCTTGTGCAAAGGAGAACAGCAGAGTCAGGTTACAGTTGATGCCTTCTTTTTCCAGCTGTTCTGCTGCACGGATACCCTGCCAGGTCGATGCCAGTTTGATCAGGATACGGTCATTGCTGATGCCCGCTTCGTTGTACAGTTTGATCAGACGTTTTGCTTTTGCCACACTTGCTTCGGTGTCATAAGAAAGACGCGCATCAACTTCAGTGGAAATACGGCCGGGGATCAGTTTCAGAATTTCCAGACCGATGTTAACCGCCAATTTGTCGCCGGCATCAAGGATCTGCTGCTCGCGGGAATCGCTCTGCGCTTTTGCCCATGTAATGGCTTCGTCAATTAATTGGCGATATTCAGGGATCTGGGCGGCATTCAAAATCAGGGAAGGGTTAGTGGTTGCATCTTGCGGCTGGTACAATTTCATTGCCGCGATATCCCCGGTGTCTGCGACTACGGTTGTCAGTTTACGCAGGGAAGTCAGTTTATCGGTCATGGTTAATATCTCATCGTTAAACGTAAAATCATTGGCATTGTTGCCTTACCATCCGGTGATAATAGCATGGCCAAAGGTGTATGGTCGCAAAATTCTATTCTTGTTATTAGCGTCTTTTTGAGGCAATTTTGGCTAAATTAAGGCGCAAATGCCTTGAATCCTGAACATTACCATTCAAAAGAACCGGAACAAAATCATGCTCATTACTATTTCACCTGCCAAAACGCTCGATTATGAAAGTCCGCTTGTTACTCAAAAGTATAGTCAACCCATTTTGCTGGAAGAGTCAAAACAGCTCATTGAACACTGCCGTACATTAACGCCTGCCCAAATCAGCAGCCTGATGGGGATCAGCGACAAGCTGGCCGGTCTGAATGCGGCGCGTTTCGGGGAATGGCAACCGGACTTCACACCGGAAAATGCCCGTCAGGCGATCCTTGCTTTTAAAGGCGATGTTTATACCGGAATGCAGGCGGAAACCTTCTCATCTGCCGATTTTGATTTTGCCCAGACGCATTTGCGGATTTTATCCGGTTTGTATGGTGTGTTGCGTCCGCTTGATTTGATGCAGCCTTATCGGCTGGAAATGGGTATCAAGCTGGAAAATGCTCGTGGCAGCAATTTATATCAATTCTGGGGCGATCGCATCACGGAAAATCTGAACATAGCACTGGAGCAGCAAGGTGATAATGTGTTGGTGAATCTGGCCTCTGATGAGTATTTCAAGTCTGTGAACATGAAAAAGCTGGCGGCTCAGGTGATCAAACCGATTTTTCTGGATGAAAAAAATGGCAAGTATAAAGTGATCAGCTTCTATGCCAAAAAAGCCCGTGGCCTGATGAGCCGCTTTATTATTCAGAATCAATTGACTCAGCCTGATCAGCTGGTGGCGTTTAATTTGGAAGGCTATGCCTTTGATGAAGCGCTTTCGAAAGGTGATGAGTTAGTTTTTAAGCGTGCGGAACAGCATTGATGAAAATCACTCCACGATTGCTTGTAAAAACATCGTGGAGTGACTGAAGCGATTTTATTTCACGGTTTTTTCCAGCAGAAACGCGCGTAAGGTGGCGAAATCAGCCGGTAGCTGGTGAGATAACAGCGCCAGATCGGCCCGCTCTGCCAGTGCTTGCGGTAACGGCAATGGCTGACCGAGGATCGCTTCAACACTTTCCTTGAATTTAGCCGGATGCGCCGTACCCAAAAACAGGCCATATTCGCCGTCCTGCAACTGATCACGCAGAACGCGATAAGCGATAGCCGCGTGTGGCTCAGAAATATAGCCTTTCTCTGCCAGCTCGCGCAGGGTGCTTTGTGTCGTTTCATCACTCACGACACCTTTTGCCAGTTCGCTCAGTGCCCAGCCTTTACGTCTGAACAGCTCTTCAATGCGCGGCCAGTTGTTGGGCTGGCTGACATCCATCGCATTGGAAAGTGTCGCGATGGTCTGTTTCGGCTGCCATGAGCCTTCTGCCAGATAGCGCGGCACGGTATCGTTGACATTGGTAGCCGCGATAAAGCGTTTTATCGGTAGACCTAAGGATTTCGCCAGCAAACCGGCGGTCAGGTCACCGAAGTTGCCGCTGGGCACGGAAATCACCACTTGTTCACGTTTTTCTACCGGAATTTGGGCCACGGCTTCAAAGTAATAGCAGATTTGTGCCAGAAGACGGCTGATATTAATTGAGTTGGCTGAGTTGAGGTGTAAAGCCTGTTTCAGTTCTTCATCATCAAAGGCGTGTTTAACCAGTGCCTGACAGGCATCAAAATCACCCTGAACCGCGACAGTATGGATATTGCCACCCAAAGTGCAGAACAATTTCTCCTGCAACGGACTGATTTTTCCTTCTGGATAGAGGATCACCACCTGTACGTTATCTAAGCCATAAAACGCGTGGGCAACTGCCGCACCGGTATCGCCGGAAGTGGCAGTCAGAATCGTTACCGGCTGATCTCCTGCAATTTGTGCAAGGATCTGTGCCATAAAACGACCGCCGAAATCTTTGAAAGCCAGTGTCGGGCCGTGATAAAGCTCAAGTGACGCAATATCGTTTTCCACAACAGAGACCGGCGCCGGAAAGGTAAACGCATTTTTAACCCGCTCAGCCAGTTGTTCTGCCGGGATCTCTTCTCCAATAAAGGCAGAAAGAATGCGCTGGCTGCGGCTGACAAAATCCAGTTTCAACAGTTCGTCAATTTCATTATGGGTGAATTCCGGTAAATCCTGCGGGAAAAACAACCCCTGTTGTTTACCTAACCCTTGTTTAACGGCCTGTGAAAAACTGACCTGCTCGTGATTGTCTTTTAAGTTATATAATTGCATGGTTACCCTACCTGTCGTGCGCCTGCGAGATCCAGACGGCAAATATGAACAAAACCTTCGTCATTCTGTACGTAATGTTGTTGCAGCCACTGTGCGACCTCTTTTGCGATCGCCATTTCGTCACAAATGGCGAACAGTGTCGGGCCGGAGCCAGAAATACTGCATGCCAGCGCACCGCGTTGTTTCACGCCGTCACGCGCCTCGGCAAAACCGGGTAATAGCTGGGTGCGGTAAGGTTCGGCTACGATATCTTTCATCAGTCTGGCAGCCAAACCGGATTGCTGGGTGTAGCAGGCGTGAATAAATCCGGCAAAATAACGGCCGTGATTGGTGATGTCGCTACGGGAATAGCTATCAGGAAGAATAGCGCGGGCTTCTGCTGTCGGCACTTTGATGCCGGGATAAGCCATGACCCACAGCCAATCATCGAAAGCAGGAACCGGCTGACAAATCGCCTCTTCCTGCGCCAGAATCAATTGCAGCCCGCCTAAGTAACAGGGGGCGACATTATCATAGTGAATGCCACCGGAAACTCGCCCTTCCAGTTCGCCCATCATTGCCAGCATCTGATCGCTATCAAACGGTTTTCCGGCATATTCATTCAGTGCGACCAGAGCCGCCACCACTGAACAGGCGCTGGAACCCAGTCCTGAGCCTATCGGCATGTTTTTTTCCAACGTCATGGCGACGGGAAGTTCTTTTCCCAACCGCTGACAAAAAAGCTGCCAGCACTGGTAAACGATATTGTGTTTGGGATCTTTAGGCAGTTTACTGACAAAATGCCCTTGGTTACTTAAGCTAAATATTTCTGCGGTGCTGACGGAAACGCAGTCTCCAAGCAATGAGCCATCAATAGGAGAAACTGCCGCGCCAAGCACATCAAACCCCACTCCAACGTTGCCGATAGAGGCAGGTGCATAAACCCTGACTTCCATTAAACCCCCAATTTCCATGACAAAGTGCGTAATATATCAGCAAAAACCCCGGCAGCTGTAACATCATTGCCTGCACCGTAACCACGCAGTACCAACGGAATCGGTTGATAATAGCGGGTATAGAAAGCCAGTGCGTTTTCGCCGTTTTTGACTTTATAAAGTGGGTCATTACTATCAACAGCGGCAATTTTCACCTTACAACAGCCTTGTTCAATCACGCCAACATAGCGCAATACTTTCCCTTGCCCGGCGGCATCGGCAACACGCTGGCTGAATGCCTGATCCAGTTGTGGCAGACGGTGCAGGAAATTGTCCACATCACCGTTGGCATCAAAGGATGTCGGTAAAACCGGTTCAACCTGAATGTCTTCCAGCTCCAGTGCATAACCCGATTCACGTGCCAGAATTAACAGTTTACGCGCCACATCCATGCCGGAGAGATCGTCACGTGGATCAGGTTCGGTAAAGCCTTTTTCTTTCGCCAATAGCGTGGCCTGCGAAAGCGTCATGCCTTCATCCAACATGCCGAAGATATAAGACAGTGAGCCTGACAGGATGCCACTGAACTGGTCCAATTCATCACCGGCATTCAGCAAATTCTGTAAGTTTTCGATCACCGGTAATCCGGCGCCAACGTTGGTATCGTACAGGAATTTGCGTTTTGATTTTCCGGCCGCCTGACGGGTTTCACGATAGTAGGCCATTGAGAGCGTATTGGCTTTTTTATTCGGTGTGACAACGTTGAAACCATCACGCAGAAAACTGGCGTATTGTTCCGCAATGGACTGGCTGGAGGTGCAATCCACAATCACCGGATTGAGCAGATGATACTCTTTTTCGAGGCGGATAAGGCGGCTCAGGCTGAAGGTTTCAGACGCTTTTGATAATTCCTGCTGCCAGTTATCCAGACAAATACCCTGCATGTTGGTCAACATCGCTTTGGAGTTAGCAATGCCACAGACGCGCAGGTCAATGTGTTTTTGTTTGAGCCACTGTTGCTGGCGACGAATTTGTTCAATCAACGCACTGCCCACGCCACCGACACCGACCACGAAGACTTCAACCACTTGAGCGGTGTTAAACAGCATCTGGTGGCAGAGACGGACGGCGGTGGTGGCAGTATCGTTGTCAATCACCGCAGAAATGGAGCGTTCAGAAGAACCCTGAGCAATGGCGACAATGTTGATATTGGCGCGGGTCAGTGCGGAGAAAAAGCTGGCCGAAATGCCGCGCTGAGTCCGCATTCCATCGCCGACGACAGAAATGATGGCCAGATTATCGATGACATCGATAGGATCGAGCGCGCCCTCTTTCAGCTCCAGATAAAACTCGTCTGTCAGTGCTTTTTGCGCCCGGTTCAGTTCTGTTTGCGGTACACAGAAGCTGATGCTGTATTCCGATGAAGACTGGGTAATCAAAACAACCGAAATGCCAGCACGGGACATCACGGCAAAAACCCGCGCCGCCATTCCCACCATCCCTTTCATGCCGGGGCCTGAAACGTTGATCATCGCCATATTATTCAGGTTGGTGATGCCTTTAATTGGCATGTTTTCGTTTTGTTGCGCATGGCCGCTCTTTTCATTTTCAAGAGCCTTTTCATTGCCAATAAACGTGCCCGGCGCATCAGGATTGGCGGTGTTTTTAATCAGACAGGGGATCTGAAACTGGGCGATAGGTGCAATTGTGCGCGGGTGAAGCACTTTAGCGCCGAAATAAGAAAGCTCCATCGCTTCCTGATATGACAGGCTTTTCAGCAGCCGGGCATCGGAAACGGAACGTGGGTCACAGGTATAAACACCATCCACATCTGTCCAGATTTCGCAGCAATCCGCACGTAAACAGGCGGCCAATACCGCTGCGGAGTAATCGGAACCATTACGCCCCAACACCACCAGTTCACCGTTATCATTGCCTGCGGTAAAACCTGCCATCAGGATAATATGGTCAGCGGGAATATTCAGGGCAGCAATGCGTCTGGAGGATTCATGGATATCAACGGTCGATTCGAGATAATGCCCGTAGGCAAGTAGGTTTTTAACCGGATCGATCACAGAAACTTTATGCCCACGGGCTTGCAGAACCGCAGACATAATGGCAATGGAGAGTTTTTCACCGCAGCAAATCAGCGCGGCGTTAATGCTGTCCGGGCACTGTTTTAACAAGGAAATACCGTGCAGCGTCTGTTTCAGGTAAGCAAGCTCATGCTCCATAACACCTTTCAGATGTTCGAAATCGAAATTTGGCTGGTGTTCTCTTAAGCCTGACAGCAAATCAGTAAAGATTTGGGTGGTATCGCTCATGTTGGAAACAATATCCTGCCCGGCAACCGTCTTGGCGATCATTGCCACCAGATGGTTCGTTATTTTCGCGGGAGCAGAAAGAACCAGAGCTACCTGCCCAAGAGATAGTTCATTTTCAGCGATATCAACCACACTCAGTACGCGTTGGTAATTTGCGACTGAGGTGCCCCCAAATTTTAGTACTCGCATTGGCATTTTTCTCCTGACCTTCTGTTAAAACTGTTTGTTAAAACCTTCCGTTAAAAAAGCTCAAAAAAAAGCCCGTATCTTGTGGGATACGGGCTTTTTATTCTTTCACCTACACGCGTCAGCCCGCACCGTAACCTGTAGTTCCGGTGGTAATCGTAATGGTTGTTGTAGCGATGATGTTGTCTGTCATCATTTTTTTCAGATCGATCGCTTTCAGGCTGATAGCGTGCATAGTTTCCTGTCTGTCTTGTTATTCAATTCGACCTATATTGGTTAAAGGATATCGTGTTTGAAGTCAAACAAATTTTAAAATTTCAGCAGAAAAAAGCAGCATTCTGCATACTGCAAGTGTTCAAAAAAGGGGGGAATAAATGAGTCATTATCTGGTGTTAAAGATTTTAATCAGCATTTAATTTTATATAAAACATATTTTGTAATTATTTCATCTTTATGATAAAACACGCTGATTTTTGTATTTCTATGTTGGAGCAATCTTGTCGGTTATCTCAGGCAAGATAGTTTCGATAACAATAATTTATCAGTTTGATAACAAGAGTATTAATTTAAAATTAACAATTACAAATAATGTTAACGTGCTACAATTGATTTTGATATGTATCAACAAAAGTTGGTTTTTTTAGAGGGCAAGTGCATTACCCGCTGTTATATTGCTGTTAATAGACTTAATATAGCCCCCTGTTCAGGTTGGTTTTTTTCGGGTATGCGCCCTCAGAGGGAAGCAACGAGTACGTTTAACGTAAAGCATATCAACATCATTTATTTCAGCCTGATTTATTTCAGACATAAGTTATTTCAGGCATGAGCTGCGTCTTCTGTGATTCAGAGCAAGGTTAAGTTGTTTTCTTTTAATAATAAAAACTTATGTCATATAGGTTCTATTTTTTAGCGATTTTAGGTAGCGACTATGCAAACCCCGCACATTTTGATTGTTGAAGACGAAATTGTCACACGCAATACCCTGAAGAGCATTTTTGAAGCGGAAGGGTATGTTGTTTATGAAGCCAATGATGGCTCCGAAATGCACAATATTTTGTCAGATAACGATATTAACTTAGTCATTATGGATATCAATCTGCCAGGCAAAAATGGGTTACTTCTTGCCCGCGAATTACGTGAACAGGCAAATGTTGCCCTGATGTTTTTAACAGGGCGTGACAATGAGGTGGATAAAATACTTGGGCTTGAAATTGGTGCTGATGACTACATCACCAAGCCTTTCAATCCACGGGAATTAACGATCCGTGCGCGGAATCTGCTCTCCCGTACGATGAATCTGAGCCACTTGGGTGAAGAGCGCCGTCAGGTGGAAAGCTATAAGTTCAATGGTTGGGAATTAGATATCAATAGCCGTTCTTTGGTTAGCCCGATGGGAGATCAGTATAAGCTGCCACGCAGTGAGTTTCGTGCCATGCTCCATTTCTGTGAGAATCCGGGGAAAATCCAGACTCGTGCAGATTTGCTGAAAAAAATGACCGGGCGTGAACTGAAACCTCATGATCGTACTGTTGATGTGACTATTCGCCGTATTCGTAAGCATTTTGAATCTACATCGGATACACCGGAAATTATCGCGACCATTCATGGTGAAGGTTATCGCTTCTGCGGTGATCTGGAAGACTAAACCGTATCATTTTTTAACATACGTTATTTGAAAAAAGCCCTGAGTTTTTGATGAACTCAGGGCTTTTTATTTCCGCGATTTTAACTGTCATTTCAGCTGTCATTTTAAATAAATGACTACTTCCACGGCATGATCGGTACGGCGCTGATGGCATTTTTCGGTGAGCCGTCAATAACTTTGTCAGAGTAGGTTAAGTAGATGAGTGCATTACGTTTCGGGTCATAAAAACGGACTACCTGAAGTTTTTTGAACACGATAGACGTTCTTTTCTGGAAAACAAGCTGCCCTTTTTTCGGTGACTTTTGGATCTGTTCTGTTAGCGCAATTGGCCCGACCTGCTGGCAGGAGAGCGCCGCATCTGAAGTATCTTCCGCTAAACCTAAGCCTCCTTTGATACCGCCTGTTTTGGCCCTGCTTAGATAGCAGGTGATATTTTTCACGTCAGGGTCATCAAAGGCTTCGATCACAATTTTATTATCCGGACCGAAAAATTTGAACACCGTATCGACAGAACCTATCTCCTCTGCATGCAAAATAGATGGAGAACAGAGAAAAGCAAAAGCTATTGCTATTTTTTTAATTTTTACCATATTTAATCCATTCTTATCTAATAAAACCAGTTTAAGTATCTAGCATCGATTTATGATGTGTGTCAATGTGTTTTTGTAAGTCATTTATATAGTTGATGTATCTATACAGAAAAACATGGCATTATAGCCGCCCATACATTCAAAATGAGTAGGGTGTAAATTTTAAGTCTGTTTTACAGGTGATTTCATTTTTGTTGTTCGACAAACGAACAATCTTTGAGAAACTTTTATGGCCTACATCTGATAACAACCATCCACCCATCAATATAAATTGATAGATGGAAGTTATCTAATGATTTTTCCCGACCTTCATTGCGGCAGGATTCTAAAGCTAAACTTGACAAACAAACAGCTTTGCCATTAGCTTATTCCAAGATTTTTCTTGCTTAATTTGATGCTTGCATTTGATCTGTTGTGAAAACTACTGTATGCCTGATGAAGTGAACAGTTAGGTAGTTAAAACCGTCTTGGTGTTTGAGAATAGCGTTTGGAAAGTTACCCTATGGATTTCGAGTGATATCGCAGCCAACCAAGGGGTAACTCGAAAGACGACGGGTAGGTAGATGTTAAGTATCAATCAATCTCTATGACATTCTAATAATGAAAGACATTTCTTTGTTTTTCGCAATAATCGGCTGTTTTACAGTTGAATAGTTTTCTTTTTGTCTTAATGAATTAAGGGAGATGTATGGATCAAACCAACATCATTCGAGATTTGCTGCATTGGCTGGATAATAATCTGGATCGCCCACTGTCCCTCGATAATGTTGCAGCAAAAGCAGGTTACTCTAAGTGGCACTTACAACGCATGTTCAAGGATGTCACCGGTCAGGCCATTGGTTCTTACATCCGGGCCAGACGATTATCCAAGGCCGCTGTTGCATTGCGTTTAACGAGTCGTCCCATTCTGGATATTGCCCTACAATATCGTTTCGATTCTCAACAAACCTTCACCAGAGCGTTCAAAAAACAGTTCAGTCGGACTCCGGCCTCTTATCGCCGGGATGAAGAGTGGTGCGCCACCGGAATTTGCCCTCCGATTATCTTGGATAGCAAGCCGTTGACTGAATACAAATATGTCACTTTAGAAGATCAGCTTCTGATTGGAACTGAACATACCTGTACCTATACATTGGAACAATGGTCGAATTCCTGTACGGAAATGCGCAATAATTTTTGGCTTTGCTATCTGCAACAGGCTGAATCGTTACCTCCTCAGTTGTATGGGCTGTATCATTCCTCTATCAGCACAGAACATGAAGATGAACAGACGGTTTTCTACACGACTGCCGTTGAGCCGGAGTATGCGACTTTTGATACGAAAGGCAATCAACCGGTTCTCTTGCCCGGAGGTGAGTATATTTCGTTCAGTTATTCTGGCGAAGGCGAAGAGGGGCTCTATGAATTTCTCTGCAATATTTATACGGTCTATTTACCTCAATTAAATATCACGCGCCGAAAAGGATACGATGTCGAGCGATACTACCTGACCAATCTTGACTGGAAAAAAGATAAGGATGAGACTCAAAAACACATTGTGGAATTTGAGTATCTCATCCCAATCGTGCGTTAGTTTAATTCATCTAAGGCGGGCATATTCAGGTGTGAGATATCGCCCGCTGTTTCGATAATCCAGCCAGAGGCCAGCCAAGGGCTGTTTTGGTAATCCACTCTTGAGATAGAGCAATTTCTCAGCCGCAAACGACGCTCAGTATTAGCCGGTAAGCCTAGAATCGTGTTAAGCAGGCTGACCAATGCCATGCCATGACTCACTAGCAAAGGACGGCTTCCTGCCGGAAGATCAAGGCAGCTTTCCAGCGCGGCGCGCATACGAATAGATAACTCATTCATGGATTCGCCTTTCGGTATCCGCCCATTTGGTGTACCATCCACCAGACTCTTGCGCCAGATTTCCTCTTCTTGATTCAGGGAATCCAGCTCACGGTTTTCCAAAACACCCATGTGTATTTCCCGCAAGCGGGGCTCTAATATCACTTCACAACCACAGGCTTCGGCGATGATTTCTGCGGTTTGGCGTGTTCTACCAAGGTCACTGGTGATAACATGTGTAATGTTCTCTGATTTTACTCTTTGTGCTACCAAGTGTGCCTGATGTTGCCCAACTTCAGTCAGAGGGCTGTCAGATTGCCCTTGAATACGACGAGCCAAGTTCCATTCGGTTTCGCCATGACGAACAAGATATACCTGTAACATATTTATTTTCCGTTATACTGCATCGTGAAATAGTTCAAAGGATTACTTATTTATTATGTATCATGTTATTGCTGCAACAACTAACCCTGCGAAAATAAAAGCGATTAGCCTTGCATTTGATGATGTTTTTGGTCCGGGCACATACCGCATAGAAGATGTCAATGTAGACAGTAGTGTCCCTCAACAGCCAATAGGTAATACCGAAACTCGTACTGGTGCTCGTTATCGGGTTATGGCAGCTCGTCAGGTTCGGCCGGAAGCCGATTTTTGGGTCGGTGTTGAAGCCGGAATCGAAGATGATATGACATTTGCCTGGATGGTTATTGAGCACCAACAAATTCGGGGTGAATCGCGTTCTGCCAGCCTGATGCTGCCTGAAAAGGTGTTGGAAGGTATTCGTGAAGGGCGCGAGCTTGGTCACGAAATGGCTTACCTGACTGGTGTTGATAATATCAAGCAGAAAGGCGGTGCAATTGGTTTCTTTACCAACGGCATTCTGACTCGCACCAGTGTTTACCATCAGGCACTTATACTGGCTCTTGTTCCTATTCATCATGAGATTTATAAAGAATTGAACAATCAACCTTAATAACGTCTTAATAATCTATCTTGATAAGAAAAACCGGAGGCCATGATGACATGGCCTCTGTTTTAGCATCACTCATTGGCTTCGATCGATTGGCTTCAATCGGCTGAGCTCAAGCGATTTACTTTAATAACTGCGTTTCCAGCCACTCTTTTACGTGGACTGGCGCTGATTTCAAACTATTTGAACCGCGAGTAATGGTAGCAATACCAACACTAAGTTCATTTTTCAGCTCGCGCTGGCTCATTTGCCCACGCATTAATTCCTGAATAATCCGAACGCGGGTTGATAACGCAGTGCGTTCATCAGGCGTCAATAATAGCTGTAAAATCTGATGTTGCAAATTTTGTTCAAATGCAGTTTGCAATAATTCCACGAAAGCGAACCAATTATCGCCATCCTCCGGCGAAAGCGCCGGATCAATCAAATGAGGTTGAGTCATAATCATAACCATACTATTTAACTAGTACAAAATAATATCATATACCCGCCACCTTTCAAATTTCCTCTTTGTTGGCTGAGTTCGCCCCAGCCGCTGCAAGCTGAAATTCACAGGGCGGGAGTGATAAAAAAATTAATAACGCTTTTGCCATTCCGCATCAGTCAGCACATTGGACAGCTCGCCCATAAAATTATGGTAGAACACGTCATAAGCCAGAACATTCTTGACATAAGAGCGGGTTTCGGGAAAAGGAATACTTTCGATAAACGCAATGGCATTAATTTTCCCTTCACTCTCCGCTAACCAACGCTCGACATTTCTAGGACCTGCATTGTAAGCGGCACTGGCAAGAATACGATTCTTGTTAAAATCCAGATAAATCATATTCAGATAGTGAGTCCCTAATTTGATATTCATATTCGGAGACATTAACTGGCTGCTGCTGACATAATCATCAACTTTTTGTTTCTTGGCGGTATCCGCTGCCGTTGCTGGCATCAGCTGCATTAATCCGCTGGCACCTTTTACAGAAAGCGCTTGTGGATCCCACGCACTTTCCTGCCGGGCAATCGCCATCGCATAACTTTGTGAAATGTCTTTATTGGCAGTGAAGTGCTGAAACTCATTTTTCCAGGCTAAAGGAAAACGTTCTTCGAGATGATCCCACAGCTTGCCTATGATGGTGGCTTGAACACTGAGTGAATGCCAATTTTGCTCGAAAGCGTAACGAGCCAGTTGTTCTTGTTTCGTGCTGTTTTGTGAAGCAACTAAGTTAACCCATTCTGACCGTGCCTGATTATCCATCTGCCAATAAATTAATTCACGGATCCGCTGGATCTGCGGCCAATTTGCAATGGCGGCATCCGGTTTTTCCGCTTTATTGAGGACGATTGGATAATCCGCATGTAATTTTTGCGCTGCCACCATTGGGTAAAAGCCCCGTTTTTCCATTAACTGGCGTAATATGGCATCACCTTGCGCTTTCTGGCCTTTATTCAACAGGATAATGGCACGCCAATATTGCCATTCATCTTTTTGCAGAATATCGCGGGGTAATAAAGCCAGCCATTCTGCGACGCCTTTTTCATCAGCAGTTCGTAAAGCCAGACGAATGCGTCGTTCAATCAGGGAACTGGCGTGTGATTTCCGAATGATATTATCCCGCCAGATTGCCTGTTCAGGAGTGACACTTCCCATAAGCTGACCAGCAACGATATCGCCCAGTTTTTGCTGCTCTACGCCATTCATTTTTTGCATCCGCACAATGGCTGGAATGCTGAGCCTGGCTTGTTCAGCATTTTTGCGGGCAAAAGAGGAAAAGGCGTTAGTCACCATAAAGCGAGTGAAATCCATTGGTTTTGTGACTTCAGCAAACTGTTCAACAGAGGCAGGATTATCCTGTAATTTCAGGATATCACTCTTCATCGACTGATAATCCAACGGCAATTGTTTGACAAGATAATTAACGAGAGTCGTATTTTTTTCTTTCACTGCCAGTTCGGTACGCTGCAATATCAAATTGGCGGATAAATGCCCGGAACGTTCCCAGGCACCCAATAAATCATTGCAGGCATCAGGCAACGTACTGCCATGTAACCAAATTTTCCGGGCGCCGTCCCAGGCGGCTTTTGGGTCTCCGTCTACCCACTTGGCAAAATAATAATTACAGCGTGCAGCCATCGTATTGGGTTCATTCGGGCTGAATTTCAAAATACCGGACCAATTTTCATCACTTGCCAGAACGTTAATATAGCGGGATGACAGGGAGCGTGTGGGTGGCAGCGTTGGATAAGTATCAATAAATTGCCTGACCTGTTGGGGTGAAACGATTTTCAGGTTATGAACTAATTGGCGATACTCAAGGTAAGGATAGAGAGGGTAATCCTTTAAGGTCGGCATCAACCGTTCAACTTCATTCATATTATTCGCATCCCATGCGAGTTTTATTGCCTGATACCGCTCACGCTGGGCTTCCAGAGAATCAGCATGTGCTATGCCAAAAACAGAAGTCAGGCTAACAACCAGAATAAAATGCCGCCATTTATTTAAAGTCACATACTCCTCCGAAAATTGACCGATAACGAACGATATCTTGATGAATATCATTATAATAATATTGTTGCCATTGTTCATAATGATGAGCCTGCCAATTGATGGGGTTGGCGAAGAAATTTATATCTTTTTGTATTTTATTTATATGATAATGAAACTTATGCTATCTAAGGAGTATGACTCAACACCGTAGCATCAGCGTGAATAATGAGGATTGGACGCTCGCGAACTACTTTCAGAATATCCGGCCATTTAATCTTCTGCTTAAACAAGATCCAACATCCTCAGTTGGCAAATAAAAAAGAAACCGTACAATACCGATCCATTAAGCAGGGAAGAATTTTGTCGTCTGCCGGGTGCTTGCACTAGTGAACAAAGTCTCAGCAGGACAACAAATACCCATTAATTATCAAAAAGGTACATTACATTGGCTCAATATGTTTATAGTATGCACCGGGTTGGAAAAATTGTTCCCCCGAAAAGGCATATCCTGAAAAATATTTCTCTGAGTTTTTTCCCAGGAGCAAAAATTGGCGTTCTTGGTTTGAATGGTGCGGGTAAATCAACATTACTGCGGATCATGGCCGGTATCGATAAAGATATTGAGGGCGAAGCGCGCCCACAACCGGGCATTAAAATCGGCTATTTGCCACAGGAACCGAAACTCAATCTTGAACACACAGTTCGTGAAGCAGTGGAAGAAGCTGTCAGCGAAGTTAAAAATGCCCTGACACGCCTTGATGAAGTCTATGCTGCGTATGCCGATCCTGATGCGGACTTTGACAAACTGGCAAAAGAACAGGGTGAACTGGAAGCGATTATTCAATCCCATGACGGGCATAATCTGGATAACCAACTTGAGCGGGCCGCCGATGCCCTGCGCCTGCCAGCATGGGATGCCAAAATTGAACATCTGTCCGGGGGTGAGCGCCGCCGTGTTGCGATTTGCCGTCTGCTGCTGGAAAAACCAGACATGCTGTTGCTCGACGAACCGACTAACCACCTTGATGCTGAATCTGTAGCGTGGTTGGAACGCTTCCTGCACGATTACGAAGGTACAGTCGTCGCCATTACCCACGACCGTTACTTTCTGGATAATGTGGCTGGCTGGATTCTGGAGCTTGATCGCGGTGAAGGTATTCCGTGGGAAGGTAACTACTCTTCATGGCTGGAGCAAAAAGACGCTCGTCTGGCACAGGAAGCGGCATCAGAAGCGGCCCGCCGTAAATCTATCGAAAAAGAACTGGAGTGGGTTCGCCAGAATCCAAAAGGACGTCAGGCCAAAGGTAAGGCACGTCTGGCTCGTTTTGAAGAACTTAACAATGTTGAGTATCAGAAACGTAATGAAACCAGTGAATTGTTCATTCCGCCGGGGCCACGTCTGGGAGATAAAGTACTGGAAGTCACCGATCTGACCAAAGCCTATGGCGATCGGGTGTTGATCGACAACCTGAGTTTCTCTCTGCCGAAAGGGGCGATTGTCGGCATCATCGGGCCGAACGGTGCGGGTAAATCAACCTTGTTCCGTATGTTGTCTGGTCAGGAATACCCTGATTCCGGTGCGATTACGTTGGGTGAAACGGTCACGCTGGCTTCGGTGGATCAGTTCCGCGATAGCATGGATGACAAGAAAACGGTGTGGGAAGAAGTGTCCGGTGGGCAGGATATTATGCGGATCGGCAATTTTGAGATCCCAAGCCGTGCTTATGTTGGGCGCTTTAACTTTAAAGGCGTCGATCAGGGCAAACGTGTTGGCGAGTTATCAGGTGGTGAGCGTGGTCGCCTGCACTTAGCGAAACTGCTGCAAGTCGGCGGCAACATGTTGCTGTTGGACGAGCCGACCAATGATCTGGATATCGAGACATTACGTGCGCTGGAAAATGCGTTGTTGGAATTCCCAGGTTGTGCGATGGTGATTTCCCATGATCGTTGGTTCCTTGACCGTATTGCAACTCATATCATCGATTATCAGGATGAAGGCAAAGTGGCTTTCTTCGAAGGAAACTTCAGCGAATACGAAGAATACAAGAAACGGACACTGGGCGCTGATGCGCTGGAACCACATCGCATTAAATATAAAAAGATCAGCAAATAATTTTTGGAACATTGTTTAAAACATTGTCTAGAACATTGCTTGTATCAAAGAAACGGCCTGTTATCAGGCCGTTGAAGAAACGTTTCGCTGCTATACCATCATTAGGCTACTATGCCATAACTCTGCGTTCCCGGTAGGATTCATAAGTCTTCATGATTCTCCCTCCTTCCAGCGTAATCATGCTGTCAGCATATTGAATCAGGCGTCTATCCTGAGAGGAAATTACAACCGTTCCATTCTGCTCATGAGCGATAAACTTGAAGATATCGATAAACATTTTTATCTCCTGAGGCGTTAAATGGCGTGTTGGCTCATCGGCAAACAGATACTCAGGCCTTCTTACGATTGCTTTTGCCATCGCGGCGCGTTGTCTTTCGTTTTCAGACAGTTCCCCCGGATAGTAACGGCTCTTATCACCTAACTTCACAATATCTAACGATTTTTGAGCAATTTTTACTGCATACTCACGAGAAAGAGACAGCCCGTAAGAGTTGGACAATAACAAGTTATCTAACAGCGTAAGTTCATTGGATAAGTTAAAACTCTGGAAAATGAACCCACTACTTTGCTGATGAAACTGATCCAGCTCGGCATCACTCATTAGTTTCAACTTGTTATTATTGATGAATACATCTCCTTGATCTGGTTGTAACATACCTGAAGCAATCGATAGCAATGTGCTATTAGTCGATGCTTCCGGCCCTGTTATCAAAGTAATTTCACCTGGTATAATAGAAAACGTGATGTCTGAAATCATTTCATAATTAACTGTATTAGCAGTTAAACCATATGAAATATTGATAACTTCAATCGATTTAAATTGATTTAAGTTCATATTCTCAACACAATTAGGTTAAAAAGTTAAAGCTTTTTCCTTAAAATATGCTATCTAAATTTATTTACATACTATTAATATCAATAGATAATTGTGTAAATTAAAATAGTTAACATGCGAAACATCTCGTTGGTAATATACTAAAATTATGTCAATTATTGTTTACGATTATTATATAATAAATGAGATATTTCTTAGTCTTAGAATAAAATTATACCTTATAAAAATAATTAAAATAAAAAGGTATAAGTTGTTCTGTTTTTATTCCGGTTTTATAATAAGGAAAAAAGTCATTTTACTCATATAAAAAATAATGTTTTTACATTACCTCCATATTTAATAAAATTTACCTAGTGAATGTATGGGTATTTTTGATAAAATGAATTTTATTTAAAATAAAATTGTTCGTTAATTAAATGACTTATTTTCCTATAATTCAAGCTTAAACGATAAAACAGAGGCATCAAAAATTGTTATTATCGCAACTTATTTTGTTACTTTTTTGAAAAATCACTAATAGAAACAGTTACGCCTATCATTTAACAACAACAAGTTGCTGCCTGAGCATTGTACCCAAACTGCAACTTGAAAGACGGCGGATATAGCCTAGGCCATTAACATTTCCTGAACCAGTTCAACGCATTGTAGAAAACGCTGGTCATAGTCCGGTGAATCAACACACACATAATTAATGTTATTTTTCTCCAAAGTATCTTTAAGCAGTTGCTGAAATGCTTTTCGATCCTGTTCACTGCCAAGGCTTCTCAAGCCGTCAGCCACCCAAGGGGTGTTATTTTCTAATAGGACCACCAGATCAAAACGATATTCATCAATCATGGCCTGTACAAAAGGATGTTCTCTTCCTTCATAGCGATTACAAAATGCTTGTGTTGTGACAAAATCCGTATCAATAAAAGTGACCTTATTGGCATATTTAACGGCAAAATCAATATATTGAGCATGACCCAAAGCTATTTTATCGTAATCAGAGTATTGCAGCGCCATTTCATCTCCGCCCAAATGGGAGAAAACATATTCGCGCCCATATTCCCATGCGCTGGTGGTATTAAACATATTTGCCAGTTTATTGACCAGCGTAGACTTACCACTTGATTCACCACCAAGAATAGCAACAGTACGCACAAAGAAAGGCTTCACTTCTGTCGGAATATACTCCCAATAGCGAAAAGGCGCTTGCCGTATCTGGCTTCCGCTGATATTCATAAATGAACGCTGCGGATCGACAAGCCTCGTTTCAACGCCAAAGTATTCTTTATAGCGCGGCACATCCTGCATCTCGCTGGAATAAATCGTGTCGGGGTGAATATTTTTTGTGGCCATAAATGATTTAGCACTCTGGCTCCAGGCTTCCCAGCCGTGCGGGTAAGGTTCCATTCCCTGTTCATTAAAAGCATGGATATGGATATTTTTTTGATATTTAAACGTTTGTAACAGCCATCTTAGCCGATCGCTGACGGTTGGCTGTTGGCACATTGAACTATTGATAAATAATTCACGATCCCGCAATTCGTCGTAACAGAGAATAACGTGTAATTCATCGACTTGGCTGGATGCTCGTTGGATCAAATAAATATGTCCGGTATGTAATGGGTAAAACTTACCAAACACAACACCAATTGTTTTCTTTTCCATAGGGTACGCTAGTCCTAAATATTGATGAAGAGAAGCCAGTTTTTGTGCGCTGGGGCTTCTTATTTTCCCGTTAATGAGTTGACTTAAATAGCCTTTTGTCATACCGCTCGCATCGGCTACTTGTTGTAATGTATTATTGGCCTGTTTAATCGCGTCTTTTAAATAATCAAATTGTCCCATACGATCCTCGTCCATATGTTTAGTATACTAAACAGCGTAACATGCTTATTGTGAAAGGTAAAAACTAAATTGGCTGTTTATTGGGTTATTGACAATAAATTTTGTAATATCAAATATTGGTAGACGTTAACATCTGATAATAATCACTGTTAATAGAATAAAATTAATTGATATTAAATTTTTATACCCGTCTCTTGCAAATTGCATCTTATATCTCCCCACACAGCGGGGAGATATAAGCATTCACATGGTTTTGTAAACTGCCGGCTTTGTAAACTGCCGATTTTGTAAACTGAACATTGAAGTTGGATTGGTATAGATTAATATCAGAATAAATAAAATAGATAATTAATGAATTACACTAAAAATTTATCGTTATTTTTCTCGATAACAGAATCACCATCATTGGGTGAAAATTCCCGGCACATATAACCGGAGCAAGTGAGTTAATCATCCAACTCATCAAGGACAGACAAAGCATCCGCCAATTTTTTGACGCCGAAGACTTTCATTTCCGGTAAGACTTTTTTCGGCATATTGGCAAAGGGAACAATGACTCGCTTAAAACCGTGTTTGGCCGCTTCGGTGATACGTTCCTGACCACTGGGAACAGGGCGGATTTCGCCTGCCAGCCCGACTTCTCCAAATACGACTAAATCACGGGGTAACGGGCGATCCCGGAAGCTGGAAACCAAAGAGAGCAATAGGGCGAGGTCAGCGCTGGTTTCAGTGACTTTCACGCCACCGACCACATTCACAAATACATCCTGATCGGACATTTGCAAACCACCGTGTTTATGCAAAATAGCCAACAAAATTGCCAGCCGATTCTGTTCAAGCCCTACGGCGACCCGGCGCGGATTGGACATCATCGAGTGATCCACCAGCGCCTGAATTTCCACCAGTAAGGGGCGAGTACCTTCCCAGACAATCATGACGGAGCTGCCTGACGTGATCTCATCACCCCGGCTTAAAAAAATCGCAGAAGGATTGTTCACTTCTCTTAGCCCCTGTTCGGTCATGGCGAACACGCCGAGTTCATTGACGGCACCGAAACGGTTTTTATGGCTGCGTAAAGTTCGGAAACGAGAATCGGCTTCCCCATCCAGCATGACCGAACAGTCGATACAGTGTTCAAGCACCTTCGGTCCGGCCAGAGAACCATCTTTTGTCACATGACCGACCATGATAATCGCAACGCCACGGGTTTTGGCAAACCGGGTCAGATAAGCGGCGGTTTCTCTGACCTGCGCCACACTGCCCGGTGAAGACTGGATATCCGCCATGTGCATGACCTGAATGGAGTCAATGACCATCAGTTTCGGCTGCTCTTGCTCGGCAATCAGGCAAATCTGCTCAATGCTCGTTTCCGAAAGCATATTCAGTTTATCCGTCGGCAGGCCGAGCCGATGTGCCCGCATTGCCACCTGCTGCAATGATTCCTCACCGGTGACATATAAGGTTTTCATCTGTCCGGATAACTGGCACATGGTCTGGAGTAACAGCGTACTTTTCCCTGCGCCCGGATTTCCCCCGATCAAAATGGCACTGCCGGGGACGACTCCGCCACCCAATACACGGTCAAATTCTTTAAATCCGGTGGAGAAACGGGGCACTTCTTCCAGACTGATTTCAGACAGTTTTTGTACTTTGCTGACGCCGGCATCGCCGGCATAACCGCTGAACCGCTCAGCGCGGGAAGAAGATGAAACAGAGGCTAAACGCACCTCTGTAATCGTATTCCATGCCTGACACGCCGTACATTGCCCCTGCCAGCGGGGATAATCCGATCCACATTCGTTACAGACAAACGCCCGTTTGATCGCTTTTGCCACTGTATAACCTCCCTACATTCTCCCTGATTGGCTGTAAATTAACGTTCTTCGTGTTTTAAACCGCCGCTCAAAACACACAGAACGCCCATCAAATCCGCATGGCGAATTGCCACTTTCGCATGAGCGTAAACTTTCGGTTTCGCATGGTAGGCAATGCCCAGCCCTGCCTTGCGGATCATTTTCAAATCGTTGGCCCCGTCACCGATGGCGATAGTCTGACTGAGCGGGATCTCCAGCTCTTTTGCCAGCCGTATCAACGTGGTGGCTTTATGTTTTGCATCAACAATCGGCCCTTTGATTTTGCCTGTCAGTTTGCCATCTTTGATTTCGAGATGATTGGCAACAGCGGCAAATAGGCGCAGTTTCTGGCGGAGATTGTCGGCAAAGAAAGTAAAACCGCCAGAGGCAATCGCAATATGCCAGTCCAGAGATTGCAGTTTGCGGACCAGACTGGTCAGGCCGGGAGTCAGTGGTAGTGTATCCATGACCTGCTGTAATATTGCGGCATCTGCTCCCGCCAGTTGAGCGACCCGCAGATGTAAACTTTCAGAGAAATCCAGCTCTCCCTGCATCGCCCGTTCGGTAATTTCGGCGACTTTTTCACCCACGCCCGCCAACCGGGCAATTTCATCAATGCACTCAATCTGGATAGCGGTTGAATCCATATCCATCACCAATAATCCGGGAGCGCGCAGGCGGGGGATCTGCCCCAGCGGGACGACATCCAAAAGGCATTCATCTGCCAATCGTTTGATCCGTGAGGAGAGGCTGCCGGCGATACGGACAACCTGATAGTCATCAATACGCCATGAAGAAACCACAACAATGGCAACGCCCAGACGATGCTGAAAATTACTGATATGCTGTTTATTCAAATCGCGGCCATAGAGTAACCAGCCACTGTCCCCGGCCCGGTAATCCAGTGGCATGACTTCATCCCCACTGAGAGATAACGGTAATCCCGGCCATTTATGGATTTCATCGGGTAAATAGCGATAGGCCAGATTGTTAGACATGAATGTCGGCTCCTGTAATTCCATGTAATTTTGGCAGGCAAAAAATGCTTTTCAAATTGTTCTTCTTTCCAAGTTATCCTATCACTCCCCCTATCCCGTCACTACCTCATCTGGCAATATGAAGTGTGACAAATGTCGAGTGAATAACCATGAGTGATATCCATGAGTAAAGCAAAACTGAAATTTCGCCTGCATAAAACGGCGATTATTTTAATCTGTATAGCGCTGCTGGCGTCACTGATGCAGGGCGTTTCCTATTTTAGCCGTTCGCAACAACAGGCAAATATTGATCAATTTGAGGATCTAGCCAATACGCTGGCAAAACAGGTTGCATTCAGTTTGTCTGATTATATGGAAAATGGCGGTAATGATCTTAATAATAAGAAGATTCTTGATAATCTTAATCATCTGACCAACAAAAGCCGCATTCTGGATGCCAGCGTTTATCTGGAAAACGGGACGCAAATCGCCCGCAGTGGTGAGACTAATTCTGTTCGCGAACGGTTAGCGTTGGATGGGAAAAAATCAGGCAGCTATTTTAATCAGCAGGTAGTCGTCCCTATACCGGGCAAGAATAAACCGAAAGGTTTTCTGCGTCTGACGCTGGATACACACAAGCTGGCAACGGAATCGAAGCAAGTCGATAATACCACCAACCTGCTCAGGATCATGCTGCTGTTAGCGCTGGCGATAGGGTTTATCTTGGCTCATAACTTACTCCAGCTGGCACCCAGCCGTTGGCAGCAATCGCCTTACCTGCTGACAGCGAATACCGCTTCGGATGATGAAGATGAGAAAAAAGAGGCAACGTGAAAGACGACGGGTAGAGGAGAAAAACAGTGCGGCCTGATGGAAACTAACAAAGATCGCCGCACTGTTTGGTTTTATTGTTTCTCATCTTGAGGGTGAATTTCGTAATACAATCTAAAACAGATGGAATAAATCAACGAATGTAATAAGGAAGCGCCAATAGCTCCGTAAAAAATAAGGTTATGTTGTGAAAAACCTGAATAAACCAGAGGTGGATGACCAAATCGGAAAACATACATATGAAATGCAATCGCCAATATCGTCAGCATAATCCCGGAAAAATTATGGTAGACATGGTGTGACAGCATAAACCATTTGACCGCAAAGAAAAAAGGAATCAGCATCAACATGGAAACTATTATGTAAGTCATTATCATTTGCCCTAGCTCGATGGAAGTTCCATCATGAAATTATTTATACCGATTATCACTAAATCAAACTAATTACTTATTCGGTACGGTTTATTATTCACTCCTGTTGCTGTTTAAAAGTGATGTGCATAAGACTAGACTGCACTTTATATACGAATAGTAAACGGATTTATTATTGATATTTCTTATAAGATTGATAGATATTTTAAATAATAACTATGCGACTGGAGCGAGCGCAGCCAACAAATAAGCAACTCGAAAGACGACGGATATAACAGCAGATAGCAGGAATCATGCAGAGTTGAAATGTGTTTTTATGATGACTCATCAAATTTTATAGGCAACGCAATATTACTTATTAGGTAAATTAACAGGACTAAAAAAGTATTAATTAATACAGAAAGTGGACGGTTTGATGATATTGAAGATGAAAATTTGGTAACCGATTTTTTATCGTCTGGCTTTTCATCTAATAAATATCGGTTATCATCAATTTCAGAAAGTATTTCCTGAGCGCGTTTTTGGTCTAAATGGTGTACCAGTAATTTCACCCCACCAAATGCAGAAGAGCACATATAATTATTCCACACCACTTCTTCATCGATAATTTCAGCACAGATACCTTCTGATAACATTCTGCCAAAAACAATACGTGCTTCTATCGGAGACATGAAATTAGCCAAGAATTGCATCTGGCCTCTTTGCGGAGATAGATTCCACATAATGACCTCTTTATAAGAAATATGTGAAATTAAGTTTATCAGATATTTTTGGCTGGAGTATGCGTTACGGGATTATTGGCCGTTTTGCAGCCAAAAAATTATTCATATCCACCACCTTTTAAGATGAGTCTTAATTATCTCCCCGCCGCCGCGGGGAGATATAAACACTTATATACCCGTTGTCTTTCAAGTCGCCTCTTTATTTGTGGCAACTTGGCGTAGCCAGCTTTAGCTGAGAATAAACAGATTATAAGTATCAGGATTAGGCCCGATACGTTTGCCAATATCTAATCCGGCCATTGCTGTCAGGTCGTCTTTCTCCAATTTGAAATCAAAAACATCAAAGTTTTCTTTAATACGGGAAGGCGTCACCGATTTAGGAATAGCAATCATGCCGCAATCAAGATGCCAGCGAATAACGATTTGAGCCGGGGTTTTTTCATATTTCATTGCCAGGCTTTCAATTAATGGATGATCAAAAACACCTTGGCCACCGTGTGACAACGGGCTCCAGGATTCAGTGGTAATATTATGAGTCGCATTCCATGAATGTAATTGTCGTTGTTGCATTAACGGGTGCAGCTCAATTTGATTAATGGCAGGCGCAACGCCTGTTTCTGAGATTAATTTCTGTAAATGTTCAATGTGGAAATTACATACACCGATACTGCGCACCAAGCCGGATTCTTTCAGCTCAATAAACTGCTGCCATGTTTCCAGATATTTATCCTGTTGGGGAACCGGCCAGTGAATCAGAAAGAGATCGATGTAATCCATCCTGAGCTTATCCAGACTCTCCTGTAACGCCGTTTTTGCATCCTGATGGCGGTCATTCCACAGCTTCGTTGAGATAAAAATCTCTTCGCGTGGAATATCGCTTGCTTGTATTGCTTTTCCAACTCCTTTCTCATTGTGATAAATTGCCGCAGTATCAATGGAACGGTAGCCCACTTCTAATGCGGTGTGGATGGCATGAACAACCTGCTCATTACTCGCCTGCCAAACGCCCAGTCCTAATTGTGGCATGAGATTCCCATCAACGAGTTTGATAATGGTTTGCTGACCCATTCTTACCTCCTTCAGAACTTCAAAAAATTCTATTTTTTTGATGATGCCTTTTTATGACGGTAATACATTACTAGAGAAGCCGTTAGCCCGCTGACCAGCAAAACGACAGGCAAGATCATCAAAATATTCATGACTAAATCCTGATGAGCCTTGACGTAAGGAATTTGGTTCAAGATATAGCCTAAACCCACAATGATGATGACCCACAATAAGCCACTTAACCAGTTAAAAAATTGAAACCTTTTGCTGTTTAAACCAGAGATGCCCGCGAAAGTGGGCAGAATAGTACGGATAAAAGCCAGAAAGCGCCCGATTAACAGAGCGGTCAGCCCGTGTTTGGCGAATAATACATTCGCGCGTTGGCGGTATTGCAGCGGAAGGTGACTCAGCCAATTTTGGACGACACGGGTGTGCCCCAGCCAGCGTCCCTGTAAATATCCCAGCCAACATCCAAGGCTTGCCGCGATAGTCATCAATAGGACAGCGGGAATGAATGCCATGACACCTTTGGCGATCAACGCACCGGTCAGGATCAGCAGCGTATCGCCGGGTAAAAATGCGGCGGGCAAAAAACCGTTTTCCAGCACCAGTGTAGTGAAAATAACACCGTAGATAATCCAGATAACATCGGGATTGGCGAGTTGGGTAAAATCATGCTGACTCAGGGCACGCACGATCTCGCTTAACGTTTCCATCATTTATCCTGTAAATTTGCTTGAATTTTGCACAATATTTCTGTGCATTAAATGAGCTAAATGGCACATATTGCACCCAGTGTACCGCAAAATGATGCCAGATGAGTTGATTTGATTCGGTATATAGCCTACGGATTTCGGGCAGCATCGTGGCTGCCTACATTATAAGACAGCCACTGCTATTAGAAGGAACGGAGAGGAAAACCGGGCATCACCGGGCAATGCGGGCAAAACCGGCGTCTAAATCATCAATCAGATCCTGAGGGTGTTCCAGACCAATATGTACACGGATTAATGTGCCTGTTTTGGGCGGAAAGTCGAAGCGACGCAGCGCGACGAGTGATTCAGACTGAATACCTAAAATTAGCGATTCATACCCGCCCCATGAAAACGCCATTTTAAAATGTTTGAAATTATCAAGATAATGAGCGAGCTGTTCGGCAGTCAGATGGGTATTCAGGAGAAAAGAAAACAGCCCGCAGGCACCGGTGAAATCACGTTTGAAATACTCATGACCGGGGCAGGAGGGCAACGCAGGGTGATACACCGCGCTGACTTCAGGCCGTTTGGATAACCATTCGGCAATTTTAATACTGTTTTCTTCATGTTGTTTTAAACGCAGAGCCAGCGTATGTAACCCACGGCTTGCCGCATAGACGGTATCAGGATCAGCGATTTGCCCCATCAGATAAGACCCTTCCCGCAGTTTTTCCCAACATCGCTGATTGGCGACAGCGGTGCCTAACATGCCATCTGAGTGACCGATAATATATTTGGTGGCGGATTGGATAGAAATATCGATGCCAAAATCCAGTGCCTTGAAGAGAACGCCGGCCGCCCAAGTATTATCGATCATAATGACAATATCTGGATTGACCTGCCGGATAGCGTGCACAATTGCCGGAATATCCTGAACTTCCATCGTGAGAGAACCGGGGGATTCCAAAAAGACCACTTTGGTATTTGGCTGAATTAGCGTGGCAATTTCTGTACCAATCTGGGGATCAAAATAATCAGTCGCAATGGCCAATTTTTTCAGCACATGCTGGCAAAACTCTTGTGTCGGTTCATAAGCCGAACCCGTTACCAAAATATGATCGCCGGTTGCCACAAATGCCAGAATACTATGGGTAATCGCGGCAGTACCGGAGGGATACAAAGCACAACCGGCGCCACCTTCCAGCTCGGTCATCGCTTCCTGAAACGCAAAATGCGTCAATGTGCCCCGACGCCCATAGAATAATTCACCGTTGGCACGGTTTTTCATGGCGTGCCGTAAGTCTGCAACTGAATTAAAAATGATGGATGAAGCGCGCTGGATGACAGGGTTGATCGCATTTAGCGTGAATTTTTGCCGTCTTCCGGCACTGACCAGACGGGTCTCCAGTTTCTTTTCTGCCATCGCCTCTTCTCCTCTCAATGAATGACAAACACTCAAATATTGCTTAGCAAATTAAAAGATTTTTTACATTTTTTATAGAGCAATTCTGACAACTTGACGAAAATTCAAGATGAGAGGTAAAGACGAAAGAAAGTAATTACCCGAACCTATGATAATCCGCCAAATTGTTGGCGGATTAAGTATTAATTAACGTTTAGTGAATTATTTCCATATACAATCACCTTTTTCTTCGTCATAGGCATCCCAGTTTTCTTCAAATTCTACCGATTTATTTTTTTTATTTGTATAGGTGAAACCAAAGAATCTTGTACCTTGTGACATCACTGTATAAGTTCCATTAACTTTACCATCAATTATTTCACTCCATACTATGGTATAGATAGATGGTCTATCATCAATTAACATTTCATCATCTTTAACAAAAACAAGTGGTATAGCGATATCAGATTTTTCATACTTAACATAACCAATATCAGCTTTATCTTTTGTTGAAAAAAAATTTACATATTTTATATTAATTGATTTTTTATCGTGTAAAGTAAAGCACCTAAAATAAGAGTGAAATTCAGAAGCAGAGACCCCAGAAGATAATGAAACCAGTAAAATAAAAATAAACGTCTTAATCATTTTAATTTCCTTTAAAGGGAATGGTTGTTTTTTATATTAAAAACCGCCAAACTGTTGGCGGATTAAGTATTAATTAACGTTTAGTGAATTATTTCCAAATGCAATCATTTGTTTTTTCATCATAAGCCTTTTTAATTCTCGAAAAATATACTCGTTTACCGCTTTCATTATTTTTATATGAGAATTCAGAGTAATCATCAAAGCCATCAGATCTTGACTTTAAAAAAAACGTATAAATTCCATTAACTTTTCCGTCAATCATTTCATTCCATATCATTGTCTCGATGGGAGAGCCGGGATAACGTTTGATTTCTTCATATTTAACGAAAACTATCGGTATAGCACTATCAGATTTTTCATATTTAACATAAGTCAGTTCAGCATTGTCTTTTTCTAAATTCAGCGTAACATGTTTCATATTTATTGGTTTTTTGCCATCATAATGACCCGATGTATAACAAGTCACTGAAGTAGATATATCAGAAGCAGAGACCCCAGAAGATAATGAAACCAGTAAAACAAAAATAAACTTCTTAATCATTTTAATTTCCTTTAAAGGGAATGGTTATTTTGTATGTTTTAATCCGACTATTTCACTGGCAGATTAAATTAACAATCATAATATTATGAATTATCCCAAATACAATCTTGTTTTTCAGTGTCATAAGCTTCTATATTTTTCTCAAATTTAATTTGTTTTCCTTTTTTATTTAAAGTAATTAATCAATTAATCTCGATTTTCATGCGTTTTTTGCGACAATTTACGTGAAAAACAGACTATGCAGCGGTGTGCTGCTGATAAGCGACAGTCAAGACAACAGGTCAATAGCATTTTTTTTTCAAATAATAATGATAATTACTATCAAATCGTTAAATGTCTGATATTATTCAGAGCGATTTTTTCCCTCGTGCAGTGAAGCGCATCGATGAAGTACATCGAACAGGGCGAAAGTGAGCGATGGCTCAACACATATTAGGATTAGCAAGTGCGACTCACTGCTAAGTAACAGAATTGATAAAAAAGAGAGTAAGGCTAACTGATGCGTAATTTGACAGTTTCTATTCTATTGGCTTTTGGATTAGTGGGTTCAGCATGGGCTGATTCCGCACCAACGAATACTGCACCAAACGATACCGTAACGACGAATGCCGTATCAGCAGCCTCCACCGTGTCAGGAGATAAGGCCGCTACTCAGGCTGATACCCAAGCTGCCGCACCAGTGACATCCGTTACGCCAGCGGCAACCGCCGGAGGCACAGAAGGTGGTGCTGAAAATCAATCCAGCGGTTTTGCAACCGATTTGTCGGTCTGGGGAATGTTTCAGAATGCGGATGTTGTGGTAAAAAGCGTCATGACTGGTTTGGTGATCGCATCTGTGATTACATGGGCACTCTTTTTCTCCAAAGGAACTGAACTGTTAATGGCCCGTCGCCGTTTACGCAAAGAACAGCTGGCGCTGGTTGATACACCTAATCTGGATAGCGCGATGAAAATCGCCGCCGATTTCGGTAAAAACAGCGTCAGCCGTTTGTTATTGAATGAAGCGCAGTCTGAACGTAAATTATCCGCCGAAAGCCCTGATAAAGACGGCACCAAAGATCGTACTTCATTCCGCATGGAGCGTGCGGTTGCGGCAATCAGCCGTCATATGGGGCGTGGCAACGGTTATCTGGCGACTATCGGCGCAATTTCACCGTTTGTCGGTCTGTTCGGCACGGTCTGGGGTATCATGAACAGCTTCATTGGTATCGCTCACTCACAAACCACCAATCTGGCAGTGGTTGCTCCGGGTATTGCAGAAGCACTGCTGGCAACCGCACTGGGTCTGGTCGCGGCAATTCCTGCGGTTGTTATCTATAACATTTTCGCCCGTGTGATTACGTCATACCGTGGGCAAGTGGGAGATATGGCAGCACAGGCAGTTCTGTTGCTCGGTCGTGATCTTGATTTAGCGGGCAGAAAAACTGAACAAGCAGAAACAAGGTAATAATTATGGCAATACGTCTTAATGAAGACTTGGACGATAGCGGCGAATTACACGAAATCAACGTCACGCCATTTATCGACGTGATGCTGGTCTTGCTGATCATCTTTATGGTTGCCGCACCTTTGGCGACCGTGGATATTAAAGTCGATTTACCGGCATCAACCGCAAAACCACAGCCACGGCCGGAGAAACCGGTTTTCTTAACGGTGAAAGCCGATCATCAGCTCTACATTGGTGATCAATCCGTTGACCGTGACACACTATCATCGGTATTGGATCAGACCACGCAATCCAACAAAGAAACCACCATTTTCTTTCAGGCGGATAAATCTGTAAATTACGAAACGTTGATGAGCGTGATGGATTCTTTGCGCAAAGCCGGTTATCTGAAAGTGGGGTTAGTCGGTATGGAAGCGGTAGAAGCCAAAAGTTAAGATAACGGCATAATAAAAACTGCCCGAATGATAACATCGGGCAGTCTTTAATCTGGTATATAACTAATCCGGTAAAATAAATAACGTTACACGTTTTTCCAATCAAACGGTAATAATTCACCCAACGGCAAAATTAATTCCTTATTCACTTTTACCTCAGCGTGAATATTATCCCGATGTATCTGGCTGATAAACTCCCGGCAACGACCGCAGGGGGGAATAATATTGCCATGCTGATTCACCGCAATGACTTTCATTATCCGGCTTTCCCTCTGTTTAAGCATATCGGCAATGGCACCATGCTCTGCACAGAATCCCATTGAACAAGCGGTATTAATGCTGATACCGGTATAAATATGCCCGGATTGACTCAGAATAACGGCAGCAACATGACCATATTGAACATATTTATTTAATTGTGTTGAAGAAATGAATGTTGAAGAAATAAATGTTGGAGAAATAAGTGTCGGAGAAATAATTTGACACGCAGTCTTTTCCATTTCATCAAAAGAGAACATAAGAGACTCCAATCTATAAGATCTGCCTTCAATCTTTAATACTGCGAATCAGCTCGACCACGGATTTCGCCATTTCCTCTTCATTTTCGCCGTCAACCCGAATAATCACTTCCATGCCATTTTTAATGCCCATCGACATTACTTTGAACATGCTTTTCAGATTGGCGCTTTTATCGCCCCGGATAATTTCCACCGTACCCGCGTAAGTTTTGGCTAAATGACACAGCTGAGCAGAAGGCCGGGTATGCAGCCCCGAAGGCGCGGTGACGACGACAGAATATTCAGTCATAACGAGCCTCCGCGTGTCTGAATCACATTTTGATACCAATAAAATGAATCCTTTTTATAACGCGAGAGATCACGAATATCATCATCAGTGCGATTGACATACACAAAGCCATAGCGTTTTTTGTAACCATTGCTAGTGGATAACAGATCCATAAAACTCCACGGATTGTAGGAGAGCACCTCAACACCTGAATCCATCGCCCGTTTGATGGCCTGAAGGTGCTTTGCCAGATAGTCAATGCGATAACCGTCATGAATTGCACCATCGGATTCCAGCACATCATCGGCTCCGAAACCATTTTCAGTCACCATCAGCGGCTTTTGATAACGGGTATATAAATCACGCAGCAGATATTCAAGGCCCTGTGGATCAATTGACCAATCCCAATCGGTCGTATCCAGTTGTGGATTTTTATGGATCTGATAATAATCAGGCTGAATCTCATAACCGTCGAGTTGCCCTTTAATTCCGGTCGGGTTAAAACCATCCATTCGCCTTTGTGCATTAACGGGCGCGGCAGCAGCGGTATGGCTGCAATAATAATTAAGTGCCAGAAAATCAGAGTAACCTTCTTTAATTAATTCCATATCGCCCTCTGCGATATTTGGCGCCAGCCCGTGATTCTTCAGATAGGTTAAAGCGGCCTGATTATATTGCCCTTTCAAATAAATATCGGTGAAATAATAATTGCGTAAGTCATTGGCATTTTGGGCCGCCAAATTATCTTCCGGCTTGCTGGTTAACGGATAAATAGCGGAATAGCCTAATGCAGCACCAACCTGACCATCAGGTACCCATTGGTGAACGAATTTACAGGCAATAGCATGAGCCAGATTCATATGGTGATTAATCTGATATTTAATTTGTTCATTATGGAGATAGTGCTCAGGAATAAAGCACTTTTTCGTCCAGAATTGCACGATAATACTTTGTTCATTGATCGTCAGCCAATATTTGGCTTTCTTGCTATATTCTCTGATAACAAATTGCGCGTAATAGGAAAAATCATCCACACTTTGCCGGTTAATCCAGCCATCATATTTTTCCACCAGTGCCATTGGCATATCATAATGATAAAGCGTTGGAATCGGCGTAATATCATTTTCCAATAATTCATCCATAAGATGATGATAAAATGCCACACCTTCACTATTCGGTTCTCCTATTCCATCAGGAAAAATACGTGACCAAGCAATGGAAAAACGATAGGCTTTCAGCCCCAGATCTTTCATTAACGCCACATCTTCCCGAAAACGGTGATAATGGTCACTGGTAATATGAGTATCCGCTAATCCAGATTTATTATTAAGAATATCCTGCTGTGATAATTTCTTACCATATTCGGTTGCAGCGCCTTCAACCTGATAAGCACTGGTCGCTGCACCCCAAAGAAAGTTTTCAGGAAATAAAATATTATTTTTTTGCATCTTGGTTTCCTCATTTTTAAACGTCAAGTTGGATTGCTATATATCGCAATTAATGTGAACTGCTCGTATTAACTAATTCATATAAACCAATCATCTTTTCTTTCATAATTAATTCACTACGAATGGTCATTAAGGTATCTTGGGCATGAATAAATAGCAGGCTTAAATTAATATTCTCACCCTGAGTTTCCTTTTGAATAACTTCAGTCTGTGCCTGATGAGCAGACTGCATCAATTTTCGGGCTTTATCCATATACAACCGGGCATTATCAAAATCACCATTACGAGCATACAGCATGGCTTTTTCACTTTTTTCTCTGGCATTGCCTGCATCGAGAATAATGCTCATCGAAATAGGAATTAATATATCGTTTTCATCAGTCATGTTAATTTTTCCATAACGGTCAGTGAATTGAATTACGCAGCCTGTGTGTTATTTCCGAGAATATTTTCTTCTTCAATCCGCTTTTTCTCATAGACCTTGAAGAAGGGATACCACGTGATAAGAAATACCGCCATTAACACGAGGTAACAGATAATTGCCCGCCAGTCTTCCGTGATCATGACACTGGAAAACGGCGCCGGTATTTGGCCTACCTGAATCATTTTGGCCGGAATATTCAGCCAGTCAGATCGCATGAACACCCAGACAATAATGGGGCTGGTGATCGCGTTGATCCACATAGGCAGCATCAACAATGGATTAAGCACAATAGGCGTACCAAATACCAATGGCTCATTAATATTGAAGAAAGAAGGCCCGATGCAGATATAACCTGTCGTTTTCAGCTCTCTGGATTTTGAAAACAGCATCAAAAGATTCAGTGCCAGCGTTGCGCCTGTTCCTCCCATCGTAATTAACGCGGCGGTATACATGGTTTCATAGGTGACAATATTGACCGCAGGCTGGCCTGCTGCGACCAGCGTGATATTGGTACTGATGCCGAGCATAAAGATAGGCATTTGCAGGCCGGTAAATGTCCAGACCGAAATACCCATCGACATGGCAATCGCCGGAATTAATGCCATGAGAATAAATCCCGGCAATGTTTGCCCGAATGCCGCAATCGGTGAAAAAAGCGAAAGTAGCCGGGAAAAAATATCAATTTCAAAGGAGAACACCAATAATGTTCCTGCACCGATAGAAAGCAGAATCGGAATAATGGCGTGTATCCAGCCGACAACAAAATCGGGCAGTGTGCTTTCTTTCAGAAAACCTATTTTGCTATACAGATGAAAAAGATAAGCAACAAACAGACCGGTCACGATACCTAATAAAATACCTGCCGGGCCGAACCGTTCAAAGCTGACAATCATATTACCGTCAGCAAATTCGGGTTTGATAAATATCATATAAACGCAAATGGCAGTCAGCCCGGCAATTAAGGTATAGCGAAAATGACGAAGTTTCTCCATCATCTGGTTGGCTATCATAAACGCGGTAATTAAACCGATCATGCCAAAAGAATAATCTGCAATTCGGCCAAGATTCGGTAAAAAAGGCAAATAAGACCGGAAGACATTATAAAAAAAGATAAGTGATCCCGCTAAAATAAAAGGAATATTATTTTTCATAGCGCCGGAAATAGCTGCGACCCACGGACGATTAGTAAAATTTTGCACTGCGGGTGAAAATGAGTCAGATAACCATGACATAAATGCTTTCATGTATACCTCCTTTATCATTGTTTATTATTATTCGAATTCAGTAAAAAACCTCAGTGTTGTAAAGAACTTCATTAATGATTAAATGTACAGTGATTTTATATAAAGTTCTTTAATGTGAAGTTCTTTAATGTATAGCATTTAATGCGAAGTTCTTTAATGTATAGGATTTAATGTATTAATGGCTAATTCCAGTAACGCGTCACCGTCTAATTTTCCATAAATTGCGTGTGGCACGACAATGACAGGAATATTGTACCTATCGGCTTGTTTTTGGAATTGCTCTTGCTGGGAGGCATAATGAGGGCCAAGAAACAGAATATCGATCACGGAAAAATATTCGGTAACTTCACTTTCACTCCGGGCTTCGACGGTCACCGGTAGCGCTTTATTTTTGGCGGCGTTTCTGGTTTTGGTGGCTAACATGCCACTGGAAATACCTGCGCCACAACATAACATGATAAATATATTTTTCATATTTATGACCTTATTGATAATTGATTTTTGCTTTCTGACAGATATACTCGTTGAACTTCAAATTGCAATCCACAAGACAAACTGAACCCTTATATTTCCCCGCTAAAAGGAGAAATAAAATATCTATCTTGAAGCTAACTTAGCATAAGTTATATCCGTTATTCTTCAAGATTGAAATATTGCTAACGACAATTTGCAGTTTA
The DNA here is from genome assembly GCA_031253755.1 of Enterobacteriaceae bacterium. Taxonomy (GTDB): domain Bacteria; phylum Pseudomonadota; class Gammaproteobacteria; order Enterobacterales; family Enterobacteriaceae; genus Xenorhabdus. The sequence continues at coordinate 47,522 of JAIRVT010000022.1, forward strand.
TAGGGAATAGTATCTTCAATTTGAATTGAATATTCAATTATATGTTTTCACCTCAAGAGGGAAAATTTCTGTTTTTAAAGTTAGTTATTACAGTAAATTAAAGGTTTGATTTATTCATTTAACAGGGGATTATAATGCTAAGGTCTAAGCAGAAAGAATTATTAGATTATTTACGGAATCAACATAATCCGGTATTGGCAATTAAATTATCTCAAGTCTTAAATGTATCGACCAGAACAATAAAGAATTATGTTGTGGAAATTAATAGTGCTTATAATGAAAAAATCATTATATCGGGTCAGGCAGGTTATGCGTTATCGCCTGATGCAAATATAGATCAAAAGCACTATTATGATAAACAGGTTAATAACTATTTCCCTAAAACCTTTCAAGAAAGAGCTGCTTTTTTAATTAAAGCCATTTTGTTATTTGAACGAAGTCATAATATCTATGATCTCAGTGCTGATTTATATATCAGCGACTCAACATTAAAGTCATTGATATATAAAATAAATGGTTCATTCCAGCAATTTAATATCCGGTTTTTATGCAGAAATCATCATATTGAAATATTAGGTGATGAACAGGATTTAAGGAAATTGATTTATCATATTATTATGGAAGAAAGAGAATATCAGTTTATTGATCTGAAAATATTTGGGAGAATATTTGGCGGACAACACGTTGACCGGGTATCGGCTATTATCAGCCGGGTATTCAATAAATGGAATTATTCTTATCATAATCTTTCATATACCCAGCTTATTCTGCACTTTTTAATTCTGATAAATAGACTGAAAAACAGCAGGTATTTATATAATAACGATATTTTTGATGGAAACACCCAATTAATATCAATGGTTGATGAATTATGTGATAATTTTCAAAATGATTTCGGTTTATTGCTGTCAGAACAGGAAAGGCATTATTGCAACCGGTTATTAAGCATTAATGCGAATTTCAATCATAAGAGAAAAGATCTTCAGGGTAATGGTGTGGAAACCGGGTTAGATCAATTGACTAAACAAATTGCGGCCTCTGTACAGGAACATTATTCAATTGATTTATCAACTCATGATTTTATTTCATTATTTTCTGTGCATATTTCCGGGTTAAAAACCCGGCTGGCACATAAAATTTCCGCTAAAAATCCGATGTTGGAGACAATAAAAAAAGAGTGTCGCACGATATTTGAGATTGCCATTTTTATCTCTATGAAATTAAATAAATTATGGCGTGAAAAATTAAATGAAGATGAAATTTCTTTTATTGCCCTGCATGTCGGTGCTGAATTTGAACGGCAAAAAATTAAAGATAATAAAGTGCAGGCCGTACTGTTATGCCCCGGTTTCAGAGGTGTCGAAGATAAAATCTATCATCAATTATTAACCGATTTTGGTAATGAGCTCTATGTGATTAAAGTTATTTCCCAGCCTGCTGAATTAGAAGGGCTGGCATGTGAATTGTTGATTACCACGATAAATCTGCCAGCCAACTATCAATATGAAACAGTGTATATTTCGCCTTTTCAATTGCGGAATAAATATGCGCAATTAATGGGTAAAATTGATGCCGTTAATGCCCGGCGGAAGAAAGAAACACTGCAACGGAATTTTGAACTGTTTTTTGAACACGGGCTATTTTGGTTTGAACCGGGTTTTCAGCACAGAAATGAGCTTATTGATGCACTTTGTCAGGCGATGAACACGAAAGGGTATGTCGGCGCTGATTTTATTAAGTGCGTCTATGAACGGGAGAATGCTTCTTCCACCGCGTTTGGTATGCTGGCATTGCCTCACTCCGTTAAACCGGATGCGATAAAAACCGGTGCCGCGGTTGTTATCAGCCCAAAAGGCATTCGTTGGGGAAAAAACGAACGTGTTCATGTTGTTTTTTTAATTGCGATAAACCGAATCGACAGAGGTTGTTTTGCTGAGTGTTCTGACGCGCTGTTGAATATTTTTAACCAAGGTAAGATGCTTAACCAGCTACATAAAATAACGGGCTTTGAAAAATTTCGGCAAACAGTGATGGCATCCGGTGAGTTTACGATGACAGGCAGCAAAAATTGAAAACTGCATTTTTAATGGGATCGTTATTTTAGAAATCAGGCGCTGCTTTGGGGTTTCAATTTCAGCGCCTGACTTTTTACTGCTCTGTTTTTTACTACTTTATTTTTTATTATAAAGTAATAACGCATCATAAATAATAACGTATTATTTTTTACTTAATTCAGGTTTAAGTAAATTTATTATCGCAGTAATTCTGGGTGAAATATCTGTTTCTGTTAGTGTTAATCCAAGTGCTCCCTTTCTAAGGAGGTCCGAGATTATCATTGAGATAGCCAATTCACTGAATAGAGTGAAATTAAATTTCTTTAACAGCCCTTCCTTATATTGATATTCTAACCAGCTGGCTAAAATAACCTTATCTTTTTCAAGCCCGGTTTGTTGATACTTATCCAGTAAGATATCCCTGTAAGGGAGTTTAGACTGTAATAATTTAAATAGCCCTATGGCATCCGGGGATAAATATTTATTTGTTATTTCGGCTAAATATTCCTCCAATAATACTATCACCTGTTGGGAGCTATTGACATTATCAGGCAGAGAAGGAGAGGGAATATCTGCCCAGTCTAATATCATTTTTTCAATTAAATCTTCCCGGTTCCTGACAAAACGGTAGAGTGTCTTTTTCGCAATTTTCGCTTTTTGCGCAATAACATCCATCGTTGCTATGTTATAGCCCTGCTCTATTAAGAGGGAGAAAGTGACATTATAAATTCTCTGGCGCATTTCTTTTTCAGGAATTGGCGGGCGGCCTCGTGCGCGTGGATGATGATTTTCTGCCATATTAGCACCTTTAATTTTAGTACCTTTAAGTTTTACCTTATGGGTTTCAAATTACATCGCCATATTTAATATGTTGCACTGGTGTTATCCCATTATCTCTTTCACCTTTCAAGCTGATAGAGTGCCTTTGTTGTACATCTCGATGAACTATTTTTTATTGCTTGCCTTATTATTTATAACTTACTGTATTTAATAACAAACACGCGTAACGAATGTATTTGGTCAGCAAAAACTGTTCATCATGTGACCTTCTTCACAGGAAAGCATTTTTAGTTAAATTCTGTTAGCAAAATGTTAATTCGCGTATTACTATCGCCATCTAAAACTACAAAGTTAATGCTATTTAAACAATTCCAGCTAAGAAACTATCAGCCTAACTGTTTCTTTCTTTAGGGATTTCTTTTTTGAAATTTCTATTAGCCGGAAATGTATTTGATAGTGGAAACAAAAAGTAAATAACAACATCAATGAGGTCATAATAATGAAAAAATACAACGCAATAGCAATGGCATTTCCGGTTTTATTGATTGCAGGAACTGCAAATGCGGCTGAAATTTATAATAAAGATGGTAATAAAATTGATTTATATGGAAAAGCGGATGTTCAATACTCTTTCGCTAAAGGGGAAAGCGGTCAGGCCGGTGATGGATCCGCAGCTCGTATCGGTGTAAAAGGAAACACCCAAATTACTGATAACCTCGCTGGTTACGGGCGCTGGGAATTCAGTATGGGGGCTTCCAAAACAGAACTTGAAAGTAACCAACTTGCAAGAACCCGTCTGGCTTTCGCGGGTTTAAAATTGGGTAAATATGGCACGCTGGATTATGGCCGTAACTACGGCGTAGTTTATGATCCCAACTCATTCACCGATATGCTGCCCGTATTCGGCGGTGATAGCATGGCGGCAAGCGATAATTTCATGATGAGCCGTTCGACAGGGTTATTAACTTATCGTAATACCGACTTTTTTGGTTTAGTGAATGGCTTGAATTTCGCGCTGCAATATCAGGGTAAAAATGATGGTAATAGCGGGAATTCCCGTAAAGATGTTGGGCGTCAGAATGGCGATGGTTTTGGTGTCTCCAGTTCTTACGATATTGGTTATGGTATTTCGGTTGCGGCATCTTATGGCAACTCTAACCGTACAACAGGCCAAAAAGAGGGCGCTGAAAAAGCGCATGTACTGGCGAAAGGTAATAAAGCCGAAGCTTGGATGGTCTCCACGAAATACGATAAAAACAATGTCTATCTGGCAGCCATGTATGGTGAAGCACGTAATTTAACCCGATTCGGTAGTTCCGTTGCTGACTATACAATGTTTGCTAATAAGACTGAAAACCTTGAATTAACGGCTCAATACCAATTTGATTTTGGCTTACGCCCATCCCTTGCTTATGTTTATTCCAGAGGTAAAAATTTAGCTGATGATTTAGGCGGCAATAATGTATTAAAAGCGGGTAAGTCAGAAGCGCTGGTTAAATATGTTTCTGTTGGCGCAACATATACCTTCAACAAAAATATGGATATTTATGGCGAATATCAGATTAATTTACTCAAAAACAATGAATTTACCAAAACTACTAAAATTAATACTGATAATGTAACAGGTGTTGGCCTGGTATATCGCTTCTAATATATTTATCTTTATATTTAATTAAAGTTTGGGTTCAGCTAATAAGTCATAGCCTCAATAAATTTATTATTGAGGCTATACTTTATATGAAATTAATTTTCCGCCTCACCACCTAAGGCATCAATCATATTCTTGATTAACGCACTTAATTCACCGGTCATTAACGTAAAATCGGCATCGAATCGTTGGGCTGCATCTTCTCTGTCTATATCATCATTTTGTTCGCGCAGGGTTTCACTGAATTTGATGCGTTTGTAAGAGCCATCATCTGACAACATAAACTGAATACGCTCTTCCCAATCCAGCGCCAGTTTTGTGACATACTTGCCGGATTCAATATGGGTCGCAATTTCGTCAGAAACCAATGCCTGTTTCTTGCAACGAATCACTCCGCCTTCTTCCAGAACGGCTTTCAACTCCGCCTCGTCCATCAGCGCATACCCTGCCGGCAAATCCCCTGAACGTACCCATTTTGTTAATGTCAGCTCAATAGGCTCTGCGAAAGTCAGCGGAACAACCGGCAATGATCCCAGCGTTTTTCTCAACAGCGCCAGATTATCTTCGGCACGTTTGGCGCTGGCAGAATCAACGATAATCAGGTGATTAACGGTATCGATCCAAATATAAGTCTGACTGAAACGGCTGAATGCCCGTGGCAATAACGTGTGGATCACTTCATCTTTCAGTGAATCTTTCTCGGTTTTTTTCAATTTCCGGTGTTGTTCGCCTTCCAGACGGGCAATTTTGGCCTGTAATTCCTGTTTAATAACCGGAGAAGGCAGCATTTTTTCTTCTTTTCGCGCACAGATCAGGATTTGATTGCCGGCAGCATGAGTTAATGCGTCACCATGCGCGCCCATAGGCGGAACCCAGCCAGTTTTCATCATGTCCTGACTGCCGCATGGAGTGAATGCCAATGGGCTTAATTGTTTTTCCAGTTCATCCGCAGAAAGTGAGATCTCCCGGTTTAAACGGTAAATCATTAAATTTTTGAACCATAACATGTCATTACCCCATACTTGAACGTTGTGACAAACATCATCTGAAAAATATCACTGCGCATATTACAGAATCATGGCGTGAAGCCCTAGAACTTCATCAATTGCTCTAAAATAAAGCTGGATAACGGCTTGATTGTTAAAATAACTCAGGCAATGATGCCTACGGCAACACGACACCCATTCATCAACATCAGTCAGTGAGTCTGAAAAGCTCGGCTGACAGTAAACTACAGAGAAAAAGGTAAGCTATGCGTATAGGTATTGATCTTGGCGGAACCAAGATTGAAGTGGTCGCACTGAGCGATCAAGGAGAGGAGCTGTTCCGTAAACGGGTGGATACTCCCCGTAACGACTATCAGCAAACTCTGGCCGCGATTGCCGGTTTAATCGCAGATGCAGAACAGGCAACCGGGCAGAGAGGAACCATCGGCATTGGCATTCCGGGCGCAATTTCACCTTTTACCGGCAAAGTGAAAAATGCCAACTCTGTCTGGTTGAATGATCAGGTATTGGACAGAGATATTTCTGCTCTGCTCCAGCGTGAAGTGCGGGTTGCCAATGATGCCAACTGTCTGGCGGTCTCGGAAGCGACTGATGGTGCGGCAGCGGGTATGCCAATGGTATTTGCCGTTATTATCGGCACAGGATGTGGCTCTGGTCTGGCATTTAATGGCAACGTTCATGCAGGGGGCAACGGTCTGGCGGGAGAATGGGGGCATAATCCATTGCCGTGGATGGATGACGAAGACCGGGTATATCAGGAGGAAGTGCGCTGTTTCTGCGGTAAACCGGGCTGTACGGAAATGTTTGTTTCGGGCACGGGCTTTATGCGGGATTATTTCCGTTTGAGTGGCGTACACAAAAAAGGCCATGAAATCATGGCAGCCGTGGCGCAGGGCGATAAAATTGCTGAGCTGGCAATCCGGCGTTACGAAAGGCGTCTGGCGCGGGCACTGGCGCAAGTCGTTAATTTACTTGATCCTGATGTGATTGTGCTGGGCGGCGGGATGAGTAACGTTGACCGCCTTTACCAGACTTTGCCGGGTTTAGTGAATGAGTGGGTATTTGGTGGCGAATGTGCCACGCCGATTAGAAAGGCCCTGCATGGTGATTCCAGTGGTGTTCGTGGCGCCGCTTGGTTATGGCCGCATAGTTAAACTGGCTCCCGCTCCTTATTGCCCTTCATGCCTGTTTGGAGAAGCCAGCAAATTGATCTGACTGATAAAAAATAAATTTTACCCGTAACCTTAAATGGTATTACAGCCTGCTTAATCGAGCAGGCTGTAATATTATCTATACTCAATAAACTTCAAATTGCAATTCTCAAGATAATGCGAGGCCTTATATTTCGCCGCGCCGCGAGGAATTATGCTTTCCGCTAAATCACTTTTCAAAATGACAGAAGCATTTCAAATGATCGAAGTATTCCTTATCCCGCGTACCGCGCGGGATAAGGAAAAACCACAACGGAGACTCTCATTATTATGAAAAAGGATATAGTCATAGATTGAAAAAAGAAGGAAATGCAAATGATATAAATCATAAATAGTGTGACAATGCTTATAAATACGAAATATTGCTATAGATAAGGCTATCGATAAAAAGGTATGGTTATTCGCTTGTTAACTAATAAGTGTGGTTTTTATAATTATAAACTTCGCTTATTAGAATCAGTAAAAACATAACTCGTTAATTGCAACAGTAATACTTTTCAAAAGAAATAATAGCAAAGGCAGTAATAAGAATATGATATTGAATGAATAATAAAAACAATTATGGAGGTTACCAATATGCAAAAAATGATGTCAATATTAATAAAAAATAGGGCTGTCAGAATATTAATTTGTTCTATCAGCCTGATACTGGGAAGTACAACTTATTCTTTTGCCGCAGTCGTTCCTCCCGGAACATCATTAGCGGAAAAACAGGAAATTACCCGCAATAACTTTTCCGAACCCCGTTCTTTAGATCCGCAACAATCTGAAGGATCGAGTGAATTTGATATCTTACGGGATTTTTTCGAGCCACTGGTTGAGGTTGACCGGAATGATAAGATTGTTCCGGCATTGGCTGAAAGCTGGGAAACGCAGGATAACAAAACTTGGGTTTTTCATTTAAGAAAAGGCGTGAAATGGTCGGATGGTTCGCCGCTAACGTCCCATGATGTGGTGTTTAGCTGGCGGCGGCTGGTCACTCCTGACACGCTTTCCCCTTACGGCAGCTATCTGGTTCAGGCCAAAGTGATCAATGCGCAGGATGTTTTGTCAGGCAAGAAAAAGCCAACAGAATTGGCTATCAAGGCACTGGACGATTCGACGATAGAAGTGACGCTGGAAAGGCCAAAAGCCGGTTTTTTGCGTATGCTGGCACATCCGGTGATGTCGGCACTCAGTGAAAATGTGATTAAAAAGTATGGCAATAAATGGACCAAGCCGGGGCTTTTTGTCAGTAACGGGCCATTTACGCTCTCAGAATGGATTGTTAATGAAAAAATAGTCGGCGTCAGAAATCCTCATTATTGGGATAATGAAAATACCGTTATTAATAAAGTCACTTATTTACCCATATCAGACTATAAAGCGGATCTTAATCGTTATTTGGCCGGAGAAATTGATATTTCAAACGGTGGTCCAACGGATTTTCACCCGACACTCAAAAAACAGTTGGGTGATCAATTCCATATTAGGCCAATATTGAGTGTCTATTATTATTTGTTTAACACCCAAAAACCGCCCTTTAATGATATCCGCGTCCGGCAGGCGCTGGCTTTAGCGCTGGATCGTGATGTTATAGCTGGCAAGGTATTAGGTCAGGGGCAGACTCCGGCTTATGAGGTCGTCGCGCCGGGGAGTGGCGGTATTTATTTAAAACAACCTGATTATGCTTCATGGCCGCAGGAACAGCGTATTACCAAAGCAAAAGAATTACTGAATGAAGCGGGTTTTAATAACAATAATCCGCTTAAATTTAAATTGTTATATAACACCTCAGATAGCCATAAACGAATTGCCATTGCCGCCAGTTCAATCTGGAAAAAAAACCTCGGTGTTGAAGTTGTTTTAGAAAATCAGGAAACGAAATCACAAACTGACTCTTTATATCAGGGCAATTTTGACGTTGGCAGATATGGATGGAGTGCCGATTATGATAGCCCGGTGACTTTTTTAGAAATATTTACGACAAATAATACTAATAATATCACCAAGTATAATAATCCAGAATTTGATCGATTGGTTTTAAAAGCGGATGAGACAGGAGACAAAGCGATTTATCAACAGGCGATTGATCTGATTACTCACGATTCACCAGCTGTTCCGGTTTATAACTATGTCCGTGTTAAGTTAATTAAACCTTATGTGGGGGGTGTTTATATTGATCCATTAGGGGATCTTTTGACAAAAGATCTCTATATTATTAAACACTGATATTGAATAATAAGTACCTATTTAAATAGGTACTTATTAGTGAAAGAATTAATTATAAATAATAATTACGAAGAAAGAAAAATGTGAATTAAAGACGACGGGTATAAATATATCATTATGGAGTGACGCAATATGCAGAAATTAATATCCAGAATAGTAAAAAATAAAACGACAAAAGTGTTAACCTGCTCGATAGGTATTGCGCTGGGCAGTGCCTCTTTTTTGACGCAGGCCGCAGTCGTTCCTCCCGGAACACCATTAGCGGAAAAACAGGAGATTGTCGTTAATAATGGTTCATTTCCGGCATCGCTGGATGTACATAAAGTAGAAAGTGATACTGAGTTACATATCATCCACGATTTTTTTGATGGTTTGGTTTATATCGATCATAAAGGTCAAATTGAACCACGATTGGCAGAACTTTGGGAAACATCAGATAACCAGACCTGGGTTTTTCATTTAAGAAAAGGCGTTAAATGGTCTGATGGTTCTCCGATTACAGCTCATGACGTGGTATTCAGTTGGCGGCGTCTGCTTGACCCAACAATGGGATCGCCTTATGGCAGCTATCTGGCAACGGCGCATGTTATTAATGCCAATGATATATTACTTGGCAAGAAAAAAGCCGAAGAACTTGGGGTAAAAGCACTGGATGATTTTACTTTAGAAGTGAAATTAGATAAGCCAGTGGGTTATTTCTTACAAATGTTGATTCACCCGACTTTGGTTCCTATCAGTGAAAAGGCGGTTCAAAAATACGGTGATAAATGGACGCACCCCGCAAATTTTGTTGGCAGCGGGGCGTTTAAATTATCCGAATGGAAAATAAATGAAAAAGTTATTGGTGTCAGAAATAAACAATATTGGGATGACAAAAATACGGTCATTAATAAAGTCACTTACGTTACCATTTCTTCAGATAAAGCCGATTTAAACCGTTATCTGGCAGGAGAAATTGATATAACCCGATCTATTGAATTAGAATCTTTTGCATCGCTGAAAAAAGAAATGGGTGAACAAGTCCATATTACACCTATGTTATCCACTTATTTCTACGCTTTTAATAACCAAAAGCCTCCCTTTAATGATATCAGGGTAAGACAGGCATTAAGTTTAGCCATTGATAGAAATGTGATTGCCGATAAAGTGTTAGGGCAAGGGCAATTGCCTGCCTATAATGTTATGCCACCTAATATTGGTGGCATAAATCTGACACCTCCTGAATATGCTTCATGGACACAGGAGCAACGAGTTAAAAAAGCGCAGGAATTATTAAATGAAGCCGGTTTTAATAAAAAGAATCCACTGAAATTTAACCTGCTTTATAATACAAGGGAAATACACAAAAAAATGGCCATTGCGGTATCTTCGATGTGGAAAAAAAACCTTGGTGTTGATGCGGCTTTGCAAAATCAGGAATGGAAAGTCATGCTGGATAATATGCATGAGGGGAAATTTGATGTGATCAGATACGCATGGACAGCCGATTATAATAGCCCTATGTCATTTCTGGATGTTTTCCTGACAGGAAATACGAATAACATTTCGCTCTATGGAAATAGCAAATTTGATCAATTGACAAATAAAGCTGGTGAAACGAACGATGTAAAAATTTACCAAAAAGCCATAGATACATTAACCCATGATACGCCGATTATCCCTGTTTATTATTATGTGATAAATAGATTGGTGAAACCTTATGTTGGCGGTTTTTACGTTTCGCCGATGGATTATATTTCAACCAAAGATCTTTATATTATAAAACATTAACTAAATAATCAGGGCCTGAAAAACAGGCTCTGATTATATTGATATATACAATTAACGTGAAAGATAGCGGGTATATATTTAACAATGACGATAAGGATTAGGCAATGAAAGTAAATTTTATAAAAAACAATAAAGTGAAAATATTATCTGGTTTAATTATGCTTCTATGTGGCGGAATAAGTATATCTCACGCCGCAGTCGTTCCCCCCGGAACACCATTAGCGGAAAAACAGGAGGTCTCACGCAGTCAGGGAGCAGAACCCGCTTCTTTGGATGTGCATAAAGTTGAAAGTGATATGGAATTCAATATTATCCACGATTTTTTCGATGGGTTGGTTTATACCGACAGGCAAGGCAATATCGAACCGAAATTGGCTGAAAGCTGGGAGACCAAAGATAATAAAACCTGGGTTTTCCATTTAAGAGAAGGCATTAAATGGTCAGATGGAACGCCAATTACAGCGCAGGATTTTGTCTATAGCTGGCGGCGTTTGGTTGACCCTAATATTGGTTCACCCTATGGCAGTTATCTGGAAAATTTAGGCATGATGAATGCCAATGCAGTGCTGACTGGCAAGAAGAAAGGTGAAGAGCTTGGCGTAAAAGCGTTGGATAATATGACGCTAGAAGTTCGATTAGAAAAACCAATGGGGGATTTTTTACAGGCATTAACACACGTTGTAATGGTTCCCCTGAATGAAAAAGTGATTAATCAATATGGTGATAAATGGACAAGGCCGGGAAATTTTGTCGGTAATGGGCCATTTAAATTATCGGAATGGAAAGTGAATGAAAAAATCGTTGGAGTCAGAAATAAGCAATATTGGGATGATAAAAATACCGTTCTCGATAAAATAAACTATTTGGTTATCGGATCGGAGAAAGCCGCATTAAGCCGTTATTTGGCAGGTGAAGTCGATTTTACCGATACAATTCCACTGGAGTCTTTTGCATCATTACAAAAAACAATAAAAGATCAGGTTTATATTTCACCAAAAGTCGGGGCTTATTTTTATGAGTTTAATAATAAAAAACCACCCTTTGATAATATTAAAGTCAGGCAGGCATTAAATTTGGCCATAGACAGAGAGGTTATTGCCAATAAAGTATTAGGACAGGGGCAAAAACCGGCTTATACAATCGTACCACCCAATACCGGGGGTTTTAATTTGACCGGGCCGGATTATGCGTTGTGGACTCAGGCACAGCGGATTGAAAAAGCCAAAACCTTATTAAATGAAGCCGGGTTTAATAAAAATAATCCGCTGAAATTTAACCTGCTCTACAACACCAATGAAGCGCATAAAAAAGTCGCTATTGCCGTCAGTTCTATGTGGAAAAAGAATCTCGGTGTTGATGCTGTATTGCAGAATCAGGAATGGAAAGTATTGCTGGATAATATGCACCAGGGTAAGTTTGAAGTTATCAGAAGAGCATGGGTTGCGGATTATAATAGCCCGATGAGTTTTTTGAATATGTTTATGACAGGGCAGGTTAAGAATACTTCTTTATATTCAAACCCTGATTATGATGCCTTAATTAAAAAATCCGGCGAGACAAATGATATACCTTCTCAACAGAAAGGATTGGATATTTTCACGAAAGATTCTCCGGTGATGCCTATTTATTATTATGTCAATGCCAAAATGGTTAAGCCCTATGTTGGCGGTTTTTATGTAAACCCGATGGGTTATATTTCGGCTAAAGATATTTATATTATTAAACATTAAACTGTCAATATATCCATTGGATATTAAGCTGCATCTGATAAAGTTGCAGCTTAATATATTAATTCAGGTTACTTGGTGAATATATTGAAAATTTATTAAAATTACCAAAAATTAAAAGTATTAATTATTAAAATATAGTTTATTTCTTTGTTATCGATGTGATGGCTTATCATATATATGAAATCAAAATATCAAAACATCAAGGGTTTTCTATCGCTTTTGATTTAAAAATAATATTTATTGAGTTTTTATATTTTCGATACATGCATATTGATGTTTATTTTTAATTATTATATCGTAATTTCTTTAATATCTTATTTCTCTAACTCATAAATAAAATGGAAAATAATAGAATGCAGAAAGTAACGATTATTACCGGTGGCTCGCGTGGAATTGGTAGAGCGACCGCGCTTTGTCTGGCAGGAAAAGGACATCATATTTGTATTGGCTATCGTGTCCGTAAAGATAGTGCGCTTGAAGTTGTGGAAATGATCCGCAATCTGGGGCAGTCAGCTATTGCCGTTCAGGTGGATGTGAGCGATGAAAAACAGGTTGTTGCCCTGTTCCAGCAGGCAGAACAACAATTGGGCTATATCTCCGGCTTGGTAAATAACGCAGGCATTTTAAAGCCGCAGGCTTCAATTGAGCAACTCACCGCAGAACGGCTGAATAGCATTTTTGCCACCAATGTTACCGGCTACTTTCTGTGCGCCAGAGAAGCCGTGAAAAGAATGGCGTTCCGGCATGGCGGGCAAGGTGGTGCGATTGTGAATGTTTCTTCCGCCGCCGCGAGGTTGGGTGCTCCCCATGAATATATTGATTATGCCGCGTCAAAAGGGGCGGTGGATACATTATCCATCGGGTTATCGCTGGAAGTTGCGGCACAAGGGATCAGGGTGAATACCGTGCGTCCCGGCTATATTGATACCGAAATGCACGCGGATGGTGGCGAACCTGACAGAGTTGAGCGAGTTAAAGCGTTTGCGCCCATGAAGCGGGGAGGGCAACCGGAAGAGGTTGCTGCCGCGATTAGCTGGTTAATGTCTGATGAGGCATCCTATGTCACCGGTAATTTTATGGATTTAGCCGGAGGGCGGTAGGTGTTTGGTCATCGTTTTGTCACTGAAGGGGAGATAGGAAAAATGTAGCCAGAAATATTCAGCCGGTTAACCTCAGCCGGCTGATAAGAGATTTGGCCTTGTCGCTTAAGCTAACATTGCTGCCAGTTTGGGCTTGAGAATAATTTTCCCGGCGGTAATTTCAATATCGATTGATTCTTCGGTTAACTGGCTGTCAGTCAACCAGTCACCCGCAATATAGAGTTCACCGTTTTCACGAATATTATCAATTCCCTGTTCTGGGTTGTTTTCAATTTTATCAATCAGGCGGGCAAGATCGGTTTGTGGGGCAAGCAGAGAGATGATGATGCCGACTGAATTTTGCGAGATATGGAATAATGAATCAGCAATGAATCCTGCATTGCTAAGTGCGCTGCCATTCAATGTTAATTCAGGGAGATCATCGGTATGACGAAATACAACATGAAGACTCATTTTACGTTCCTTGTGATGTTTGGACATGTCGCGATACTTTATCAGTACTTTAGATTGTGGGAAAACGACATTGTCAGAAAACGTTAATCCGGTGCAATAATTCTGATAATTTGTTGCGTTACCACAGGTAATACCACTCGAAATTTAAATGATAACCAACAAAAAAACCCTGTTGATGTTATCGAGCAGGGTTTTTATTTTTTAATTACCCGTCGTCTTTCAATGAGTAACTAAATTGTATGTGACAGATTTTAACTTGTAGCAAGCTAAAATCAGGCAGCATTAATGCCATACTGAGCACAAACAGAAGCCAGACCACCTGCATAGCCCTGACCAACAGCACGGAATTTCCAGTCACCGTTGTGACGATACAGTTCACCAAACAGCATCGCAGTTTCAGTGGAAGCATCTTCGCTCAGATCATAGCGAGCCACTTCAGTTTGCGTGTCATCGTTAGCCAGACGAATGAATGCGCCGGAAACCTGCCCGAAGCTCTGACCACGTGCCTGTGCATCATGAATAGTGACAACAAACACAACTTTATCAACATCCGCCGGAACTTGATCCAGTTTGATTTTCATTGATTCATCATCGCCATCCCCTTCACCGGTGCGGTTGTCGCCAGTGTGCATGATCGAGCCGTCAGCAGATTTCAGGTTATTGTAGAAAATGAAATCTGCGTCACTGCGGACTTTGCCGTTTGCGGCCAGCAGAAATGCGGAAGCATCCAGATCGAAAGCCTGACCATCCGTTGAGCGGACATCCCAGCCGAGACCGATCAGAACATTTTTCATGGTTGGCGCTTCTTTACTCAGAGAAACGTTACCGCCTTTGGAAAGTGATACACCCATTATTATTTCCTCATTTTTTTACCCGTTGTCTTTCAAGTTGCCTCTTTGCTGGCTGCGCTCGCTTGCAGCAAGCGATGCAACTCGAAATCCATAGGGTACGTTTTTTAAAAAATCGTTTTTCAGCTCTTTTCAGCTCTTTTCAACCCAGAGAGCCGGATTTAGTTCGCTTCTTCTTTTTCGGGAAACAGGAGGCTGGCAATAATGCCTACAGCCAGTACGCCGATGACGACAAACAGGCTGGTTGTTGCCGAAATAGAATAACCGTGATGGAACATTGACTCTGATGCGTTAAGCCCCAATTTGATCGCAATGAAAAACAGCAGAACAATCACGGCTTTCTCCAAATGAACCAGATACTTTTTCAACGCTTCCAGTACAAAGTAGAGTGTACGCAGGCCTAAGATAGCAAACATCATGGCGCTATAGACGATTAAAGGCTCCCGGCTGACGGCAATCACCGCAGGCACGGAATCAAACGCAAACATGACGTCAGAGAGTTCAACAACAGCCAGACACAGCAACAGCGGTGTAGCATACAGTACCGCTTTGCCCGCAAGACCGGTTTTATCGCGACCAGTTTTATCACGGCCAACGGTTATATCTGCATTTTCCGGCTTCGCCAGCTCTGCATCGATCTCTTTCTGGTTGAGTACGAACGCATGACCACTCAGTTTCGGCCAGATTGGGAAAAAACGCTTCACCAGACGATAGGCGAGATGCTGGGAGTAATCTTCGATTTCATCATCACCATTACCGCTTTTCAGCATCATGACTGCCGTCCAGCCGACGATAATCGCAAAAGCCATTTCGACCCAAGACCCCAGCATCAGCAGGCTTGTCCCGATGGCGACGAAAATACCACGGAAAACAATAGCGCCGATAATGCCCCAATAGAGAACCCGGTGGCGATAACGATCCGGCACTGCAAACCAAGAGAAAATGGCCATGATAACAAACAGGTTATCGACAGAAAGCACTTTCTCCAGTGCATAACCCGTGATAAACAGGCTTGCAACTTCCGAACCATGATGAATAAACAGGAAGCCTGCGAAAACAAAGGCAATGGCGATCCAAAAGACCGACCAGAGCGCGGCACTGCGCAAAGAAATCGGCTTATCGTCACGATGCATAACGAGATCGATAACAAGCGCACCTACCGACAGAATAATAAATACCGCAACAGTTTCCAGCGGAAACCCTATATGCGTAGACGTCATGAAGTCAGCCTCTTTACCCGTTGTCTTTCAAGCTGCCTCTTTGTTGGCTGCGCCCGCTTGCCCCAGTTGCCGTGTTGTTATAAACGCACGGTTGTCTATGCTCAGGGCGCGCGCTTACTTGCCGCAAGCGATGCAACTCGAAATCCATAGGGTATGCTTTTAGTTACAGGTCAAATTCTGCCGGAACAAAACCCAGAGCATTGCATATTTCCAGGGCGGCATTTTTCTCATCTTGGTCAAAATCACCATCACTCTTAGCGACAGCAATTCCCACGCGTAAGGCAAGTTGGGCGGCGTCAGGCTGTTGTTTCAGTGCCATGATATATTTCATCGCTTCCCCTTTGCCGATGTCTTTATCAAATTCATAGCTGCTGACCAGCTTATTGAAGAATTCGATAATTTCAGTGGTGTCGAACACTTTCAGTTCGGGAGAATTCTTAATAAACCCGACCATTTTCTGTTTTTCTTCAGAACTGACACCATTACTTGCCATGGCAACATGTGCGCAGACTGCAACAGTGCCTTCCATAAATTTTTTATTTTTGAAACGACCAACCTGATTGGTCAACTCTTCGCGGCCAGCATTAAGTGCCGACTTTATTTTGTTTAAAAAGGACATAAGCCCCTCCGTTGGTGTAAAACCTGTTGTATAAAATCGATGGTATAAAATCGATGGTGTAAAAAACCTATCGCGTAAAGCTATTCATATCAGAAATAACGTATGTAATATCGCTTACTGAAAGTTAACAATAAGTATAGAAATAGTCATACGTGTAGCAATCAGTACGGCGTACGGAAACAATATGGACCGTTATTTACTGCCCGCTGACCAGCTGAATCCCCAGCCAAAGGCTCTGTCCATTTCCTTGTGTCCATTGAAATACTGGTTGATACGCTCGACTTTAATCGCGCCGTTATCATTCACCAGACGAGCAACCGCACACATATTTTTACGGTTGTGACCTTCGGTCATTCGGGTCTCAATCGGAGGCTGGTCATTGATGTAAATCGTGACGATACCGTCAGTGTTATCCCAGCTTGGTACACCTTCATAGATAAAGGCGTAAATCAGCACTTCATCAATGTTTTTCCACTCAAGGCCATTGATGTGGAGCCATTCGCCATCCTTAACATTACCGGTACGATCATCGCCTTGTAGCTGTATATAAGGTTCGCGCTGGTACGAGCCGAAGCGGTCCCCCAACGCCTGTATAACATCCTTAAAACCATCGCGCAGCCGGACGAAGGCACCGAGATCCAAATCCACCCCTTTGTTGGAACTAAACAGATTCTGGAACATGCCCCGGTTGGCAGGCGCAGACCCCTGATTCCAGTTCAGATTGATGCGGATCTCACCGAAGTTGTCACGTTTACTCAGGCTGATGGCAGGCTTTTCTTTCGTCAGCGAAACCTTGCTCAGATTAACGCTGTTCACGGTTGGTGCCGGAGTAGGTGTTGGCGCTGAGGCAGACGAGGGCGCTTCATCAACAATATCGATGCCAAAGTGTTCAGCCAGCGGCTTGAGGCCGCCATTAAAACCCTGAGCAATAAAGCGGAATTTCCACTCATTGTTGCGGCGATACAACTCACCGAGGATCAGCGCGGCTTCCGGGCGCCCCTGTACCTCAACCTGCCCCTGTAACAGCACGTTGCCGTTAAGCTCAACCTGAATGGAGAGATTACGCAGGCTGGAGATAGTCTGGCTACCATCGCAAGTCGCCGTAAAGGCCACTTTCTGGACTTCCTGCCGCAACGTTGGCAGGTTAATGGAAAACGCGGTGTTGGTATTACCACCGGACAGACGAATGGTGTTATCGTCATTATTCGGTTGGCCGTAAAAGACCATATCCGGATCACCCTGCACTTTACCGTTGGCAAACAGACGGAAAGCGGAAACATCGGCTGAAGACCCGGAAAGTACCCGAACGGTCAATATCTGGTTGGGAACGGGGGCATTTCCCCCCGGTGTCATATTCATGAGTGCACCACCGTTTTAACGTACTACGACCGTTTCAATGATTTGTGGATTCATATCGTCAATGGTACGCCCGTGGCAAGGAATGCCGTGAGCTGTGAAGTCCCATTGACCGCCGTTACGACGCAGAGAAGAGATAATAATGCCGGTATGAGAGCCTTGCTCGTTCAGCTGATAACGCGCCAGCTCTTGGCCGCTCTGATCAACGACACGGCAGAAGGCATTTTCAACATCGTTAAAGGTCTGGCCCCGGAAACTATTCACGGTGAAAGCGAGGTATTCAACATGAGCAGGCAATTTGAGCAAATCAACGCTGATCACTTCATCATCTCCGTCACCTGCACCGGTCAGGTTATCGCCGCTGTGTTTTATCGACCCGCATTCTGATTTAAGCTGCCCGAACCAGACGATATCAATGGTATTGCCTGTGTTATCAAGCATAATGCAGCTTGCATCCAAGTCAATTTCATTATTGCTGCCACCGAACAACAGCGACAAAAACCCTTTCTTTTGAGCGACGGGATCCCAGCCCAGACCAAAATGAATTTTAGCCAGTGAACTGCTCTGCTTGGCGAGAGAAACTGACTGATTCTTACTTAATGAAACCATTTATAGCGCCTCTTAACGTTGTACCTATTATCTTTCAAATTCGCCATTATCCTTAAAATTTGAAAGAAATAGGGTATCGCACGGTGTTAATTTCACTTATATAAAAAATCATAATATGACTAAATAAAGAGTGATAATTTAGTCATATTATGATTCTCATCTGTAATGAATCTGGTTTAACTCTATGATAAAAAACAGCCTGAACACGGGCGTCATGATTTCTTTTCTGTGATAAAAAGTCAAACAAATCTTACGATAAAAAAATCATATTATGATTGACATAAACGGAATTTCAGCTCTAGACTGCGCTGCGTTTGTTACCCGAATACAAACTAGCTAAATTTAAATCATCGGAATTCCGGCGTGAATGAAATCATACCTGATTCTAATTTGAACCATTCTTGAAATAGCTGAGTTTTTAAAAGGCTTTTCTTATGACAGCATGCAATCATTCTCAGCCCTATCTCTCTGCGGCTGATGGCAATTCGTTTTATGCAAAAAAGCAGTTTTATGAAAAAAGGCTCACTAGCGGAACGTTGACTGTGACGGCTGAAAGTAATGCCACGCCGCTGGAAACGCTGTTTGATATTGCTGAGCGCCGCAATCCCAAAAGGGCATTTTTATTTGTCAGCAAAGTCTTGGGACGCCACATTCCTGTCAGCCCATCGGTGATGCGTACCGTTTATCGACAGTTATCGGCACAGTTTCCGGCCAATTTATCTGGTCCGGTGCTGTATATTGGCATGGCAGAAACCGCCGTCGGGCTGGCGGCTGGGGTTTTTCAGGAAACGCGGCAAAAAGTTCCCTCGCCGGTATTTCTGACCTCCACCCGTCATCCGGTTGCAGGGGATTTGTTGTGTGAGTTTAAGGAGAATCACAGTCACGCAACTGACCATCTGATTTATTGGCCGGAAGATGAGTGCCTGCGCCAACGAGTGAGCCAAGCCCGCACACTGGTTCTGATTGATGATGAAGCAACCACCGGAAATACCTTTCTTAACTTGTTTGAAGCATTGCGTCATGCAGGGTTGCAGCAAATTGAGCATGTCGTCACAGTGACACTGACGGATTGGAGTGGAAAAAGCCTCACAGAACGCTGTCCGCTGCCTGTCACTACGGTTTCTCTGGTTGACGGGCATTGGCAGTGGCAGGCCGATAGCTCTGCGCCGGTTCCTGTGATGCCTCAGGTGAATGTTACCGCACGAGGCGCGGTGGACATTATCGGCGCACAAAGCGGGGGACGTCTGGGGTTGGATGATATTCACGGTGATCTCGGCACTGATATTCACGCCAAAGCCGGAGAAAGCATATTGGTGCTCGGTTCCAGTGAATTTGTCTGGCAGCCGTTCCTGCTGTCAGAGCGGCTTGAACAGGAAGGCGCGGTGGTGAAATTTGGTTCGACAACCCGTTCGCCTATCGCCTGTGGACATGCTATTCAGTCTGTTATGGCCTTTACAGACAACTATGGCTTAGGGATCCCGAATTTCCTCTATAATGTTGCTCATCAGCGGTTTGATCGCATCCTGCTTTGCCTTGAAACGCCTGAAAATTCCGTTGATCCGCAATTGATAGCGCAATTATCTTCCGTCGCGCCAATTGTTGAAGCCGTTACCTATGAATCGTTCGCATATAAATCGGTCACCTATGATTCGACCTGTCTGGGCCAGCAAAAATGAGTGATTTTCCTATAAATCGTTTTCCCCCTTTTTCGGGTTCTTATGCTGCCGGTGATGTTCAGTTTTTGCTTAAACCCGTTCAGATTGAAATGACACCGATTGAGGTCAAAGAACAATTAATTCAATCCGGTGCCCGCCACTATTCTGATATGTTGAGCCAGGAGCCGGAGCCGACTTCTTATCATCTTGATCTGTTTGATAAAGCACTCAATATGGGAGCAACCAGACTGGCGACGGAAGTGGTCATGCTGGCAAAGTCTCTGATATCACATTTTGGTGATACGCCGATTGTGCTGGTCAGTCTGGTCAGGGCAGGCGTTCCTCTGGGCGTGATGTTGCATCAGGCGCTGAGGAAGATGGGGAAACAGTCCTATCATTATGGGATTAGCATCATACGGGATCGTGGCATTGACAATACCGCGCTGTCGTATATCGAACAACAACACGGTACGGATGGGCTGGTATTTGTGGATGGCTG
Source organism: Enterobacteriaceae bacterium (assembly GCA_031253755.1). Taxonomy (GTDB): domain Bacteria; phylum Pseudomonadota; class Gammaproteobacteria; order Enterobacterales; family Enterobacteriaceae; genus Xenorhabdus. The sequence goes on from JAIRVT010000022.1 coordinate 68,292, forward strand.
GACAGGAAAAGGCGCGATTACCGCCGAGTTATCCCGTTCGCTGGCAGGCCGGGCAGGGTACTCAGGAATCCCCCGTCTGGTGGTGCTGGCTGACCCGTGTGGCTGTGCATGGCTGGCGGCCAGCGATGATGATTGGTTAATTCCTTTCGGCATTATGGGAGCGCCGGTGTCAGGGCTGATATCGCGCTCAATTTGGTGTGACAACGGGCTGCATGGTTGTGTAAAGTGCGATCATCTCAGCCGATTTGAATGCAGCCGGCTGTTGGTTGATACGGTTGCTGACTGCCGTGATCGCTTGGATCTGACGGCGATCCCTCCGGCTTTGATACCGATAACAGCGGCTTCAATGGTCACGCAGCCATCGCCGGAAAAAATCGCTTTGCAGCAATTGAGCCAGCGGGTGATTTCAGCACTTGCCGAACGATATCAGGTTGAGAATATTAACCGGATTAAACCGGGAATTGCAGAGGCTACCCGTGCAATACTGCGGCGGGTGCCGGAGCAGGTACTGGTGCGCTCTCTGGACGATCCTGATATTGCTTTGCTGGTGTATCTGGCGAGACAGAAAAACATTGTTATTTCGGAAGTGGGTGACTTGATCGGTCAATATCGCGCGGTGACGATCATTAGAAAAGTGGCATGAAAAAGAAAGGTAGTTTGATGAATGTGATCCCTTCCGCAAATCAGCTTGGCGCGACGCTTTATATGCCAGCGACTCGTCAGGATATTGTTGATATTGTTCTGCGCAATAAAATTGTGGGGCTACGCTCGCTGGTGCTCTGTTTGGAGGATTCAGTCAGCGAACGGGATATTCCTTTCGCCATCGAAAATCTTCGGTCTGTGCTACAGACACTGGCTGAGGCTGGCGCGGCTGTTGCTGATAGCGGGCATCCGCGTCCGTTGGTTTTTATCCGGCCACGCAATGTGCCAATGGGGCGCTATCTGGTCAACACCGCTAACCTGAGTGCCGTTGCTGGTGTGATCCTGCCTAAGTTTACTCACACCTCATTATCCGAATGGTGGGATATTATCAGCCCAACCCAACTTGGAATGATGCCGACACTGGAAACCGAAGAGGTTTTTGATGTGCAGCGAATGACTCAGCTGGCGGATAAATTGAAATCTCACCCTTGCCGCGAACGGATCATTGCCTTACGGATTGGCGGCAATGATCTGATGAACCTTATTTCCATGCGGCGGCCACGTGATTTCACCTTATATGATGGCCCAATGGGGTACGTGATCAAAATGCTGGTGTCTGTTTTTGGTTCACGCAATTTTTATCTGACGGCGCCGGTTTGTGAACATATTGATAATCTGGAACTGCTTGAAAAAGAGCTGGCGCTGGATCTTGCGCATGGACTTATCGGAAAAACTGCCATTCATCCGACGCAAATAGAGCATATCCACCGGGCACTGATGGTGACTGCACGTGATTATGATGATGCCTTGCATATTCTCAATTCAAATCAGGCGGTTTTCAAATCTCAGGGAGCCATGTGTGAACCGGCAACGCACTGGCGCTGGGCTGTCAATATTCTGGAACGGGCAAAATATAACGGTATTCGCCCTGAGGCAGAGCAGAACACCAAAACGCATTTAACTTGCTTTCGTATTGCTTAATCGGCATGAAGCATTGCATTATGCTGAATATTATATTGCTTGTTGATATTAGGACTTTATTTCGAATCCGGTAATGAAAAACGATGTTACTTAGCCCCAAACAACTGAGACATTTCAAATTAGCTTTACTGCTATCGCATGAAAAACCGGTCAGTAAAATTAAGGTGATCGAAGCACTGAACTGTTCTGAACCCACACTTAGCCGTACTTTAAGGGAATTAAGGGGTCACTATTGCGCTGATATCCGGTTTAGCAGAATGGGTGATACTTACCAATTGGTGAATAAAGGATTATTAACTAAAAAGGAAGTTCGCCGGATAGAAGAGCTGGTGGTAGAGCATCATAATTTTAACGCGAAGGAAGCTATCAGCCATGTTTTCCTTGATAAGGAGAAAAAAAAACCGGTTTCGCTATCACTAAGAATGTCTGTGATCAGAAAAATTGACGGGTTATCTAACCGGCTTGGAACAACCCGAAGTGAAACGATGGAAATGCTGGTAGACAGGTTTATTGAAGAGTTACAGAAAGAAACTATCAGTAGCCGCTAGCGTCTTGAAGCTGGAGTGGTATAAAACCGCTGATGCCAGTACCGGGTTCTGGTCTGGCATCAGGAAAAAACATTTAGTGGTGATGATTGCGGGTTATTTTATCCAGATATCCCATGATGAATGCAGACAGAACAAAAGTCAGGTGGATGAGCATATATAAGACTAATTTATCGTCATCGATACTCGTGGCTTCCATAAAGATACGCAATAAATGGATTGATGATATTGCCACGATTGAAGCCGCCACTTTATTTTTCAGCGAAGTGGCATCCATTTTCCCTAACCAGCTCAATTTTTCCTGATTTTCCTCAATATCCAGTGCCGAAACAAAGTTTTCATAGCCGGAAAACATCACCATAACCAATAATCCACCCACCAGAGCCATATCAATCAATGCGAGTAATTTCAGGATTAATTCAGATTCAGACATCGTGAAAATAATCGGCACAACATGAAAGATTTCCTGAAAAAACTTCACTGCCAGAGCCAGTAATGCCAGTGATAAACCAAAATAAACAGGTGCGAGTAGCCATCGTGAAGAGTACATGGTGTTTTCTACAAATTTTTCAAATTTTTTCATGGTGTTTTAAATTATGTTAAAAAAGGCGAATTCGTGTAATTAAGGGGTGTGTGTGCCATAGGAGGTATTATTTAAGGCCGTTTTTTACAAGAAATTCCCGCTTTTCACAAGCATTTTTCGCGTTATTTTAAGCGCATTATTTTATCGATTCTCTTTTATTTCGAATTATCTCTGTATTTATCGGCTTTATTCTGTTTTGAAAAAGAATAAAAAACTATCAATCGATAAGTGTTATTTAATGGTTATTATCTGTTGAATTTTGTTAAATAAATGTATATAAATCGTAAATCAATTGACTTGTTTTATGGTATATCTGATTGGCAGTGCATTTTAAATTTTAATAATACTTGCAAACAAACCAAGGAATGATAATTAAAATGAACAATCAAAACAGAATAAATAGAGATATTCCCGTTATTGGATATCAGCAATTCATTACCCGTTTCTTTTATCCCAATATATTTAAAAGCGGTTTATTTCAAATTACCCCATTAAAAACTATTTTATTTAAAACAATTCCACTCAAAACTACTCCATTCAAAACAACTCCATTCAAAGCAACTCCACTCAAAACCAAGCCACGGACACTTTGCTATGTGATTGCCGGTTTTCTTGCCGCTGGCAGCCTTGCGACGACCAGTAGTAAGGCATATGCGGTAAATGATTTTGCGAAAAGCGATTTTGCAAAAAACGCGATCAAAAAAAGTTATATTGAAACCGCCAATTCAGGCAATCCTGCCAGTTGGCGATCCAAAGAGTTTCTCGCCCAATGGGGGCTGGCGGCGATTCATGCGGATGAAGCGTATGCAAAAGGTTATACCGGTAAAGGCGTCAAACTGGGTATATTTGATCAGGTCGTTTACGCTAACCATCCTGAATTTGTGGGTAAAAACAAAGTGATCAACATTTACACCTCCGGGGTACGTGAGTATACCGACCCTTATATTCCGGTGAAGAAAGGTGATCCTTTTGCTTATGGTGGGAAACCCAGTGTGCAAAAAGGAAATGTATTAGGCTCCCATGGTACTCACGTTGCGGGTATTGCTGCCGGTAGCCGGGATGGCGGAATAATGCACGGCGTTGCTTATAACGCCCAGATTATCAGTGCTGACAATGGCGATCCCGGCCCTGAAGACGGCATTATTTTAGGCAATGATGGTGGAGTATATCAGGCGGGCTGGAATGCGTTGGTAGAAAGCGGTGCCCGTATTATCAATAACAGTTGGGGCATTGGTATTGTAGATAAATTTTATCATCCAAAAAACAATCCGAACGGGCCACATTTTACGCTGGAATATGCTCAACAGCAGTTTAATGAAATTAAGCCGATATTGGGAACGAAACCCGGCGGCGCATATCAGGGTGCAATTGATGCCGCGCGCAGTGGCGCTTTGGTTATTTTTTCTGCGGGAAACAGTTACAACTATAATGAACCGGATGCGATCACTGGTTTGCCGTGGTTTGTACCGGATATCACATCAAACTGGCTGACGGTGGCCAGCTTACAGCAAGACGCCAATAGCAGTAATCAACTTCCTTATACGATCAGCGTTTTTTCATCCCGTTGTGGTTTTTCCGCCAGTTTTTGTGTCAGCGCTCCCGGCAGCCTTGTCTATAGCTCAGTGATAGGCGGAACAAGTGTGGATACGCCGACAATTGATTATGCGTTTAAGAGCGGCACATCAATGGCTTCCCCCCATGTTTCTGGCAGTGCTGCGGTATTGATGGAACGTTTCCCTTACATGGATGGCGCTCAAATTTCTTCCGTACTGCGCACAACGGCAACGGATATGGGTAAACCGGGCATTGATGAGATTTACGGTTGGGGAATGATTAATCTCGGCAAAGCCATCAATGGCCCCGCGATGTTCTATACGGCAGAAGATATTCCCGCTGAATTTCGTGTTCCTGATCCTGCTGCTTATGGCGATGGTCAGTTTATCGCTGATCTTCCCGGTGTTGGTGCTGTCATCGACAAGGGAAAACCCGCCGAACGTGTTTGTGAAGGCAGCCAGTGTGAATTTGATATCTGGAGCAACGATATTAAAGGTCACGGCGGCGTGACTAAACAGGGGCGCGGAACCCTGATACTTGTCGGTCAAAATACCTATTCTGGCCCAACCTTAGTCAAACAGGGTGTTTTGGGAATGGCGGGTTCTCTGACTTCTGCGGTGACCGTACAGAATAGTGGCACATTCGGCGGTAATGGCACTATCAGCTCGCTTGATGTTCAGCATGGAGGTGCTGTCAGCCCAGGTTTCAGCACCATCGGCCAATTCGATGTGGCTCGCAGCGTGCTGTTTGAATCTGATTCTCGTTATTTTGTAGATGTTACTGCCGGAGGAAGTAGTGACAGCATTCATGCTGCTGATAAGGCACAGCTTAATGGCGGCAAAGTGGACGTTGCTGTGGCAGATAACCTGCTTGCTTACGATAAAGTTAATAGCCTGACAGATCAGCAATATAATATTCTCACTGCGGAAAAGGGAATCAGTGGACGTTTTGCTGAAACAGGTTCAGAACATCTCTTTCTGGATAGCCATCTGTCGTATCAACCCCAAAGAGTGCACCTTAGTCTGTCACGTAATCAAACGGCTTTTGCTGATGTGGCGCTGACACAACATGAACGTTCGGTGGCTGAAGCGGCGGATTCACTCGGTGTGGGAAATCCGCTTTACGAAAGTATTCTGACAGCCACTTCTGCCGAGCAAGTACGCCATGCTTTCCACCAACTTGATGGGCAAATCCACGCCGATATCGCTTCCGCGCTGGTTAATGAAAGCCGCTACCTGCGTGATACCGTGAATACCCGTTTGAACCAGCCAAATGCGCGTTTACGGCCTATATCATCTGCGGCTTATGCCGAAAATAGTCAGGGTGAAACCGGAAGCTGGGTAAACCTGCTGGGTGCATGGAACCGTAGCTCAGGTACGGCTAATGCCAGCGGTTATCACTCTTCCACCTATGGTGTCCTGCTTGGTTTTGATGGCTTACTTGATGAACACAGCCGCCTTGGTATTGCCACGGGTTATACCCGAACTGCTCTGGATGGCAAAGAACATGCGGATGCCGATAGTAATAACTATCACGTTGCTCTCTATGGCGATCGTCAGTTTGGCGATTTGTCTCTTCGAACCGGAGGCGGCTACACCTGGCACCGCATTGATACTGATCGTACTGTCAACTATGGATATCAGTACGCTCGTGAAGAGGCAAAATACAATGGCCGCTCTGCACAGTTATTTGTCGAAGCGGCTTATAACATATCTACAGCGCCGGTCGATCTTGAGCCTTTTGTTAGTCTCGCTTACGTCGGTTTCAGCAGTGATGGCATAAACGAAAAGCGCGGAGCCGCTGCGCTTCATGCTGACAAGCAACATACCGAAGCTACTTTTTCGACGCTGGGATTACGCGCTAATCATGACTGGCAAATGTCCTCGGATTCTATCGTTACCTTACATGGTGAGTTAGGCTGGCAGCATCAGTATGGCGATCGTGAACGTGCTGTGAGTTTAGCATTTCGCGGCAGTGATAAAGCGTTTGTTACCCACAGTGTTCCGGTTTCCCAAGATAGCCTTATCTTAAAAACTAAGGCTGAGATAACTGCGGGCAAGAATGCGGCGTTGACGCTTGGCTACAGTGGTGAGTTATTTTCTAACCATCAGGATAATAGCGTGAATGCCGGTTTTATCTGGCGGTTCTGATAATTGATACCAGCACCTGAATTTCGGTTGAGAAATAAAGGAAAAAGGAAGCGCCTGAGGCACGAGCAGCATTTTTGCTTAGAAAAAAATAGTGTCTCAGGCTATGGCTACTTCAGAAGAATTTTTTGCAGTGTGGACCAAAACTACCGCTGTCAATCACGCCGGCCAGACGCCCATTCTGTACGAGTAAGTTGGCTGGAATTAAATCCTTATGGCTCATTTCTGGGTTACCAATAGCAGGTAATTCACGCAGTTTTGACCATAGATTTCGTAGTCTTGGAACATCAAGCAACCCTTCACTCTTGGAAAAGCAAACAGACATCCACTCATCATGATCGGTCAGGCAACTTCCACGCCCATTGCCATTGAAGGGTAACCCTCCAGTTTCAGCAGAACGTAATGCCAAAATAAGATCAGCAATATCTTGCGCGAATGTCACTGAATCAGCCAGAACAACTGGAGTAGCAATATCTCCGTCAACCCAGCTTTATGTTTTTTAAAGCGTGGGTACTGAAAATTCCGCCGCCAATTTACTGAACCCCAATCCATTCATTTTTTCTACTTTGATCTGTACCGGTATTCGTTCTTTCATCGCTTCAACATGGCTGATAACACCAATTGTTTTGCCGGTGGCATTTAAATGATCGAGCGCATCCAGAGCGATATCCAGTGTTTCGGCATCAAGAGTGCCAAAGCCTTCATCAAGGAACAGGGATTCTATCTGGGTTTTATTGCTCACCAGATCAGATAGTGCCAGTGCCAGCGCAAGACTGACGAGGAAACTTTCTCCTCCGGAAAGTGTTTTCGTATCCCGAAGTGCATCTGCCTGCCAAGTATCGACGATCTGTAGCTCCAGCCCACCATCATCTTTATTCTGTTGCTTGCGTTGTAGATAATAGCGGCCATGTAACTTTTCTAACCGAAGATTCGCCAGCTCGACTAAATGATCCAACGTTAACCCTTGGGCAAAACGCCGGAATTTGGCACCATCCGCAGAACCGAGCAGGTTATTGAGATAACTCCAGTCATCATAGTTTTGTTGTGAAAGCGCAATTTGTGCCAGCAGCTCTTGCTGGTGGTTTCGGCGATGGGCATCGCTGTTGAGCAGGGTTTTGACTTCACCTTGTTGTTGATTGTTTTGCTTCAATTCATTAGCAACATGAGTTAAATGTTCAGTTAATTGCGATGGATCGTATTGTTCCAACAGTGCCGGTGATTTTTGCCGATGTTGGTGTAATACCGTTTCTGACTCGTGATAGCGGGTTTTGGCCTGTAAGTTTTGTTGGGTCAGTTGTTCCTGTTGTTGTCGCAGATGTTCCCGTTGTTCTGGTGCCAGCAAAGCGCGTTCAAAGGCTGATTGATCTGTAAAACCCTCTTGTTGCAACCCTTGCAGGAAGGCGTTGGATGCGAGTGTCATTTCATCTTTAGCTGCCCGGCAGTTACGTTCGATTTCACTGATCACACCGGCTAATTGATTCATTTTATTCTGCAACTGTTGCAGCACCGCTGTGGCTTGTTTACAAGCAGAATCCAATTCATCTGTTGTTTGCTGCAATTCTTGACGAGTCGTCTTGACCGATTTTTCACCAAATAATTGATAACGCTCATGCCGGGTTTGCTGTAATAACTGTTGGTATTGCTGTTGTTGCTCATGGAGTGTTTGTAACTTATTGGTCAATCTGTTTTTTTGTTTTTCCAATTCAGCCAATTTACTTTGCAGAGCGGCTTGTTCCTGCTGCAATTGTTGCCATCTTTCGCGTGATGCCAGATAGCGTTGCAGTTCACTGACACGTTGTTGCAACCAGTTCTCAATCTCTTGTGGCTCTGGAAAGGCAAATGGGGTATCGCATAATGTATGGCCTAACTGTTCTGACGTCTCTGCATACTCGGCTTCCCGCTGATGAAGCTCTTGCGTATTTTCAGTTAACTGCTTCTGATATGAATCTTGTTTGATTTTTTCCAGTGCAATCTCTTGTTCATATGATTTGCACTGTTCACGATGGACCAATAGTGTTTTTTCCTCAATCTGACACTGTTTTTCTGCCTGCAATAACGCTTCGTACTGTTTCTGGTTTTGCTGGTAATGGGATTTTCGTTGAGCAATAAACTGATTGACTGGTTCTGCTGCCATTAATAATTCGGGAACTTCCAATTGTTGGCAATGGTGTCGCCATTGTGTTGCCATCTCTTGCTGTTGAAATGTGAGGCTGGCAATGGATTGTTGCAATTGCTCAATATTCCCTTGCTGGAACAGTTTTTTTTGCTGTAAAGCAGCATGTTCTGCCTGAAGCTGTTCGATTTTCTGGTTCAGAATGTGCAAACGTTGCTCTGATTCTGGCAGGGCAATGTTCTGGTATTCCGTGATTGACGGGTGGTGAGTCGCACCACAAAGTGGGCAGGCTTCTCCTTCCTTTAATTGATTGCGCTCTTGTTCAAGACTGATTATCCGCTGCTCCAGACGAATACGAGACGTTAAATCCTGCTGGTGCTGTTGAGTTTCGGCCAATTGCTGCTCAACAGTGGTTATCCGGGCGGGCATGGGCGCCAGCAATTCTTTAGTTTGTGTGAGTTGACCCTGATTGGTTGAAAGTGCTGCCTGTAATTGCTGGATCTGAGGCAGTAAAATTTCCAGTTGGTTTTGCGAATTAAGTTGTGATTGATAATCCGCTAATTGCTCCTGCAATTGCGCCAAAGGGGAGTTTATTTGCAATTCGGCCAGTTTTTTTTCTGCCAGAATAAGCGCATTCTGCAATGGCTGGCTTTGCGCTATCTGCTTTTCCAGTGTTGAGTTTAAGGTACTCAGATTTCCTGTTGTCTGGGCAAGTTCAACCGTGATTTGCTGTGCTTTTTGTCGGAGTTTGGTTATTTGTTGCTGTTTTTCCTGTTGGCGAGAAAAAAGCTGTTTCCACTCAGGTAATTTGCTCTCCAGACTGCGCAAATAAGGGTGCTTTTCATAATAGATTGCCAGCGTTTTGTGTTCATGATCCAGCGCAGTGCGTTTCTCTTCCGTTAGTTGATATTGGGATGACACTTCTGCCAGTTCACGGTCATGCGCGGTCAGCTCTTCTTCCAGTGTAAACAGATCATTAGACTGAATATTAATTTTATGATCGAGAGGAATAATTTGCTCTGAAATCAGCTTTTCCTGTTGTTCGTGGTGCTTTAGATGTTCTTGCCGGGTATGTTCCAAATCGATTTGTTTTTGTTGAGCGGGTTGTAACAAAGCCGTGTGTTGTTGGATTTCACCGGTTACCTTTTTATATTGCTCGTCAAGCCGATTTTTTTCGGCAAAGGCTCGACGTTGTGCATCCCACAATGGACGGATTTTTTCAGCAGGTTCACTGGCCGCCAGTTGCTGTAATTGGGGCAGGGCATTCTGAATGGCTTGTTCCGCTTGCTGTAACACTCGTTGATGGTGAGTGAGCGATTGTTCCAGCTCATGCTGTTGCACAAGCCAGTGCTCAGCAGCCTGTAGCTGTTTAAGTTGCTGGTTTAAATTAACTTCTGCGGAAAGAAGCTGTTGCTGCTGCGTCTGGTATTCCGTGATCTGTTCTGGTGTGAGTAATTCAATTGAAGAGGCTTTCGCTTGTTGAATATTCAGTTCGGACTGAGCTTCTTTATAGCGTTGATAAATCTCTTGCGACAGAATGCCGTAAATCTCTGTCCCGGTCAGCTCTTCCAGCAAATCGGCGCGATCTTTATCATCGGCATTTAGAAATGCCGCAAAATCTCCCTGTGACAGAAGAATAGATTTAGTAAAACGCTTGAAATCAAGACCTGTGATTTCCGCAATTTTTTCTTTTTTATCCGGTATCTTATCAGCCAGAATTTTCCCTGTTTTTTTGTCGGCCAACTCTCCTCTCGGCGGCTGAAGTTTGCCGCCAGCCTGATTGCGGGCACGGCGCTGGCTCCAGAATGCACGATATGCCGTTCCTTTCACTTCAAACTCAACTTCTGACAGGCATTCAGCTGTGTGGCGGGTCATTAATTCATTCTGATTGGCTGAAATGGTACTGAGCCGGGGAGTCTCATGGTATAAGGCAAGGCAGATAGCATCCAGCAGGGTGGTTTTCCCTGCTCCGGTCGGGCCGGTAATGGCAAATAGCCCGTTGCTGGCAAACGGCTCTGCCGTGAAATCAATTTTCCATTCACCTTGCAGGGAATTAATATTTTTTAGCCGTAAGCTAAGAATCTTCATGCTATCTCGTCCTTAATGACGTTCGTCTTTGAATGACCACTCTGAGTAATATCATCCAGCGTTTGCCTGAACAGGGTCGTTAACCGCTGCTTTTGTGTCAGATCATCAAGCTCAGCCGCCGCCAGCCGCCGCTCAAAAACTTCATGAACGCTCAGCTCTGCCAGAGTCTCTTTATTTTTCTCCGTCAGTGAGTGTTGCCGGGCAGTTTTACTGCGTCGTAGCAAAATAATTTCGACAGGCAGATCGATTGCCATAGTCTGAATGCGTTTCTGGATATCATGCAGGTAATCTTGAGTTGCAATTTCAATATCCAGCCAGACAGGGCGCTCTCCCTGATATTCCCTGAAAACCTGCAATTGTTCTTCAATTTGCTTTAAATTCCCCCGAATTAATTGCATAGGCTGGTAATTGGGAATGGGTAACAAAGTAACACCGAGGAATTTCTCTTCGCTGAAATCAACCAGACAAACACTTTTCTCTTGCCCGACTTCATCAAAACTTAAGGGAATCGGCGAACCGCTATAACGGATATGCTCGGATTGATTAACATGTTGTGGACGATGAATGTGCCCCAGAGCGATATAGTCGGCAGGCGGAAATGACTGGGCGGGAAAAGCATCCAGTGTGCCAATGTAAATATCCCGGACAGACTCCGTGGTAGAAGCGCCTACCGTGGTCAAATGCCCGGTTGCGATAATCGGCACTGGCTGACCGAGTTGCTCCCGCAGTTCACACGCTTTCTGATAGAGCGTTTGGTAGTGCTCACTAATGGCATCCTGTAAGGCTTGCTGCTTTTGGGTAGCGGATAGCCCGGCTTTGCTCACCATGATATCCCGTGGGCGTAGGTAAGGAATGGCACACAAAATAGCGCCCGCTTCACCACTCTTATTATTCAGCACTTTTATTTGCGGGTGATGGTCTTGTGAATAGTGTATTTGTGAATAGTGTATTTGTGGGTGGCGTTTTTGTGGGTCGAGAGTTTGCTGTTGGGTATCGGATTCGGCGCAAGCAATGACCGTGGTGTTCAGATAAGAAAACAACGTTTTTGATTCATTGAGTGTCGCAACAGAATCATGATTTCCGCCAAGAATGATGAGCTGGCAACCTGTAGGTTGCAATTCGACAACAAACCTGTTGTACAGCTCACGGGCGTAACTGGGGGGAGAACCAGTATCAAAAATATCGCCGGCAATAATCAGTGCATCGACCTGATGTGCGTTGACTTGCCCGATAAGCCACTGCAAAAAATGCTGATGCTCTGCCGCCCGATTTTTAGTGAAGAAGTACTGACCAAGATGCCAGTCTGACGTATGAATTATCCGCATATTTTGCTCTTTTTTATCCGGTATTTTTGCTTTGTTTTGCATGTACTGTTGCGCTATTCCAGCGCCCCGCCTGTTTCGTCCTGATGCTAATTATAATGAGTGCTTGCGGGATGTCGTGGGTAATTATGATTTCATCTGCAAATTTTCGAGCCGCTTCGCAACTACAATGAAAGTTGACAATCGTGTAATAAATTCTCTGGAATGCGGATTACAATTCTGTACTGAAAGCCGGATGTGTTTCATAAAACTGTAATAAAATTGATTCACAATGATGTACTGTGAGTTTTGCTGACTTCAATCATACTGGACAGGATTAACCATGGTTAAACGTATTTTGGTTGTTGAAGATGAAACCCCAATTCGTGAAATGGTGTGTTTCGCACTGGAACAGAACGGATATGAACCTGTTGAAGCAGAAGATTATGATACCGCTATCGGGTGTCTGTCAGAGCCTTATCCTGATTTAGTCCTGTTGGATTGGATGTTACCCGGTGGTTCGGGAATACAAATTATTAAGCAGATGAAGCACAGCAATAGCACGAAAGAGATTCCTATCATGATGGTGACGGCAAGGGGAGAAGAAGAAGATAGGGTTCGCGGGCTTGATGTTGGCGCGGATGACTATATTACCAAACCATTTTCCCCCAAGGAGCTGATTGCCCGCGTGAAAGCCGTGTTGCGTCGTATATCGCCAATGGCAGCAGAAGATATTATCCATATTAATGGATTGGTGCTGAATTCCACATCGCACCGTGTTTCCAGCCAAGGCACGGATCTCGATATCGGGCCAACAGAATTCAAACTTCTCCATTTTTTCATGACACATCCTGAACGGGTTTATAGCCGTGAACAGTTACTCAATTATGTATGGGGAACGAATGTTTACGTAGAAGATCGCACTATTGATGTGCATATCCGTCGGTTACGCAAGGTACTCGAAATCGGCGGGCACGATAAAATGGTACAGACTGTTCGTGGCACGGGATATCGCTTTTCTGCCCGCTATTAACTTGGCTGATTCCTGTCACAGGACACTAGATTTTGTTACTGAAGATTTTGTTACTGAAATCGTGAACTGGCATTGTGACTGGCTTGGCGAGCATGGATAAAACAACTTAAGACCATCAATTACGGAGAGAGTCAGGTGCTTGAACGGTTATCTTGGCAAAAATTAGTGCTGAATCTGTTAATTTCCTGCCTGCCAGCGGTCATGTTATCTTTTTTTATTGGTCATCTGGCATGGTTATTCGTTATCACATTATTTCTGCTGCTGGTATGGCATGGTTACAACCTCCTGAAACTGTCTGATTGGCTCTGGCTGGATCGCAGTATGTTACCACCGTCAGGCCGTGGTGGCTGGGAGCCTATTTTTTACGGTATTTATCAGTTACAGCAACGTAACCGCAAGCGGCGCCGAGAATTGGCATTGTTGTTCAAACGGTTTCGGAGTGGAGCCGAATCATTACCGGATGCGTTGGTGATGATTACCGCAGAAGGCAATATTTTCTGGTGTAATCATTTGGCCCGGCACTTATTAGGGTTTCGTTGGCCCGAAGATAACGGGCAGCCTATTTTCAATCTGTTGCGTTACCCTGATTTTAACCGCTATATAACCGCAGGTGATTTTGCTCATCCACTGGTCATTGAATTAAATAATGGTCGCATGGTGGAGTTTCAGCTAATGCCATATTTAGAAGGGCAGTTACTGATGATAGTCCGTGATATTACACAAAAGCAGAAGTTGGAGAATTTCCGCCGCGACTTTTTTGCCAATGCCAGTCATGAACTGAAAACCCCCTTAACCGTGCTACAAGGCTATCTGGAAATGATGCAGGATCAGAAACTGAGTGACCAGACCAGTCAGAAAGCGATCTGCACAATGCAGGAACAGACACGAAGAATGGATAGTTTGATCAAGCAATTACTGCATCTCTCCAAAATTGAAATAGGCCCGCAAGTAGAAATGCACGAGGTTGTTGATGTCCCGGCTATGCTGGCTTTATTGCAGCAGGAAGTGCTGACTTTGGCAGATAATCAGTACGATATTGTGTTTAATATTGATGAAAAATTATCTGTCTTCGGTCATGAAGAGCAACTGAAAAGTGCGATGTCGAATCTTGTCTATAACGCGATTAACCATACAGAGAAAGGAACCCGCATTGTGGTTAACTGGTCTCAATCTGCTCAGGGAGCATTGTTCAGTGTGGAGGATAACGGCGGCGGGATTAGCCCGGAACATTTACCGCGTCTGACTGAACGCTTTTATCGTGTTGACCGTGCGCGTTCACGGCAAACGGGTGGCAGTGGCTTGGGATTGGCGATTGTCAAACATGTATTGCATCACTATAGCACTCACCTCGATATTTCAAGCTCGCTGGGAAAAGGTTCGGTATTTAGTTTTTTATTACCTCAGACGCTTATTGTTTCTGATGTAGAGAAAATGAGTAAAAAACATAAAAATACTATCAATTAGCGGTAATAATACAGCCAAAAAAACGATTTATTAATCAATGTGAGCAAAAAGTAACAAATCATATAGTGTAGATTCAATGATAGATAATAATAATCACTGATTTTAAAAATTAGTTTGGCATATTCCTCTGCTTTTGGGTTTACTGCTTGCCTTTTTTCGCTATAAAAGTTTTACTTGAGCACAGTTATTGGCGATTCTAGCTGTTATTACGTATTACGACCATGATTTCGTATTTTGCGAGTATCAGTGAAAAAAACTGATACTTATCACTGACTGTTGAATCAGAATTCAGTTTCGCCAGTGAAAATTCAAGTGCTTGCAATTATTTACTTATTGCAGAGGCGGTTCTTTTGACAACAATAACGTAACAATCACTATGACACATCGTTTATCATCTAAAGATATTTTGGCACTAGGCTTTATGACCTTTGCCTTATTTGTTGGGGCGGGTAACATCATTTTTCCGCCTATGGTTGGCTTGCAGGCTGGTGGAAATGTTTGGATTGCCGCTATTGGTTTTTTGATTACGGCCGTTGGCCTGCCTGTTATTACTGTTACCGCATTGGCGAAAGTCGGTGGTGGAATTGAAGCGTTGAGTGCTCCTATCGGCAAAACAGCAGGCTTAATACTGGCGACGATTTGTTATTTGGCTGTTGGGCCGATGTTTGCAACGCCGAGAACGGCCACCGTTTCTTTTGAAGTGGGTATCGCTCCGTTGACGGGTTCAGGTAAACTCCCGCTTTTCATCTATAGCCTTATCTATTTTTCACTGGTCGTGTTGGTTTCGCTCTATCCGAGTAAATTATTGGATAGTGTCGGGCGTGTGCTGGCGCCTATCAAGATACTGGCATTGGTGGTTCTGGGTGTCGCTGCGGTGCTATGGCCTGCGGGTGAATCAATTCCTGCTATTCAGGCGTATAAGGATAATCCGTTTTCTAATGGTTTCGTGAATGGTTATCTGACAATGGATACTCTGGCTGCAATGGTATTCGGTATTGTTATTGTCAATGCGGCGCGCTCCAGAGGGGTACAATCTTCTTCATTACTGACTCGTTATGCAATGTGGGCAGGTTTGATTGCCGGGCTTTGTCTGACTCTGGTTTATCTTTCTTTGTTTAAGTTGGGAGAAGGCAGTGGTGTATTAGTACCAAATGCGGATACCGGTGCAGCCATCCTCCATGCTTATGTGCAGAATGTTTTTGGCAACTATGGCAGTTTCTTTCTTGCATTACTGATCTTTATTGCCTGTATGGTCACCGCAATCGGCTTAACCTGCGCTTGTGCAGAGTTCTTCTGCCGCTATCTGCCACTGTCCTATCGCACTCTGGTTTTGCTTTTAGGTTTCTTTTCCACGTTGGTTTCCAATTTAGGTCTGAGTCATCTGATTGCGTTTTCAGTTCCTGTGCTGACAGCCATTTATCCTCCTTGTATCGCACTGATATTACTGAGCTTTACAAGCCGTTTTTGGCATAACTTCTCACGTATTTTAGTTCCTGCGATGATAGTCAGTCTGTTGGTTGGGATTTTGGATGCGATGAAAACTTCTGTACATTTGTCGCACCTATTACCGGGCTGGGCAACGCATCTGCCGCTGGCAGATCAGGGGCTGGCATGGTTGATACCGACTTTGCTGTCAGTAGTCGTATTTGCTGTTTATGATCGCATTGCAGGAGTAGCCAAACTCCCAAAGCATGAAGCACAGCAAGGATAAGCTGGTGTGTTTTGAGTGGTACAAGATTTTAAGTGGCACAATAAGTTAGTGCCGCTTTTATTTCTGTAAATTGCCTACTGTTTTTGCTCAAAATAGTCATGTAGACAAAACAAACGTTCTCGTATTCACGAAAATGACTTTTACAATACTTTAACAATAATAAGTTAATAATCACTATGGCAAACTGTTTATCATCTAAAGATATTCGGGCATTGGTTTTTTTGGCCTCAGTCCCGCATATCGGAGCAGGATATTTCATTTTTTCGTCTATAGGTCTGGGTACATGTGCTGACACGATATCTATTCGGGGGGCAGCATGAGTCAACAATGGACATCCCGTTTGGGACACATATTAGCAGCAACCGGATCTGCTGTCGGCATTGGTGCTATCTGGAAATTCTCGTATGTTGCAGCCACAAATGGTGGTGGCGCATTCTTAGTCGTCTTTTTATTGTTTAGCTTTATCATTGGCTTAGCGATTCTGCTAGCTGAAAATATTTTGGGAAGCAGTACGAGTGAAGTCGCCGTTAATGCGTTCAAAAAATCACTGGGTAAACACTGGGGATGGGTTGGCTTTATCGGTATATTCAGTTCATGGTGTATCTATAGCTTCTACAGTGTTGTCGGTGGCTGGACCATAGGCTACACGGTCATGGCGGCGACAGGGAAACTGAATATTACGGATATCTCTCAACTGACATCGATTTTCACCCATTTCATCAGTAACCCATGGTGGCCGATACTTGCACATCTGGTATTTTCCGGGCTAACTTGTTTTGTCGTCTTATCTGGCGTGCAAAAAGGGTTGGAAAAATCCGTTAAGGTCATGATGCCGATGCTATTTTTTATCATGATAGTGCTGATTATTATCGGTATCCGCTTACCCGGTTCATCAGAAGGGCTAAAACTATTCTTATATCCGGATTTCAGCAGCTTGACCGGAAAAGGTATTTTAGATGCGCTAGGACTGGCATTTTTCTCGTTGTCTATCGGTTTGGGGATTCACATAACTTACAGCTCTTATCTGCCGAGCAGTAAAGGGATTGGCAGATCGAGTATCTGGGTTGTTATCCTTTCCTGTCTGGTATGCGTAATGGCAGGCCTGATGATTTTCCCTGCTTTAGCCGCTGCTGGTTTGAAACCCAATGCGGGTCCGGGGTTAACGTTTATGACAATGCCAATTTATTTTGCCGGCCTTCCCGGTGGCTCAATCTTGGCAGTGACGTTCTTTTTATTGCTGTTAATGGCTGCGTTGACTTCCGCAATTTCACTACTTGAACATATTGTTGCCTATGTTCAAAGCCGCTTTAAATGGTCGCGCCGTAAAGCAAGTTTAAGAGTGACGGCATCGATAATGTTAATGGGAATTCCCGTTTCCTTATCTTTTGGCCCTCTAAGTGATGTGACGTTAGCCGGAAAAACCCTCTTCGACATGCTGGATTTTATTACCTCCAATATCCTCATGCCATTGTTCGGGATTATTATCTGCCTTGCATTTGGCTGGTCAAGTAAGGTTAACGCACTAATACCAGAGAATATGCCAGTGCGAAGCCGCCAGTGTTTACTGTTTATATGGCGATATGTCGGGCCTTTATGTATTGGCGTGATTTTGGTACACGGGCTGATTTGACCACTTCAAGCTGTTTGCAGCGAAAAGCCGCAATCATAAAGTTCAGCAGAAATAACTTTGATTGTCGGTTTTTGAGGCAGGAAAAATAATAAAAAAGGGTGAGCATTCAAATGGCTCACCCTTATTTTTTACGCGAATTGTTTTTAATAATTTGTTTTTAGTAACCGATAGCGGCACCGGCAGGCCGCCGGACATCATTAGCACCGTAGATGTACCCTTGGCGAACCTTGCCTGAAACGGCGGAGTCATTGCCCGATGAATCCGCCGAAGAGACACCCGCAGCACCCGGCAAGCCTATCATGATAAGTTCTGTTGCGCCCCATGGAGTTTGCTCTACCATCTTATACCCCATTTTTTTCAGTAAATTTAACGTGTCTTGTGATAGTCCACGCTGTTCATAATAAACTTCATCTGGCAGCCATTGATGGTGAATGCGTGGGCTGTTGACTGCTTCTTGTGGTGGCATATCGAAATCGATGATATTTAGCACAGCCTGTAAGGTGATGGAAATAATCCTTGAACCTCCCGGTGAACCGAGTACCAGAAAGATTTTATTATCTTTGGTCACTAATGTCGGGCTCATTGATGATAGTGGGCGCTTACCGGGGGCGATAGAGTTGGTTGCTCCCTGAATCAGGCCATACATATTTTTTTCGCCGATCTTCGTGGTGAAGTCATCCATTTCATCGTTCAGGAAAAAGCCGGTTCCCGGCGCAATGACCACCGCACCAAACCGCCCGTTGATGGTATAGGTTGTTGATACTGCGTTGCCATCTTTATCTACGACAGAATAGTGAGTTGTTTCTGGTTTTTCATGAGAGCCGAACTCCGGCTGAACCAATTCTGAAGGTGTTGCTTTGTTGGGTTTGATCTCTTTTCGGAGAGATTCGGCATAACTTTTGCTCAACAAGCGATCAAGCGGATTTTTAATGAATGCCGGATCACCAAGATAGGTGTTTCTGTCTACGTAAGCGTGGCGCATGGCTTCTGTCAGCGTATGAACATAGGCAGCAGAGTTGAATCCCATCGATTTAAGGTCATAGCCCTCGACAATATTCAATATTTCACACAATGTAGCACCACCAGAACTGGGCGGTGGTGCTGAGATAAATTTATAGCCGCGATAGCTACAGCTTACAGGAGTCGTTTCGGTGATGGTGTAATTGGCAAAATCAGAGGCTGTAATAATCCCCCCTGATTTCTTTGAGGCTTCCTCAATAATTTGAGGGATTTTGCCGTGATAAAAGACTTTAGAGCCTTGTTTGGCGATCATTTCCAGTGTATTCGCCAAATCCGTCTGGATTAATTTGTCTCCCGGTTGGAAAGGTGTACCGTCTTTGCGCAGGAAAATGCGTGCGGCTTCTGGATCCTGGGCAAATTGTTTGACTTTGGTGTCCATAATATCGGTATCACCACGGGTCAGGATAAATCCCTCACGCGCCAGTTTGATGGCAGGATTCATAACTTGCCCGCGAGTTAACGAGCCATATTTTTGCAGTGCGGCATCCAGCCCCATAACGGTTCCCGGCACACCGACGGCTTTGTAACCGTACAGGCTGGCATCTTTGATCACATTGCCATCTTTATCCAGATACATATTTGCACTGGCGGCGGCTGGCGCTGTTTCGCGGAAATTAATAAATGTATCAGTACCATCAGCCAGATGGATGGTCATAAATCCACCCCCACCAATATTGCCGCAGCAGGGGTTAACGACAGCTTCTGCATAGCCCACCGCAACAGCGGCATCAATGGCATTTCCGCCCATTTTCAGGATATCAGTGCCAACTTGTGCTGCGAGATGTTGTGCGCTGACGACCATACCTTGTTTGGCTTCAACAGCAAGTTCGGTAGCAGCATAAAGAGGGGAAGAAACGAATAGCGATGTCGCGATAAATGAAATTTTCCATGTCTTGGACATTTTTTCTCCTGAATTTTTGGTTGTAGGGTAAATAATAGTTATAGGGTAAATAGAAGCAGGATAAACACAAAAGTAAATTATCAGCAATACTATCTTACCAATCCAACTTTAAGTTGCAGTTTGTAAAACAATGTGAGATGCATCTTGAAAAAAGGGTCTTGTTTACGATTTTGATATCTTATTTAATCTACTGCTCAGATCTGAGGGGGCAATATAATGAATTGCTTGTCCTATTTTTGTGGAAAGCGATATATTCATTGCCTCAAGTTCTCGAAGTAATTTTCTGGCTGTATTTCCGCTTACATCATATATATTTTGAACTGATTTTACTTTAAACAATTTACCGGGTTCTTTATATGCTTTTTCATAATAGTGAGAGTATCTAAAGTGATCTTTCCTTACCCCGCGCACCGCGCGGGATAAGGAGTACTCCTATCATTTTGAAAAGTCATTTAACACCTCTTTTAATTAAATCTTTCTGAATGAAATTTAATTTATTTTTATACTTTGAATTTTCCAATATATGAACAATTTCATAGAATTCGTTTGTTTTTACTTTTAAACATTTTTGCAATTCATCAAACGCGCTGTGAATAATATTCACATTAAAATCGATAAAGATATAAAAAAAACCAGCCGATAGTGCGGCTGGTTCAATAAATTCATTAATAATGTGATTAACAAATCAAAACTGATGGAATTACAGTTTGTCAGCGTTTTTAGTCAGGTATTTCGCTACGCCTTCTGGAGATGCGCCCATACCTTCTTGACCTTTTTCCCACTGTGCCGGGCAAACTTCACCGTGCTCTTCGTGGAATTGCAGTGCGTCAACCATACGCATCATTTCGTCAATGTTACGGCCTAATGGCAGATCGTTAACAACCTGATGACGGACAACGCCGTTTTTATCGATCAGGAAAGAACCACGCAGAGCAACACCCGCTTCTGGGTGCTCAATGCCGTATGCTTTCATGATGTCACGTTTGATGTCAGCAACCATTGGGTATTTAACTTCGCCAATACCACCTTCGCTGACGGGGGTTTTACGCCACGCATTGTGAACAAATGCAGAGTCGAAAGAAATGCCGACAACTTCAACACCACGTTTTTGGAATTCTTCATAGCGGTGATCAAAAGCAATCAGCTCTGAAGGACAAACAAAAGTGAAGTCCATTGGCCAGAAGAAAATAACGGCAGGGCGACCATTCAGGTGCTTTTTCAGATTGAAATTATCAACAATTTCACCGTTACCGAGAACCGCTGAGGCTGTAAAGTCAGGGGCTTGGCGGGTTACTAAAACCATAATTGACTCCTGTGATTTTAAAAGATGAATACTCATTTTTCAGGCTTGGATTGGAATCTACCGAGCATATCCATAAGTATTTGTGGAAACGGGTTACAGCATAAAGAATTAGGTTATGGCAATAAAGAATAAAATACCGATTAATATGATAGTTTTTACCTATCAATAATCTATTTTTGATTCCTTTTCGCCTACAATAAGATAAAGCTATTTAGCAAAAGTGCAAGGTTTTGACGAAATTTCTTGTTCAAGCAAACGCTTATCTGCTGCCAGAGCCATCATTTGTGGGTAAAACTGCCAAAATAGTGCTTCAAAATCAAGGTAATGCTTCTCTATCTCCTGATACGACCCGGCCAATGCCGATAATTTTGGTCGTCGGCGTGCCATACCTTGCAATACATTGGCGATGCAGGCTAAATCCGCATAACGGATCAGCAGGTTTTGTGACCAGAGGTATTGATTTAATTCCTGAAATTTATCCGGAGTTGAATCAAGATGAGGGACTATCTGGTGGTGGGCAAGGTGAACAAACTCCGGTAAGGAATAATTTTTCTCAAGTTTCGCCCAATGCCGGGACAGAAAATGATCCCAGATGATATCCAGCGTGATGGGAGCGACTCGCCTATATTCACGACGAAATAGCGCTCTGGCCTGAATAACCAGTGGATGATTATCTGTCAGGCTGTCTACTCTGCGGTGCAGGCGAATACCGGAGACAACATCAGGGCTGAATAAACCTTCCGGGGAACCACGGACAAAATCCGCCATTAAGTTACCCAGTAAAGAGCTTTCCGATAATGCTGCTAAATGAAGGTGAGCGAGAAAATTCATGCGTGGAAGTATAACAGAACGATATAAAAGATTGGGTGGATCGCAGGCCGTATAGCGTAAATAGTTAAACTAATATGCTGCTTTTTTGGCTTCTTCCTTGCACCCTTGCTTCCACGGCACTAGACTAGTCCGCCTAATTTTTTGAATGATACAGATAAAATGCGTGTCGCTGATTTTACATTTGAACTGCCAGAAGAACTGATTGCTCACTATCCTCAACCACAGCGCAGTGGCTGCCGTTTGCTTTCCCTTGACGGAGAAACGGGAGCACTGACACACGGTATTTTTACTGATGTATTGGATAAGCTGGAAGCAGGTGATCTGCTGGTTTTCAATAACACGAGAGTTATTCCTGCGCGTCTGTTTGGCCGCAAGGCCACAGGTGGCAAATTAGAAGTTTTAGTCGAAAGGATGTTGGATGATAAGCGAGTACTCGCTCACGTTCGTGCATCCAAGTCACCCAAAGAAGGTGCAGAGCTGATCCTCGGCGAAGATAAAGCGCTTGATGGAATAAAGACTGGAATAAAAAGCACTGAAGTGAAAAGCGTCAAGGCAACAATGCTGGCACGCCACGATACCTTATTTGAAATTCGTTTTGATGATGAGCGGGATGTGCTGACCATTCTCGAAGAAATCGGTCATATGCCTTTGCCACCTTATATTGCCCGTCCTGATGAAGAGTCAGATAAGGAGCTTTATCAGACGGTATACAATGAGCGCCCCGGCGCCGTTGCCGCGCCGACCGCCGGGTTGCACTTCGACGAATCACTGTTGGCGGCTTTGCGTGAAAAAGGCATCGAAATGGCTTTTGTCACCCTGCATGTCGGGGCAGGCACTTTCCAGCCGGTTCGTGTGGAAACCATCGAAGATCACGTGATGCATGCGGAATATGCTGAAGTGCCACAGAATGTGGTGGATGCAGTACTGGCCTGTAAAGCGCGTGGCAATAAAGTGATTGCAGTGGGAACGACATCAGTTCGATCATTGGAAAGTGCCGCCCGTGCTTGTCAGAATGGGTTAATCGCTCCGTTTTTCAACGATACCCGCATCTTCATCTACCCGGGATTTGAGTATCAGGTTGTTGATGCCTTGATTACCAATTTCCATTTGCCGGAATCCACATTAATCATGTTGGTTTCTGCATTTGCAGGCTATAAAAATACCATGGAAGCTTATAAAGAAGCGGTAACCGAGAAATATCGTTTCTTTAGTTATGGTGATGCGATGTTTATCAATCGTAATTCTATGGCTTCTAAAGAGATCGTTGCGTAAGAAATGGCACTCATTTGATGCGACAAAAGGTTGCATAATTACACAAAGTGTCGTGAATTGTCATTCGCACTTTATATGCAAGGCTACGCTCTAGCGTGGCCTTTTTTACGACCAGTATTTCCCTCAATTAACATATCATTGATCACAAGGCTGGCGTGTACAGTAGTGTTATTAGTGTTTAGAATGCGTCATTTTATGTCATACATCAGACTGTTTTTCTGGTGTCTGGAGGTTAAGTGAAATTTGAGTTACAAACGACGGATGGGAATGCCCGCCGTGGCCGCCTGATTTTTGCTCGTGGCGTAGTGGAAACACCGGCATTTATGCCTGTAGGCACTTACGGCACCGTAAAAGGGATGACACCGGAAGAGGTGCAAGAAACAGGTGCGCAGATTCTGTTAGGAAATACCTTCCATTTATGGTTACGTCCCGGTCAGGAGATCATGAAACTGCATGGTGACCTGCATGATTTTATGCAGTGGCAGGGGCCGATTTTAACTGACTCCGGCGGTTTTCAGGTTTTCAGTTTAGGCGCGATGCGTAAGATCAAGGAAGAAGGTGTCCATTTCCGTAATCCTATCAACGGAACACCGGTTTTCCTCAGCCCGGAAAAATCAATGGAAATCCAATATGATCTGGGTTCCGACATTGTCATGATTTTTGATGAGTGTACGCCATATCCTGCGGATTGGGATTACGCCAAGCGTTCGATGGAAATGTCCTTGCGTTGGGCTGCCCGCAGTCGTCAGCGTTTTGATGAGCTGGATAATAAAAACGCGCTGTTTGGTATCATTCAGGGCGGGGTTTATGAAGATCTGCGTGATGTTTCTGTCAAAGGGCTGGTGGACATTGGTTTTGACGGTTACGCCGTGGGTGGTTTGGCGGTGGGCGAGCCAAAAGAAGACATGCATCGCATTTTGGAACATGTTTGCCCGCAAATTCCACAGGATAAACCACGCTATTTAATGGGCGTCGGAAAACCGGAAGATCTGGTTGAAGGCGTTCGCCGTGGTATTGATATGTTTGATTGCGTCATGCCGACCCGTAATGCCCGTAATGGTCACCTTTTTGTCACAGAAGGTGTGATCAAGATCCGCAATGCGAAACATAAAGAAGATACTTCTCCGTTGGATGAGCATTGTGACTGCTATACTTGCCGCCATTATAGCCGTGCGTATCTGCATCATCTTGATCGCTGTAATGAAATTCTTGGTGCAAGGCTGAATACGATTCATAATTTAAGGTATTATCAGCGTTTGATGGCCGGAATTCGTCAGGCGATTGAAGAAGGCAAATTGGAACAGTTTGTCGAAGAATTTTATCAGCGGATTGGTAAGCCTGTTCCAGCGTTGAATATGTAACGTGTGTAATGTATAAGCCGATGAATTTCGAGTTGCTTCGCAAGAAATAACTCGAAATATAACGGATATATAATTTGGCGTGACTAATCAGCCTTAATATGTGTAGCATATTGGGCTGGTTTTTGATCGAGCCACCATTGGCTTTTTGATGGCAATTTTTTTTCGATAACCATTATTCGTGAGCAATTTTTTTGTTTTCGATAACAATGAGGGATACTTAATGAGTTTTTTTATTTCTGAAGCTGCGGCCGCTGGCGCACCAGCACAATCTCAGGGAAGCCCATATTCTCTGATTATCATGCTGGTTGTTTTTGGTTTGATTTTCTATTTCATGATCCTGCGTCCACAACAAAAACGCACCAAAGAACATAAAAAACTGATGGATTCCATCTCCAAAGGAGATGAAGTGCTGACTTCTGGTGGTTTGGTCGGTCGTGTCTCTAAAGTGTCTGAAACGGGCTATGTTGTAATTGCCCTGAACGACACCACAGAAATAACTGTCAAACGTGACTTCGTCGCTGCCATTCTGCCGAAAGGTACAATGAAGGCTATTTAATTTCCGATTTTCCCGAAGGGAACTGCCGTGTTGAACCGTTATCCTTTGTGGAAGTATCTGATGCTGATCGCTGCGATCCTCATCGGTCTGCTTTATGCACTTCCCAACCTATATGGTGAGGATCCGGCTGTACAAATCACTGGCGCGCGAGGCATCGCCGCCAGTGAAAAAACGCTGGACCAAGTCCGTAATGTTTTAGAAAAAGACCAGATCAAGAGCAAGTCCATTGCACTGGAAAATGGCGCAATTCTTGCTCGTTTCAATACTACTGATATTCAGCTCCGTGCCCGTGAAGCCTTAGTTTCTGCGTTAGGCGAGCAATATGTCGTGGCATTAAACCTTGCCCCTTCCACGCCTGCTTGGTTAAGTTCAATTGGTGCAGAGCCGATGAAGCTGGGTCTGGATCTGCGCGGAGGCGTTCATTTCCTGATGGAAGTGGATATGGAAACCGCGCTGAGCAAACTTCAGGAGCAGAATGTTGATAGCCTGCGTTCTGAGCTGCGTGATCAAGGCATTGCATACACCACTATCCGTAAAATTCCAGATTATGGTGTCGAAATTCGCTTCCGTGATGATGAAGCCCGTTCTAAAGCGGAAAACTACCTTGAGCCCCGTCACCGTGACTTAGTGTTTTCAACCGGTGCTGACAGCACGCTGAAAGTGGTGATGAGTGATGAGCGTCTGCGCGAAGCCCGTACTTATGCCGTCCAGCAGAACACCACTATCCTGCGTAACCGTGTTAACCAACTTGGTGTTGCGGAGCCTTTGGTGCAGCGTCAGGGAGCCGACCGCATTGTTGTCGAGTTGCCGGGTATTCAGGATACGGCGCGGGCGAAAGAGATTCTGGGCGCAACCGCAACGCTGGAATTCCGTTTGGTCAATACTAACGTTGATCCGAGTGCTGTTGCCGCAGGCCGTATTCCGGGTGATTCAGAAGTGAAATATACCCGTGATGGTCAACCTGTTGTCCTGTACAAACGCGTGATTCTGACCGGTGACCACATTACCGATTCCACCTCCAGCACGGATGAGAATGGCCAGCCTCAGGTAAATATCTCACTGGATAGTGCCGGTGGTACGGCGATGTCGAACTTCACCAAAGATAACCTACAGAAGCCAATGGCAACGCTGTTTGTGGAGTATAAAGACAGCGGTAAGAAAGATGCTAACGGTCGGACGATTCTGGCTAAACAGGAAGAAGTGATCAACGTTGCGACGATTCAGTCCCGCTTGGGTAACAACTTCCGCATTACCGGCATCAACAATCCGAACGAAGCCCGTCAGTTATCGCTGCTGTTGCGTGCTGGTGCGTTGATTGCACCGATTCAGATTGTTGAAGAGCGTACAATCGGGCCGACGCTGGGTCTGCAAAATATCGAGCAGGGCCTTGAAGCTTGCTTGTGGGGGCTGATTTCCTCCGTACTGTTCATGGTGGTGTACTATCGCAAATTCGGCTTGATTGCGAGCAGCGCACTGCTAGCAAACTTGGTACTGGTTATCGGTGTGATGTCCTTGCTGCCGGGCGCAACGCTGACGATGCCGGGCATAGCGGGTATCGTACTGACGCTGGCGGTTGCCGTGGATGCGAACGTTCTGATCAATGAACGTATCAAGGAAGAATTGCGTAACGGGCGTTCCGTCCAGCAGGCCATCCATGAAGGTTACAAGGGGGCCTTTTCCAGTATTATCGACGCAAACCTGACGACGCTGATTACCGCCGTGATTTTGTATGCTGTCGGCACGGGCTCTATCAAGGGCTTTGCAGTCACGACCAGCATCGGTGTTGCGACGTCAATGTTCACTGCCATTATCGGAACACGTGCCATCGTGAACCTGTTGTATGGCGGTAAGCGTATCAATAAGCTGTCAATTTAAGGAGAACGTTGTGGCACAGGATTATACTGTTGAACAATTAAACTATGGGCGTAAAGTCATCGACTTTATGCGCTGGGACAACGTTGCCTTCACCATTTCGCTTTTGCTGCTGATCGCTTCTATCGTCATGATGGCAACCAGAGGGTTTAACTGGGGGCTTGATTTTACTGGCGGTACAGTCATTGAGATCAACATGAGTAAATCTGCTGATCTGGACAAGATGCGAGAAAGTCTGGCGAAGCAGGGTTTTGCCGATCCACTGTTACAGAATTTCGGTAGCAGCCGTGACGTGATGGTTCGTCTGCCACCTGTCGCAGGTAACGCAGGCCAAGAGCTGGGCCATAAAATCATTTCGATCATCAACGCGGATATTGATAAAGACGCAGTTGTTAAGCGAGTTGAATTTGTCGGCCCCAGCGTAGGAAGTGAATTGGCTCAAACCGGCGCAATGGCGTTGCTGGCTGCGTTGATCTGTATCCTGATTTATGTCGGCTTCCGTTTCGAATGGCGTCTGGCGTTGGGAGCAGTTATCGCACTGGCGCACGATGTTGTTATCACACTGGGTGTATTGTCGTTATTCCACATTGAAATTGACCTGACTATTGTGGCATCACTGATGTCAGTTATCGGTTATTCATTGAACGACAGTATCGTTGTCTCCGACCGTATTCGCGAGAATTTCCGCAAAATACGTCGTGGTACACCGTATGAAATCTTCAACGTTTCTCTAACTCAGACACTGAGCCGCACGATTATGACGTCGGCAACAACATTATTAGTTGTAGTGATGCTGTATATTTTTGGTGGCGAAATGCTGAGAGGCTTCTCGCTGGCGATGTTAATCGGGGTCTCCATCGGTACAGCATCATCTATCTATGTTGCCTCTGCGCTGGCGCTGAAACTGGGAATGAAACGTGAACATATGATTGTGCAGAAAGTGGAAAAAGAAGGGGCAGATCAGCCTTCCATCCTTCCATAATCACACAAGCCGGAATCACATTAGCCGAGCTTATACCCTATGGATCAAACACCCTGTGAGTACTTACTAGCAGGGTGTTTTTCAAAATCACTTCAAGGTAAACTGTCAACCTGTTCGGTTAACTGTCAGGAAACATTATGCATTGCCCATTTTGCGCAGCCGTTGATACTAAAGTTATTGACTCCCGCCTGGTAGGGGATGGCTCACAAGTGCGTCGCCGCCGTCAGTGTCTCGAATGTCATGAAAGATTCACCACGTTTGAAGTGGCAGAACTGGTGATGCCAAGAGTAATTAAAAGTGATGATATTCGGGAGCCTTTCGACGAAGAGAAATTGCGTCGTGGCATGCAGAAGGCGCTGGAAAAACGCCCTGTCAGCTCTGATGATGTGGAAACCGCGATTAATCACATCAAATCGCAGGTTCGGGCCACGGGAGAGCGTGAAATTCCCTCTAAATTGATTGGTAATTTCGTGATGGATGCACTGAAAAAACTCGATAAAGTCGCTTATATCCGTTTTGCATCTGTTTACCGGAGTTTTGAAGATATTCGGGAATTTGGCGAAGAGATTGCAAAATTACAAGACTGAGGTATCAGTATGACTCTTGATGAAACCTATATGTCCCGGGCGCTGGAGCTGGCGTATCAGGGGCGCTTCACCACTTCTCCGAATCCCAATGTAGGGTGTGTCATTGTTAAGGACGAGCAGATAATCGGGGAAGGTTTTCATGTGCGTGCGGGTGAACCTCATGCTGAAGTTCACGCACTGCGCATGGCGGGCGAAAAAGCCAAAGGTGCAACCGCGTATGTCACCCTTGAGCCATGCAATCATCAGGGCAGAACGCCTCCCTGTGCGGATACACTGATTGCCGCAGGCATCAGCCGCGTAGTGGTGGCAATACAGGATCCCAATCCACAAGTTGCCGGACGTGGTTTATTTAAATTGCAGCAGGCTGGCATTGCAGTTGAACATGGCCTCATGATGGAACAGGCCGAAACGCTGAATAAAGGATTTTTCAAACGGATGCGCACCGGCTTTCCTTATCTGCAACTGAAACTGGGGGCTTCACTGGACGGGCGAACTGCATTGGCATCCGGTGAAAGCAAATGGATCACGTCACCACAATCGCGGCAGGATGTGCAGAAATTACGGGCACAGTGCAGCGCCATTCTGAGTTCCAGTGCTACCGTACTGGCCGATGATCCGTCCCTGACCGTTCGCTGGAATGAGCTGGATGCCGAAACTCAGTCCCACTATTTACAGGCCCTAGAGCCACAATCTCTCGAACCACAATTTATCGATCCACAGGCACATTTGCGCCAACCTGTGCGTATTATTGTGGATAGCCAAAATCGAGTGACACCACAACATAAGGTGATCCAACAGGCTGGGCAATGTTGGTTAGCACGTACTGACATTTCTTTTTCCGGTATAGCGTCGGCGAATATAGCATCGGCGGATCATACAGTATCGGCTGATAAAGACGCGCAACACTGGCCTGATAACGTAGAGCAGATTTTGTTGCCGACACAGAGTTCTGGTGCTGGCATCGACTTAGTTTTGCTGATGATGCAGCTAGGCAAACGTCAGATCAATTCAATCTGGGCTGAATGTGGCCCGCAACTTGCTGGCGCTTTGTTATCTCTGGGGCTGGTGGATGAAGTCATTCTCTATATTGCGCCCAAAGTGTTGGGAAAGAGTGCCCGTGGCCTGTTCGACATCCCCGAACTGCAAAAATTATCGGATGCACCTGAATTCACACTAATAGATGTAAAACAGGTTGGGCCTGATGTGCGCCTCCGCTTGCGCCCACGTTTCGCGTTCTGATTTAAGTTTGAACATAAATCAAGACGCAGAGAAAAAGAATGTGATAAGATCCGCGCCCCTGCGGATATGAATAAGATATAAGGAAGGCTATGAACGTAATCAAAGGTGTTGTTGCAGCTCCTGAAGCTCGTATCGCAATTGCCATTGCCCGCTTTAACAACTTCATTAATGACAGCCTGCTGGAAGGGGCCGTTGATGCACTGGAGCGTATCGGTCAGGTTTCTTCAGATAATATCACCGTAGTCTGGGTTCCGGGTGCTTATGAGCTGCCTTTGGCAGTCAAAGCACTGGCTGAATCCAAAAAATATGATGCTATTGTCGCTTTGGGTACTGTTATCCGTGGCGGCACAGCGCATTTCGAATATGTTTCCGGCGAATGCAGTTCTGGCTTGTCCAGTGTGGCGATGTCCAGCAATATTCCTGTCACATTCGGTGTTCTGACAACCGAAAATATTGAACAGGCGATTGAACGCGCAGGTACTAAAGCGGGTAATAAAGGCGCGGAAGCTGCCTTGACCGCATTGGAAATGATCAATGTAATTAAAGCCATCAAGGCTTAAGTTTTAGTTTTAATTAACGAAGGGGAATTTTGTGAAACCTGCTGCTCGTCGTCGTGCCCGTGAGTGTGCTGTTCAGGCAATTTATTCATGGCAGTTATCCAAAAACAGCATTGCTGATGTTGAATTGCAGTTTCTGTCAGAGCAGGACGTAACTGGTGTTGATGTCACCTATTTTCGTGAATTGCTGTCCGGGGTCGCAGTCAATGCTGCAAAATTGGATGCCTTGATGGCTCCTTATCTTTCCCGCCAGCTTGAAGAGTTAGGTCAGGTGGAAAAAGCTATCTTGCGTGTTTCGATGTTTGAACTAAGCTTTCGTGATGATGTCCCCTACAAAGTGGCTATTAATGAAGGCATCGAATTGGCAAAAACATTTGGTGCTGAAGATAGCCATAAATTCGTGAACGGGGTATTGGACAAAGCCGGTCCTCTGGCGCGTAAAAAAAAGTGATTACTTGCCAATAGCCCCTGTTATAACTCAATGATTTTAAACATGAGGCCGGTTTTCCGGCCTTATGTATTCATTGACCATCATTTTTGGGAATACAATTATGGCATGTGGTGAATTTGACCTCATTGCACGTTATTTCAATCGTCATGTAATCAGCCGGCGTGATGTGCACCTAGGGATTGGTGATGATTGTGCATTGATGAGTGTTGCAGATAAGCAAGAGCTGGCGGTGACAACGGATACGTTGGTTTCTGGTGTTCATTTCCTTCCTGATATTACCCCTGAAGATTTGGCGTATAAAGCATTGGCTGTCAACATCAGTGATCTGGCTGCGGTTGGCGCTGATCCGGCATGGGCATCGTTGGCACTGACATTGCCTGCTGTCAATGAGGATTGGTTAAAGCGATTTAGTGATAGTTTGTTCGAACAATTGAACTATTACGGAATGCAGTTAATTGGTGGAGATACCACTAAAGGCCCGATGAGCCTGACGTTAACTGTACATGGTTTGATTCCGGCAGGCAGGGCACTGCGTCGTGCGGGAGCCAAGAACGGTGACTGGATTTATGTGACCGGAACGTTGGGAGACAGTGCAGCAGGGCTGGCTTTATTGCAGGATCATCTGAAAATAGAAGAAACTGTGATCCACAACTGGCTGGTGAAACGCCATCTCCGCCCACAACCTCGTGTTTTGCAGGGGCAGGCATTACGTGATTTGGCCTCTTCTGCCATTGATCTGTCCGATGGCCTGATTTCTGATTTGAACCATATCCTGACAGCCAGCCAATGCGGCGCCCGCATCAATCTGGATGCACTACCCTATTCTGAAGCGTTACAGAAATATGTTGCGCCAGAGCAGGCATTAAACTGGGCATTGAGCGGCGGAGAAGATTATGAACTGTGCTTTACCGTTCCTGAACTGAACCGTGGCGCACTCAATATGGCCTTAGCTCACACGGGAGCCAGTTTTTGCTGCATCGGGCAAATCCGGCCGGAATCAGAAGGCATCCGTTACTTCAATAATAATGAAGAAGTTGAACTTGATCTGACAGGATTTGATCATTTCAGAACCGAGAAAAAACCCGTAGAAAATTGCCATAAATCGCAACATGAAGTGAATGACCAGACAGAGGGAACGCATGGCTGATGCAAAACGTCATTTAAAGATGAAAAACCCGTGGCATTTGCTGGCTACCGGTTTTGGTAGTGGCTTATCACCGATTATGCCGGGCACGATGGGGTCACTGGCTGCCATTCCATTTTGGCTTTTGCTGGTACAGTTACCTCAATGGGGGATCTGGCTGGCTATTGTGCTTGGCACCATCATCGGTTGTGTTATTTGTCAGAAAGCTGCCGATGCCATGAAGATAGATGATCCGGGCTGTGTCGTTTGGGATGAATTTATTGGAATGTGGATCACCTTGATGGCGATCCCGGCTCTCAACTGGCAATGGGTGTTAGTCGCTTTTGTGGTCTTCCGTATTTTCGATATGTGGAAACCGTGGCCGATCCGCTGGTTTGATCGTTATGTCAAAGGCGGTATTGGTATTATGTTGGATGATATTATCGCGGCAATTTTTGCGGTGATGATTATCGGCTTGCTGAATTTTTACCACCTGTTACCTTTCTGAGTTGTCTATTTCTGATGCTATTGAATAATTAGCCACTGTTATACAGTGGCTAATGTATTGTTTTAGTATCTGATGTCCCAGTTTTAAATTAAAATACTCACATATATTATTTTTATTCCCTGTTAATTTAATAACAATTATCAAGATAAATAGCGTCATAAAATATATGTCAGTCTCTTTTCAATATTCGGTTTACCAAATAATAATGAGATAATAATTTTATTTATTGTGGGATGTTTTGATTTGTACATTGATATATGTGTTTTTTTCTCATATTCTCATTACCATTGTTTTTTATATTCACTAAATGATTTTTCATAATAATGAAACACTATGATTAGTGGAAAACATGATTCCTCACGCTGAGAAGAGTTATGCGAACTCCTGCCATTTTGAAAAATCATATAGGAGTGATGACTCATGAAATGGTATGTAAAAGAAGCATTAGAAATAGATAAAAAAATACCCAATGAAAGAGAAATTAATATTGGCGCCGGGTTTGGGCCAACGGGTATTCCACATATCGGCACACTTTGTGAAATAATTCGCACGAATTTAGTTAAAAATGAATTAAATAGATTAGGCAGGAGAGTGAATTTTTATATTATTTCTGATGACTTAGACCCGTTCAGAAAAATACCCATCAATATACCCAATCGAGAAAATCTGGAAAAATATCTTGGGTTACCTATTAATCAAGTACCCGATCCCTTTGGTATTTATTCTTCATTTTCTGAGATGGCAGAAAATAAATTAATAGAATTGACTAAAGAATATGATATAGAGTGCCATATAATAAAAAATTCTTCGGCATATCAATGTGGTGAATATAACAATTTCATTAAATTATTTTTGCAGAACTTTTCCGATATTAATCTAATTTGCAAAGAATCTACGGGGTTTTTAAGGCAGCGGACATATAATATTATCATGCCTATTTCCCAAGAAACAGGAAAAGTCCTTGAGCATATTACCATAACAAATATTAACGCTGATAAGGGAGAAATAACGTATTATATCCCTTCCGATGAATTGGTTAATAAACCCGGATATGAATATGGTGTCGGATTGCAAGAACTTTATCCGGGGGAAATATTAGATACGGAACAAACTGTTTCTGTATTAAATGGAAAAGCGAAACTTCAATGGAAAGCGGATTGGAGTATGCGTCTATTATGCAGAAATATTCACTTTGAAATGCACGGAGAAGATTTAATTAATTCAGCAGCAGTTGCACGTCAGGTTTTCGAAACACTGCATCAAGCCCCTCCCATTCTTTATCAATATGGCCTTTTTCTGGATGCTACGGGGAAAAAAATATCAAAATCAAAAGGAAATGGTTTCTCTCTCAGTGACGCCAAACATCTTCTGACAAAAGAAGCGATCAAAGTTTATTTATCAAAAGATCCTAAAAAGGCTGCTAAATTTTATATAGGTCAATCTCCAAGATTAAATGATCAAGTTCATATCTTACAAAAAAATAAAAAACGGTTGTCTTTTATAAAAATATCAAGAATTTTAACAGCATCACATCCAGCGAGTCTTTTGGCAGCTAGGAAATTCCTTGATTTGTATATAAGAGATGGAGAGTTTATATCAGAAAATGAATTATCTATCAGTTATCATTATTACTTGAAAACGGGTAATAACGGACGAATAGGTTTAAAGAAAAACAATGAGAAGGAATATTTTTCCGGGATAGCGGATTATATAAGGAAAGATGAATTCTCATCTAAAGAAGATATTCTTAATTTTATATTTTCTTATTATGAAAAATATTTTGGTGATGTAAATGATACTCACCTTTGGTTACTACTTTATCGGGGGCTTTTTGGTGAGGTTTATGGCCCAAGAATTAAAACATGGATAGAAGTTAACGAATTAAAAGATATCCTTGAGCATTTCGAAAATCCCAAAGAAATGGCAGAAGAACATACAAAACTGCAAATAGAAAATACCGGGCAGGAAACAGAAATCACTCAAATAGAATGTGCCGGGATAGCCTGTTTCATTGGGGAAAACTTACATAAAGAAAACCATAAAGAAAACCATAAGGAAAACGATTTAAATATGAAAACATTATTTGGAAAAATTAACTTTGATGATGTCAAGATGAAGTGTATGGCATTGTCTAATGAATTAATAAAAAATAAACATGCTTTGATTGATGCTTTCTCTGAATATCAGTGCAAAATGGTGACTGAAGATGAAATTATGCGCTCAATTGATATCTTGGATAATATTGAAAAAAATAAATCTTTTTTTCAGGATAAAATTTATGGTGTGACTTCATTTCTTCCCTTGAATCAGCCTATTTATGCCTCTGTATGCTTTGGCTTCATACCTTCTCTTATGGCCGTCAATGTGTGTATCCGCCCGCCGACTGCCATGCACTATCACTATAATAAATTTGCAAATGTCATTGATATGTCAAAAATATCTGAATCATTTTCAATTTCCTACGAAGATAAAGAGTTATTTTTAAGTAAAAGAACCAAAATTACCGATGCCGTTATTTTTACCGGAACACCGGAAAATGCGATTAAAGTTCGTAAACATTTTAGAAAAAATACCTTATTTATATTAAATGGCGCCGGGCACAATCCGCTGATTATATCAAAGAATGCAGATATAAATTTAGCGATAGAAAGCGCCAAACGTGTTGTACTTTATAATCAAGGTCAAGATTGTGCAGGGCCTAATTCAATATTAGTACACACTGATATTTATGATATATTTAAAGGGGAATTAATTTCCGCCTTAAAAGAAATTGAAGATAAAGTTGGTCCTTATTCCGACTATGGAAATATAGTCGGCCCTAATAGCGATATTGACCACAGTATAAAAATCGCAACAGTATTCAAAATAAATAGAGAATATTGTACTTATGGTGGAGAAATAAACCCAATAGATGGCATGATAAAACCCACAGTATTTGAAAAACCACTTTCTTTAGGTGGTAATTACAAAGAATTTTTTGCACCGGTTTTCTTCTTGCAAAAATATCAGTCAGACAAAGATTTAGAGTCTTATTTCTCTCATCCGAGTTATGCAACTAATGCGATGTATATCTCTTTATTTGGCACAAGTGATTACATTAGACATCAATTAAATAAAAAGTTACACTTGCCGGAAAGTATTCTCCACGACACGGATTTACATTTGGAAGAACATGGTTATCTTCCTTATGGTGGGCAGGGGCCAGCGGCATCATGTCTTTGGTATGATGGTAACAGAATTCATGGAAGTACATTGCCACAAAGAGATATATATCAATATTTGGTTGAGCCACATAACAGGTAAAAAATAAAAATGACTGCCAGCTTTAATAAACTATCTATGATATCCATTATTTTGAGTGCATCTCTTGTAGGGTTAGCGATGGGTTATACATTACCCATGGTCAGTTTAAAGTTGGCAGGGTTAAATTACGCATCAACAATAACAGGCATATTGTCAGCGCTGCCAGCAGTGGGAATGTTGCTTTCTTCCATGATCATTCCAAAATTAACGCGTTTATTTAATTTAAATAAGTTACTGAATTTAAGTTTATTATTACTTGCGATTTCCACTTTACTTTCTGCTTATTTAAATCAGGTTTATTATCTTGCACTTCCTCGGTTTTTGATGGGAATTGCTTGCGGTATTATTGTCGTTATTGGTGAATCCCTGATTAGCGATAATGCCAATGATAAATATAAGGGAACATTGATGGGAATGTACACGACAGTGTTCACCGGCTGTCAATTACTGGGGCCATTACTGATTTCTCTCCTTGGTATTATCTCATTAATTCCTGCAACAATACTGAGTATTTTTTCTCTTGTTTGTATTGCGCTTATATTAATAAATCCTTTAACGCCACGAACTCAGCAACCAGAACAAAATGAAAAAATAAGATATTCTGTCTTGCTATTAATGATGTCGGCACCTTGCCTTATGATTGGCGTTTTTTGTTTCTCTTTCTTTGATGCTGCGACATTATCCATGTTTCCACTCTATGGTTTGTCATTAGGGTTACCAGAGCAAATTACCATTACGCTGATAACCGTAATTTTCTTAGGTGACGCAATTTTTCAGATCCCTATCGGCTGGCTGGCAGATAAAACCAATCATCAAAGAGTGCACGCTATTTGTGGTATTGTTTTTATTTTATCTTTATTGGCGTTACCTTTTACGGTTAATTCCATCTTTTTATGGATTGATGTCATCATTATGGGCGCATTTGGCGGCAGCATTTATACTTTATCACTGGTGAGAGCAGGGATAAAATATTCAGGCCAGACACTTATTATTATAAATTCTCTATTCGGTATTATTTGGGGACTTGGCAGCCTTATGGGGCCATTAATAACAGGCGTTGCGATGGATATATTCAACGAGACAGGTTTTATTATTATCCTGATAACAGTTGGGATAATATTTGTATTCTCACACATATTACCCGATAAAACTTTATCCAAACAATAATCTCCCCGAATTAACATCTTGTATTCATATAATAGTGAAATATAAAAACATGTCGGCTTTCTTACTCCTTATAATAAAGGAGTAAGAGAGTTATGATATTTTTAGACGCTATTTTTTATATAACTTTTCAAAATGGTAGGAGTATTCCTTATCCCGCGCTGTGCGCGGGATAAGGAAAAATCACTACTGGCACTCTCACAATTATGAAAAGTCATGTAACGCCTTATTTGGTATTCAAAGTGAGTTATGGCCACTCAATATATCCTTAAAACTTAAAGTTGAATTTATTATATGAGTTCGGAAAGACGAAAAATATAAACCTAATGTATAGCTCCCTCGGTGGCAACAATATCCGATTTATTTTTCCAGGCCACTTCAATCGCTATTTTTAATCCTGTTGTCATCGTTACCAGAGACATACTTGGCATCCCCGCATTTTTTGCCGCTTGTTCCGGCAAATAAGGAACATGGACAAATCCTCCACGGGCAGCAGGATATTTTTGTGTCAGATAATGCAATAAGCCATACATCACATGGTTACAAACAAAAGTACCGGCGGTTTGGGAAACTGAGGCCGGAATACCTGCCGTTTTCAACGCGTTAACCATTGCCTTAATAGGCAGACTGGAGAAATAGGCGGCAGGGCCACCGGTAACCACAGGAGTATCAATCGGTTGTTTGCCTGCGTTGTCAGCAATTCTGGCGTCATTGATATTAATGGCGATCCGTTCTACGGTGATATCCGGCCTGCCGCCTGCCTGACCGACAGAAAGCACCATCTCCGGTTGATATTTATCAATAGCGGCATAAAGTTGCGCGAGTGCAGCCCCAAAAACGCAGGAAAGCTGGTAAATTTCGATTTTCGCATCGGCAATTTGCTCGCCTTGCAGTGGTTTAATCGCCTCCCATGAAGGATTAATGGCATCTCCGCCAAAAGGTTCAAAAGCTGTGACTAAAATAGTTTTCATGGCGGTTTCCTGTCGTTGCTTTTTAAAAAAACATCATAAAGTAGAGTAGAAACACATTAACAATGAGTAAGGCCAATCCCGTAGGAATTTGTGCCTTAATAACAGCATTTTTGTCAGGCAAATCCAGTAATGCTGCGGGAACAAGATTAAAATTTGCGGCCATTGGCGTCATCAGCGTACCGCAATAGCCGGAAAACATTCCGATAGCTGCCATCACTGCCGGGTTTCCCCCATGTTGTAACACCAAAATAGGAATACCCATGCCTGCGGTGACGATAGGAAATGCAGCAAATGCGTTCCCCATGATCATCGTCAGTAAAGCCATGCAAAAAACATAAGCCATGACAGCAATAAGGCGATTATCGACCGCCAGATAATGCTCGGTCAGATAAGAAATGATGGTCCCCACTCCTGCGGCAGTAAACAACAAACCGAGCGTTGCCAGAACTTGCGGCAGAATGAATACACAGCCAATAGAATCTAATAATCGTCGCGTTTCTTGCACGGGTTGTGTGATTTTTGCATGAGTGAGGCGCATGGCGACTGCCAGCGCGATCAGGCAACTAAGGCTAATAGAAAACAGTGTTACCAGTGTCGTATGATTTCCTTCGCCAAAAACTGTGCGCGCTAATCCCGGCATATAATTAAACGAAAGCACGCCGATTATAGTGAGAATCGGGATAAGCAATGCAGGCAAAAATAGCCGATTACCGAGCCGGGCAGCACTTTTTTGCCGTTGTTCTGCGGTTGGTTGATGGTAGTGACCTAAACGTACACCACCAAAGCCCGCTAATATCGCCAGAACAACCACTATCACACCAACAATGATATGAGCCACTTTTTGGGCGCAGGCTTCATCACTTATCCAGATAGCCGCCAGAGAGCCACTCCATTTTCCGACTAAAAAGATTAAGCCGTAGAGAGCCCAGAAGGCGCCCGTCGTTAAGCGGCGAGGATTGGCTTTATCACGCCATGACATAACCGCAACCGCGAGTAACAAAAGCCCAGCCAGTACGTAGAGATATTGTAATTGAAACACTATATTGCCTCCTTGCTGCTCTGCGTGACCAAATTTAACGCGCTAATCTCTTTGGCAAGGCGGTAATCAAGACGATATAAGCGAACGGAATGGATAAGGAAAGCACAAACAGCGGTAGGAATTCCCCACAGTGCAATATGGAGTGGTTCAGTTTGGATGCCAGCCGATTCCAAGATGAAATTGTGCATAAATATAATGGCGCCAAAAGCGACAAAAATGTCCTCGCCAAAGAACAAGCCTGTATTATCTGTTGCGGCAGACATCGCCCGAATTCGGTGACGAACGGTATTGGGTAATTCACCGTACTGATTCTCAGCCGCCCCTTCAGCCATCGGCGCCAATAATGGGCGTACCATTTGCGGATGTCCGCCTAAACTGGTTAATCCCAGCGCCGCAGAAATTTCGCGGACAAATAAATAGGCAATCAATAAACGCCCGGCAGTGGCACTTTTAATATGGGAAATTGCGCGCTGAGCCTGCTCTTTTAACCCACTTCTCTCCAGCAAACCAACGATAACTAAAGGTAACAGGAGAGTCAGTGCTAAATTCAGCGTACTAATAAAGCCGGAACCGAGTTTTTCCAGAATATCGAGCACTGGCATATTGGCGGTTAAACCGGTAACCAACCCGGCAACGGTAACAACCAGAACCGGATTAACTCTGATGATAAAACCAATAACAATGACCGCTATTCCAATTAAAGGCCAAAAATTGATCGTGTGCTGCATCATCTAGCTTCCCTCCTTAGCCTCATTGAAGTTTTGTTACATTTAATATATGAACCCAAGGTTGATTTTAATTTCATTAATTGTTGGATTATTGTTTGCTATTTTTTAACAATAAATAATCCTCACTCAGGGAATGATCAATGTAAATTTGCATTAGATTGCAAAAATGGAATGCAGATCACCGATTGGGTGAAAAAGAGTTCACTAGATGACAAAATTAAAATAACTAATTGATTTAAATAACTTTTAAAAATGATAGGAGTATTCCTTATCCCGCGCATCGCGCGGGATAAGGAAAGATCACTTTAGATACTCTCGCTATTATGAAAAAGCATATAAAATGTAAATTAAATGAATCTCTTATCAAGGGAAACAAACTTATATTTATTTGAATCAATAAATATTATTTTTTATTGAATACTATCCCGTCGCCTTTCAAGGTGCATTTTATATCTCTCCGCGTAGCGGAGAGATATAAGCATTCACATTGTTTTGTAAACTGCAACCTGAAGTTGGATTGGTGTAAGTTGTAAAATAAATGTCCTAATTTACTTTGTTGATTAATTTAATGTGATTAATTAAGGAATAGGCTATTTATCTAAAATCTTGAAAAGGTAATTTTAATAATGTACAGCTTTAAAATAAAAGGAATAAATGGTGAATCCGTTTGAATATTATTATCAGTGGAAACTTGATTATTTAAAGCAATTGGCGAAGTCACTTAATCTGGCTGATCTGCTAAACCGTCAGCAATCCACTGGGCTTTTCCATATGTATAATCAGGAAATTCCGCTTCCAGCGTGGTCTCTCTTTTTAAAATACGCCTGACCATATCAGCCAGTTTATGAAGTTCTTCGGCATTGCGAACCTCAATCGGTGCAACGAGGGTGACGTAACGGCACCAAGGCAGCATTTCGACTTTCATAGAGGGATAAAGGGTGAAATCCGCCTCTTTACGCAAACGCGCTTTTTCAGCGCTAAGGGCGGCAAACCATTTCTTCGAATCTTCACTAAATTGCAGTGTATGGTAATGTACTTTTTTCCGGCTCCGTCCTACTTTTTTATATTTTGGTTTGGAAAACCAACTCTTATTTTCTTTATCTTGCTGTAGGCGAGGAACCGCGTTATGCGCCGCCTCATCAATCAAATTATGATAGACATAACGCGGATGTTGCCAATCAACCATCACGCGGACACTCCCCAAAATAAAACTGACATCATCCCACCAAGATAGTTCGTTTTGATCGCGCTCACTGTAGTCATGATAAATCAGAATGCCTTGTTCAAACTGGCAATCATGTCTATTCCGCTGGTACTGCTTGGCTAAACGGCGGTTTCGTTCAAATTTTCTGTTTTTCATTCGACTGTATTTCCTACAATTTATTTTTGCCTGAATTCCCGTGCATATTCCGCTATTTTCCCCATTTTTCACTGAAATCAGGAGAAAATCTCATCTTATTGGTTAATTAATTTTACCGATAAGTCTGTACAATAATCAATCTGACCAATAAATCGTCTTGTTTAACAGAGTGAAAGAATGAAAAACAATAAAGAATCCCTGTACCTGAAAGAACGTGCTTACCTGCGGGAGCTGGCGCAGCACGTGGCGAAAGAGTCGC